>JAYTMU010000166.1:0-7842 GCA_043728195.1 Bdellovibrionales bacterium
GCTAATTGTTTTGCAGCAAATTTTTGGCGACCACCATATTTATCGCTGGCATCGTAAATACGAACTAAGTCCCAGTAAACTCCAGTGATGACTGTAAGCTCGGCTGTTTTTGCAGACTCTTTTAAAATTTCAGGTGTTAGTTGTCCCGGCCCACAATTGAAAACGACTTCGACTAAACGCAAATATTTTTCGTACGAAATTGCGGCCTCTGAAAAAAGTTGATTTTTCATTAGCGCATGGCCATTACGGACCAAAGCAACACGGTTTTGCCATAAGCGCTTTTTTTTCATGTCTTTAGCGCGCTCTTGTTGAAGTAAAACACCTTTGGCACCGTAAGCTTGGCGCTGCAAAGCCGTAGTGCACGATTTACAGATTTGGTCGTGCAGTTCGAAATGGGGATCAGCAGATTTTATTTTTGCGCGAAGCTCGGCCTGGATTGGATAAATTTCAGGCGTATCAAGGCTGCACTGCGGACATGTGACCATAGTCTTATTATTTTACAATAAGTTCATGGGGTCAATGTCGACCACGACCTTCACTTGGGTTTCAACCCAGGACTCGTCACCCATAAGCAGCGCCACAAACTGATTAAGTATCTGAGGTTGCGCATGTTTGAAAATTAAGTGGTAGCGGAACTGATTTCGTAGTTTTGCAAGAGGGGCCTGCGCCGGTCCTAGAATTTCGATATCATTGTAGGCTGCGAATTTTTCTTTTGCAGCATGCGCTCTTTGTGCCATGGCATGGCAAGTTGCTTTCACTTTTTCTAAAGACAGTGATTGCACACGGATTGCAGTCATTTTATGAAATGGCGGATAGTTTAATTGTTCCCGGTGACCAAGTTCATTTTTAACGAACCCTTCGTAATCATGGTTTTTCGCAAAAACCAATGAATCATGTTCTGTGTTATAAGTTTGAATGGTGACTTGCCCGGGGTTTTCATCTTTTTTTGTATGTCGCCCCGAACGCCCACTCATCTGAGTTATCAATTGAAAACTGCGCTCAGACGAGCGAAAATCAGGTAAATTAAAACCGACGTCAGCAAGTATTAAACCCACTAATTTTAAGTTCGGAAAATCCAAACCTTTGGCAATCATTTGCGTACCAACCAAAATATCAATTTCAGATTTTTCCATTTTATCAATAAGCTCTTCAAGTTCGGCGCGCGAATTAATTTCGTCACGATCGGCCCGGGCCACTCGCGCCTGGGGAAAAAGTTTTTTTAAATCGTCTTCGACGCGCTCGGTACCAAGCCCCATTGGTGTAAGCTCGCCCTCTTTACAATCGCTGCATTTAATTTTAAAATTTTCGTGATAATCACAGTAGTGACAGATTAGATGCGACTGCGCGTGCAGTGTTAAACTGATGTCACAATTTGGACACTCTTTCGTATGACCGCAAGCAGGGCAAAGCACCATGTGAGCCATTCCGCGACGATTAAGCAGTAATGCAATCTGTTCTTTGCTTTCCAGTTTCACTTTCATTTCATTGTAAAGTTGCTGTGAAAGCCAAAATGGTTTTTCAGCTGACTTTTTTACTAAATCTTTTTCTAGGCGCATATCGACCACTTGAATATCAGGTAAAGGTCGGTTTTCTACGCGGAATTTTAGTTGATGTAAGTGAAATTTCTTATCCAGAACATTTTTCCAGGATTCTAAGCTTGGTGTTGCTGAACCTAAAATTACCGGGCAGTCCATAAATTTACCCAGCATAATGGCAGAGTCGCGACCGTTGTATTTTAACTTTTCATCTTGTTTGTAACTGGCTTCATGCTCTTCGTCGACCACAATTAGGCCAACGTTTTCAATAGGACAAAATAAAGCAGACCTTGCGCCAATTAGAATTTTTTTATCGCCCGCGATAATTTCCCACCACTGATTTGTACGTTCACGGTCAGTCAATTGGGAATGAAGCACAGCGATTTGGTTGCCAAAGCGTTCAGCAAACCGTTGCACTAGCTGCGGAGTTAAAGAAATTTCTGGAACAAGAAAAATTCCGCGCTTTCCTTCGGCTAAAACTTTTTCGAACAGTTTTAGGTAAATTTCGGTCTTACCAGAACCTGTAACCCCATGAATTAAATGCACCGAAAACTTGGAATACGTTTCAATTTCGGTAATGCACTTGCGTTGCTCATCAGTTGGTGGATGTTCCGCGCGGGGCTTCATTGTTGGTATCACTGACGACCTTTTAGAGGCCCGCTCTTTAGTTGATTTTTTTAAGGGTGGAAAACAAAGTTGCGCAACTTGTCCCAAGGGATAAGCATAATAACTGGCGACCCATTCGAGCCATTTCAAAAACGGATCTTTTAGTTTAGGCCATTCGTCGTCGATGGAAAGTACTCTTTTGAGTTCAAACTTTTTCTCAGTGGGGGGCGACACTTCAGTCAGCGGGGCTGTGGTAGGGCCGATGACCACGCCTTTAACTTTGCGCGTACCAAGCGGAACGCGAATAAGGTCCCCGCGTTGCACATTAAAATCTTCACTTTGCAAATAAGTCAGTTGAATTTTTATGGGCGCATCAACTGCCACCTGAACAGCAGATTTGGTTCCAGATTCTGCAATCACCGAAATCTCTTGTAGAAATCCTGTATGACTAATCCGACATCACCCCGTGTAGTTAGTGAAATTTCAGACGGTTGGTCTAAATTTTGCGGATAGAAAGAAGATAAATTAGCTTTAACCTTAGTTGAAACTTGGCGAACTTTTATTGTGGCTGTATGCTCGCCCCAAAAGATTTTTTTTGTTCGTGGATACGGAATTCGACCGAACATTTCATAATCTTCAAAACTAACTTCACTTTGCGAAAGAAACCGAATCTTTCGGACTTGAAATGAATCCTGATCAATCCAAATTTGCGGCTTGCCATTTTCTGGCGGAGAAATTTCTCCGATTGCAAATGCCGAAGCTCCGTTGGCCCTAGCTAAGCGAACAACTGGCTGTATCGATAATAAGTTAAGATAATTTTTAAATGAGTCTGCAGACCGCACAGACGTGTACTTTTCAAAAAAATCAGAATTTGTCAGTTCTGTTTGCTTATTTTTTCCAAACAGGGTCGTTTTGCTGCGGCTATTATAGACCGTATTTAAGCTGAATGAGTCCTTCAAAACCCCTAGACCAGTTGCCGATAACTTCAAATTTTTATCGCCCTCGATAAGCCATGTTTCGCGAATGACGAAATCTTCGGCGCCAAACTTAAATAGCACATCTTGCTCGACGGAAAAAATCTGATTGCCGGACAAGGAAACCGTTTTATTTAAGACGGTTTCAAGCGGCAATATAAACCCGTAAGAAAAACTGCAAAACCACTGGACAATAGTCAAGACCATTACTGTTTTCATTCAAAATGTATATCATACTGAAACAGTAATTTCAGCTTGAAGGCGAAAGCTAACGGAACGTGTTACTATGAAATTTGTGAAAACCTTAATCCTAATTGTCCTAATTTCAGGACTTGTCGTATTTTTTCAAAACTGCGGAGTTCAGCAGAACACAGGGCTTCTGGGCGGTAAAAGTTCGCTAGCGTCTGTTGCCGATAAAATCGTGACCGACGCTCCGTTTGCTTATGATTTAGTCGTTGATACCATTTCATATAATTCGTGTGTCGGTGATAATTTAAATAATTCCGGAATTCATGGTCTACGCGTTGGTGCAAATGAAGGATTCACCGACAGTGTAGGAAATGGTTCGGTTAATGCGGGACTAAAACTAAACTCGGAGTTTTTAAAGTATGTTGGGGACAAGGTTAAACCAAGTTATCCGTCGTCCGTCATTACGCCGGCACAAATTCAAAACTTGTTAGTGAATTCGACCACTAACAAAGACGCCTATTTGCAGTTTGCTGTTCGAAAAGCAGCAGATTTAAGCGTGGCCCATGATATCATTCAGCCCACTGCGCCGATTACGTTCAGTTTACCACGGGATGGTGTTGTTATACAAAGTCCGCTTTTTCAGGATCCGGTTTTAACCAACTTAACAAAAAGTATTCAGTTCGGGCCGGGCGGCGTTGTATTAGCAGAAGGACTTCGTGTTTATAATTTACAAGCTGATTCGACGCCAGCACCAATTCAGGCAAGTTTTGGCTATTCAAATTATGCTGATGAATCTTTTGATAAAACTCAACCGAACAGTCCCGAAAATTTGGGCATTGGCGAAAGATATTCTGAAACTGTGCGCAATAAATTTAATTTAGGCACGGCCGAAAAATATATTCTGGCAATTTCGTACGGACCACTTAGCTTAACAGGTACTGAAACCACAGGAATTGATAACGGATTAAATTCTCCGAAACGAAAAGATGAAAAAGATAAATCGAAAGCATTTGGTCGTTCATTTGCGCTTCAATTTGGTTTACCAGTCAGCCCTGCAGCAGCTGGTTGGAAAAATACAGCCCTTAAAAGTGTGACGGAATCTAATCTTGCAGACGCCGCACCGGTGTCGGGAAGCAGCTGGGCGTGTCGAAGTTATGTGATTTTGCAGTCGGGGTTGTGGAACAGTCCAGTGCGTTCTAAAGCATCGTGTTCTGGATTACTTTCTGCAGATTTAAGCGATCCGATTATTCGCAATCAAGTCAAAAACTTACGCCGCCATTACACTGAGGATTCATGGGACGTCGGCTTTTTCTACGATGCCGACGCAAATTACGATCCGACTAAACGACCTAAAGATGTTGGAACAAATGTTTACTTACCACTTTGCTTAGTTCCTAAAAAAACCGAATGCTATTTGCCGACAAATACGATTTTGCCACCAGCTGATGTAGGCGTGAATTATAACCCCGGTACCGAGTGTTATTTGTCTAACCAAGTGGGGACGACGTATTCAAACCCTATAGATACAGTAAAAGCAGGTGGACGCTGTGCCCAATTCGCAAGTATTTGTGTGCGCACACGATAGATCTTGTGGTTTTTGCATTTAACGTTTGCTAGCCTTGTCTCATGACTAAAAAAATTATTATTCTTGCGGCACTTCTTTTTACGTCCCAGACAGTATTGGCCAGTGCAATCATTGGTTCGGTTTCAACGGCAACCGGCGGAACTGGGCGTGGAGCTATAGAACCCATCGACGGCGTTCTGCTAAACCCCGCAAGTGTATCCAAAATCAAAACACAATTTTTTGCATTTAATTATTCAAATGAGCAAATGGCAGTTACAATTTCTGATAATGGAAAAGATGCCTTGTTTCCGGCTGCATTGGCTTTTGTTCGAACGGATATTAATAATTTAAAAACTCAAGACATGGCCTTGGTATTGGCAACTTCGATTTTGCCGCAGTTATCACTTGGATCAACAATTTCGTTGGTCGAGTATTCAACATCTATTAACGCTGCCGAGAAAAAATATCGCCAGACGGTTGCTGACATTGGCGCATCTTTTACGGTAGCAAAAAATATTTCTTTGGGCATCGTCGGATATAAAGTTTTTGCTTCGACGGCCGAACTTGAAAAGTCGTTACAAAAGCAGCAGTTGTTTGCAATCGGGGGCAGCTACACGTTTGATAACTTTGTACGCTTTCGTTTTGACGTCGAATCGGCACCTGAAAACAAGGTTGATCGTTTAACTTACATGGCAGGGCTTGAGACCTACATGAACGAGTGGATGATTGTTCGGTTGGGTTACCAGAACAACAATGTTGTTTCTAAAAATTTCACCACGGCTGGGGTGGGTTTCTCGGGCCCGCAATTTGGCTTACATTACGGGTACTTAACTAATGTTTTGAATCGCGATGAAGATAGGCACACGGTTGACTTGGGTGTTCCTTTTTGATAGATCTTTACTCTTCTTAATTTTGACACATATCAAAGAGGTATAAAATGGCTTCGAAAACTAAAAAAGTAAAGACTATCAGAAAACACAAAAAAGCACGTTCTGGTACAAAAAGAAAAGCCGCTTTAAGAACTAAAGGTTCTACTAAAACTCAGAAAGCATTGTTCGGAGATAAGTAATTTTTTATCTAGATCCATACCGGCGCAACAGCGTCGGCATTTCTTGAACGCCACCTTTAATATCCCATTTAAACGGAATCTCAACCCAACCTTCTTGTCCGGGATAGAATTTCCATCTTTTTAGCGCTGCTAAAGTTTTCCCATCCAAATTTCTAAATCCAGTCGATTTCATAATTCGAAACTCAACCGGCTGACCAGCTTTGGAAATATACGCATGAAATGCGACCATTCCTTGCTCACGTCGAAGGCGCTCGTCATTTGAATATTGCGGCTTTGGATTTCCCGGAACTTGTTTTAATTGATCGAGCGTACGCACTGAATCTGGATCACCAGCCTCGGTCCCATTAACTTGCTCTGAACCACTGTCGCCGGCGCCTTGCCCCGATTCTGCCCTTGCTTTTGCCTGCGCACGAGCGTTTGCTTGTTCAATCAGTGCGGCATCCTTAGCAGCTTTTTCGGCTGCTGCTTGTTCTGATGCTTTCATCTGCGCTAATGCCGCTGCATTTTTCGCGCGAGTTGCTGCTAATGCGTCTTCCATAGCGCGGGCTTTGGCTTTGTTTTCATTTTCTAAAGCTTTTAGGGCTTGATCTTGTTCGTCAGATATTATTTTAGCTTCGTTATCAAGTTCGGATTGTTGTGCTTGAAGTGCTGCTGCGTTGGAGCGGTCGATGTTTTTAAATTCATTTTCAAACGCATCATCACCAAGGTTTCCGGCTTGGGCTGCGACAACGCCATCAAAATCTAAAGACGGCGCAGCAATGTCTTCGATAGTTTCTGCAACGCCAGCCCGTGAAACGGCAGCCTTTGCGACCACTTTTTCGCCACCACCAGTGAAGGTTTTCATTTTTGCAACTATTACGTTTGCACTTGTTTTTGATTTTGCAACGGGTGCTTTTACAACCTCAGCGATTTCGGATTCGACTGGTGCCGAAGCAGCCGGGGCTTTTATAGCAGGCGCACCTTTTGTTTCTGTAATTAGATCACCTTTTGGAGTCTCAAGTGACTTCACCATGGGTGGAACAGTTTCAGGCTCTATTAGCTCGATTACGATTTCGTCTTTTTTTAAATTCTCTAATGCAGGAATTGCCAGATATAAGGATCCGATAGCCATTGCGGCGTGAACTGCTGTTGAAAAACTAAAATATTTTGTCATATCTACCCCTAATAAAATTAAGTCTAACACCTAATTGTATACAATTACGGGGCCTGGCTAGCGGTACCTTGTGGCTTACCTGGCAGAATTTGCGCTGAAAAAATTACTTATTCGTTCAATAGTCCGTCAGGTACAACGCCATTACGAATGGCATCGGCAAGTGCTTGGTGTTCGTCGCAGCCAATAATTGTCATGGCTTCTTCGAAGGGGCGCGGATCTGGCGCGTACATTTTTAATTTTTTAACATCCATAATTCGCTGATGACTGTGCTCTAGATCTGCTTTATTCAGCTGCCCTTGCGCGACAGCAGTTAGCATGGCTTCGATAGCCAGTGGCGGCGTTTCGGGTTCATTGCAATACAAAAGCAAATCAGCTCCGGCTTGTAAAGTGCGAACAGGAATTTGTCCGACATCAAAATGATTTGCCAGGGCTTTCATTCCTAAGTCATCGGTAATAATTAAGCCACGGTACTTCATTTCATCGCGAATGATTTTTTTTAGAAAATGATCTGATAGGGTTACAGGCCATTTAGCATCGATGTTTTTAAATAAAATGTGTGACGTCATCACCATGTCAACACGGCTGCGTAATGTTTTTTTAAATGGAACAAGTTCGAACGAATTTAAACGCTCCATCGTTGCAGTTTCTACCGGAAGTTCTTCGTGTGAATCAATAACAGTGTTTCCGTGGCCGGGAAAATGTTTCGCGCACGAAAGAATTCCCGATTTTATATAGCCCCGCACCAGTGCCGA
>JAYTMU010000167.1:0-11812 GCA_043728195.1 Bdellovibrionales bacterium
GGTAAATGATGCTCCGGTAATTTCTGCGATAACAAACCAAACCACAGCGGAAGACACGGCAACTGGCGCCGTAGCATTTACAATTACAGATGTCGATAATACGTTAACGTGTGCTGCATCCGTTTCAGCAACGTCTTCTAATGTGTCGGTACTTCCGGTCGGAAATATTGCCATTGCCGGCACAGCGCCAAACTGCACTGTGACCATGACTCCACTTGCAAATCAAAATGGAATTACAAATATTACTTTGACTGTTACCGACGGAGCTTTAGCCGCGACTAGCAGCTACAGTTTAATAGTCACGGCTGTTAACGATGCCCCGATTATTTCAGCGATTGGCAATCAAACTACAGCTGAAGATACTGCGACTGGTGCAATTGCTTTTACGATCACCGACATAGATAACGCCTTGGTTTGTTCGTCAGCTAATTTGACTGCGACGTCATCGAATATGGCACTATTGCCTGTAGCTAACATAGTTTTTTCTGGAACGGCTCCGAATTGTACTGTGGTTTTAACTCCTGCATTGAATCAAAATGGAGTATCTAATATTGTAATCACTGTAGCAGATAATGGAACACCTAACCTGCAAGCATCAGCGCCATTTAGCTATACTGTTACGGCTGTAAATGATGCGCCCGTAATTTCTGCAATTACAAATCAAACGACGGCTGAAGACACAGCAACAGGTGCCGTTGCATTTACAATTTCTGATGTTGATAACACGCTGACATGTACGACTTCGGTGACTGCGACATCTAGCAATACAACTTTGCTTCCAGTTGGAAATATAGCAATAGGTGGAACCGCGCCAAATTGCACGGTTACCATGACGCCAGCATTAAATGAAAATGGCGTTTCAAACATTGTTCTTACGGTGACGGACGGGGTCTTAGCTAATACAAGTGCCTACAGCTTAACAGTCACTGCGGTAAATGATTTACCAGTAATATCAGCTGTTGCAAATCAAACCACGGCTGAAGATACCGCAACTGCAGCGATTGCGTTTACAATTTCAGATGTGGACAATACATTAACGTGCGCGGGATCGGTTAGCACAAGTTCTTCAAATACAACGTTATTACCAATAGGAAATATCGCAATTGCTGGAACGGCGCCGAACTGCACGGTGACCATGAACCCAGCACTGAATCAGAATGGCTTAACAAATATTGTTCTGACAGTTACGGACGGATCATTATCGGCAACAAGTCCATTTTCACTAACGGTAACTCCGGTTAATGATGCACCGGTAATTTCTGTAATTGCAAATCAAACGACTGCGGAAGACACGCCAACAGCTGCAATTGCCTTTACTATAACGGATGTTGATAACACATTAAATTGTACGACTTCAGTTTCTAAAACCTCAACAAATACGGCCATGTTACCAGTTGCAAACATTTCATTGGCGGGGACTGCGCCCAACTGCACAGTTACAATGAACCCGGTACTAAACGAAAATGGCACAAGTAATATTGTACTAACTGTAACTGACGGCGCGTTAACAGCCACTAGTCCATTCACTTTAACAGTGACTGCTGTAAATGATGCTCCGGTCATTTCAGCCATTGCGGATCAAACTATAAATGAAGAAACTTCAACAGCACCAATCGCCTTTACAGTGACGGATGTGGATAGCACCTTAAACTGTGGCACTGCGCTTTCGGCGACGTCGTCAAACGCGACCTTACTTCCACTATCAGGCATCGTTTTTGGTGGTACTGCACCAAATTGTACGGTGGCGTTGACACCAGCGACAAATCAAAACGGAAATTCAAATGTTGTTATCAGTATTTTTGATGGAGCACTGGCTGCAACAAGTGCATTTACCTTAACAGTAATTCCGGTTAATGATCCCCCGGTAATTTCAGCGATTGCAAATCAAACAACAAATGAAGACACGGCGACCGCCGCAATTCCATTCACGATAACGGATCCTGATAATGCTCTAGTTTGTTCAAGCGTAAACTTAAGTGTGACATCTTCGAATGTGTCATTACTGCCAATTGCAAATATAGTCATTGGCGGGACAGCGCCGAACTGTACGGTTACCATGACGCCGGCGCTAGATCAAAACGGAATTACAAACATTGTACTGACTGTAACGGACGGGTTGCTAACAGCCTCAAGTGCCTTCAGCTTAACAGTAAACGCAGTCAACGATGCGCCAGTTATTTCGGGCATTCTAGATCAAACGACAGTCGAAGATACCGATGATATCGTAACGTTTACTATTACGGATGTGGACAGTGTTCTTTTGTGCACAAGTGCAAACTTAAGTGCGACATCGTCGGTTGGATCCTTACAGCCCGTAGCAAATATCGTTTTTACAGGAACTGCACCTAATTGTACGGCAACATTATCGCCAGCACTAAATCAATTTGGAGTTTCGAATATTGTGTTAACAGTTTTTGATAACGGCACGCCAAATTTACAAGCTACTAGTCCATTTCTATTAACGGTTACAGCGGACAATGATCAACCAATGATGTCCAATATTACTGATGCAACCATGCTAGAAGATGGTACGTTGATTAAAAACTTTACTATTACAGATGTGGATGATGTGCTTAATTGCGTAACTTCAATGTCTGCATCGTCTTCAAATACAACTTTGTTACCCGATGCTAATATTGTTTTTGGTGGAACTGCGCCAAACTGCACGGCGACGATCAGTCCTGCTGCAAATCGATTTGGTATTGTAGATATTTTATTTACAGTAGCTGATCCGCCAGGCTCAATTAGTAATCGATTTTTCACAGTAACAGTAACGTCGGTGAATGATGCTCCGGTTATTTCAGCCATCACTAATCAAACGACGGCAGAAGATACGGCCTTTGCATCCATTGCATTCACAATCTCGGACGTGGAAACCGCTGTTAGTTGCACGACTTCCGTGACGATGACGTCAACAAATACTGCTCTAATTCCGGTTGCAAATGTTGTATTCAGCGGTACGGCACCAAATTGCAATGCAGTTATCACTCCGGCGCTAAACGCAAATGGAACTTCAAATCTAACATTTAGGGTTACAGATGGAGTCGCAAATTCTACTTCCGCATTTGTTGCGACTGTCACTGCTGTAAATGATGCGCCGGTTATTTCTGCGATAGCAAACCAAACAGCCAACGAAGATACAGTTACGGGAGCTATCGCATTTACTATTACAGATGTCGACAGCACTTTGACGTGCACCGCTTCTGTTTCAGCAACGTCATCCAACGCTACTTTATTGCCGGTTGCAAATATAGTTTTTGCGGGCACAGCACCGAACTGTACTGTGACGATGACACCTGCACTGAATCAAAATGGAATTTCTAATGTTGTTCTGACTGTTACAGATGGAACATCGTCGACAACTAGTCCATTCTCGTTAACAGTTGTAGCGGTCAACGATGCGCCGATAATTTCGGCCATTGGAAATCAGACAACAAATGAAGACGCTGTAACTGGCGCAATTGCCTTTACAATTACCGATGTCGACAACACTTTGACCTGCACGGCGTCCGTATCAGCGACGTCATCCAATGCAACGTTATTGCCCGTTGCAAACATAATTTTTTCCGGCGCAGCGCCAAACTGTACGGTAACAATGACGCCGGCATTAAATCAAAATGGAGTAAGCAATATTGTAGTGACTGTCTCTGACGGAGTCGCATCAGCAACCAGACCATTTTCATTAACGGTGACCGCGGTAAACGATGCGCCGGTACTATCAAGCATTGCTAATCAAACGCTAAAGACAGATAGCTCAGTTGTGCTGTCGTACACGTTAACCGATGTGGATAACACCATGGATTGTTCAACTTCGGTCACAGCCACGTCAGGGACAGTTACGGTTATTGCAAATGCTGATCTCACAAAAGGTGGAACGGCTCCGAACTGTACATTAACGGTTGTACCGACCTTAAATTTAGCAGGTACCTCGACTATCTCGGTAACAGGTAGTGATGGAACAGCCAGCACGACAACAACGTTCGTTATCACCACCATCAGCGTTACTAGTGTCGCAGCATCACCGACGCCATTTAGTCTTGTGAATGCCGGAGACCAAGAGTTTTTAACCGCTACCGCAAGATATTCAAATGGAACTTACGCAAACGTCACAACAAATTCAAATGCCAACTGGACATCAAGTGCGCCAGCCACTGCTACCGTAAATAATACGACAGCAAAAGGGGTTGTGACAGCGGTGACAGGTACGGGGAACGTTGACATTACAGTTTCTCACAAAGGACAAACAGGTATCGCTAACGGAACTGTCTATGCTATGACTGGAATTACAGTTTCACGCTCGGTAATTTCCGGAGGAATAAACTCAGTCGCTGCAGTAACTGCTCAGGCCATTCTAAGTCCATCCGGTACAACTGATATTACAAATGTTACAACCTGGACAACATCGAATACAGGTGTGGCAACTGTTTCTGGCGGAGTCATTTCTTTACTTGCCGCAGGATCTGCAACCGTAACGGCAGCCTATGGTGGTTACTCGCAAACTGTAGCTGTAACCGTGCAGAATAAAACTTTAACTTCAATTGCAGTGACACCGGGAACGGCTTCCATGGCTGTCAATGCGACTCAGAATTTTGTGGCAACTGCTACGTACTCAGATGCATCTACGCAAGTTGTAACTGCGGCAGCAAATTGGACGTCGGCCAATACGGGAATTGCGGACGTGTCGAATGCGGAATCTTTTAATGGACGTGCGACAGGTATTGCGACCGGCACGACTACAATAACTGCTACCATTGGCGCGGTTTCAAGTAACGCTACATTAACTATAAATGCGGCGACTTTAGTTTCAATTGCCGTAACTCCTGCAACTGAATTAACTTCGACCAATTCAAAATTGCAATATTTAGCTGTTGGAACATTCAGTGATGCATCCACTTCTGTGATTACAGAACAAGTTACCTGGGCTTCGTCTGATGCAACCGCCGCAACGATTAGCAATTCTCTCGGGACACGGGGACTGCTTTCGACGTTGTCATTTGCCGGCTATAAATCATCGACTATATCGGCAACTTTAGATTCGGTGACAGGCTCTACTCCGCTAAGTATTAATGGTGCAACTATTTCATCTGTGATCATAACACCGGCTGTAACTTTAACTGCAGGGTCAACGTATCAGTTAAAGGCGTGGGCGAATTTATCTGATGGTGGCACGGTTGAAGTTACTAGCTCTGCGGTTTGGACAAGTAATACCACAGCCGCTATTACTGTATCTAATGGAACTGGATCAAAAGGGCTTGTCACTGGGGTTGCGACGGGTTCAGCAGTTATAACCGCAGCTTTTGGTGGCGCCAGTGGAACGCGCACACTATCTGTTGCAGGTGCGGCATCTGTTTCTGAAATAGGAACAGGCTTAACTGCCGAGTACTTTATTTGGAGTGGGTTGTCGCCCCCAGCAGATCCTTTTAATGCAGCTAATAAGCGCGGTCATCGTATCGATGCCGCTGTTAATTTCGCTATTGGTGGAAGTGGCGCGTCACCGATCGGCGTGACTACAATGTATTCGGGGCGTTGGACGGGATTTTATAAAGCAACAAGCGCTACAAATTACTTCTGTACTTACTCTGGTGACGGAGTTCGATTGTATATCAATGGTGTTCTGGTCATTAACAATTGGACTGATCACGGGCCGCTGTATGATTGCACTGCAAACGTTCCACTTACTGTTGGCACAAAATACTCAGTCGAAATGCATTACTATGAAAACGGCGGAAATTCACAGTACCATCTGTTGCATTCAAGTCTTAGTGCTGCAGATGCATCAAGTACAACGAAAGCTATTCCACAAGTTGATCTCTATCCGCAGTAAAGTTTCGAAATATACCGACTAAGGTCAAGTGATTGCCGCGTTCGAATCTGTTAACATAACGGGAGCGATGCTAAAAATTTTTTTCTATTCGATATTTTTCATAACTAGTTTTGCTAAAGCGAAATCCAGTGACTATCAAAATCTACCGTTTTTAGATGAAAACGTAAAAATTGGATTAGGCTTAACATATTCGAAATTGGAATCAAGCTCGGAAGTCGGCAATTATTTTTTATTATCACAAGCTAATCCAAGGTTTGAATCTCAGTATGACACTGCAAAAAAAGATCAGTTTACGCAAAGATTTTCGTTGTACATGGAACAACTTTTGTACCGACCCGAAAACGCAACATTAGCATTGAAATACAAAACTGAATTTTACAGTTACGGCCTTTCCTGGCGTCCCCGGTGGATCAGTGACGGAGAAGGTTTCGCTTACGGTTTTAAGTTCGCAGGTAAGTCGTCAGCAGTGGTTTCCGAAAAGCCCGATCCGTTTAATGTGGCCGGAGATATAGCTACCAGATACTCGGGTGAAATTGGCGTCAATGTCGTGTGGTTTGGTCAAACTGTCGCAAAACTTCCACTGTCGATTGACTTCGAGCTTCTGTACAGCGGAACTGTCGCACACAACTCAGTTATCAGCTTTAAAGATGGAATAGCTTACCGCTTCGGGATTGAGTTTGATTTCGGTAAACGTAGTTTACTATCGAATTGGAATCTGCGCGGATTTTACAGCTACGAAGATGTGCGTACTGATTATCGCAACTTCGTAGATAAAGAAATTGGCTTCATGGTGAATAAGGTTTTCTTTTTCTAAAATATGTACGTTAAAACTAGACTTGGAAATGTATCGTGTACATTTTTTTCAACGGCTAAAGAATTTCCGCGATCCGATTTGTATTTAATTTTTCGCGTCGAAATTTTTCCACCCAAGTGCACTTGATTACCAAGATGCTCGATATAACCAAGATCAAGCTGAAAACCTTCGCCGTTTGTCCAACGTCCAAGTTTCGCCAGAATGTCGTAGGTAACTAAAATAAAAAAACCTTCATCCGTATAATACCCAGCCATGGGCCCATAGGCCTGGCCACTTTGTGATTCATTTTCATTCCGAGCTTCGATAAAATAACGAAACCCAAACGTAGGACCCCCACGAACCAAATACAAAGCCTCAAGACTAACCTTATTTCCATAGTAAACCGAATCATCCGCATTTGTCCCATCGACAACACTACCACTAACCTGCGCCATCACCGAATACATCCGCGGAGCCATAGATGCCCCTACCGAAACCGGCACAAAAAAAACCAAAAGGTACCTGCTCACTTTCCGTAAAGCAGCGCAGCAAAATTTAGTAATGAAATCCGAATTTCGGATTATCAGATGGGTAGACACCTAAAAATCGTAGCATACAGTTCTGAAAATAAAAAACCCAAGGTTGTAAAGCCTTGGGTTTTTAAATTTATAATGCATCGCCTTACGTAAAGTGAGCAGGTACCTTTATTTTTGTGAGCAGGTAAGTCGAGCTTCGCATCCTGCGAGCGTTGCTCGCCTTTATTTTTGTTCGGCTAGGCGTTTTGCTGCGTATTTTTTTGCTAGGTCGTCTTGGATGTTACGTGGAGCTTGAGCGTACTTTAGGAATTCCATTGAGAATTCGCCTTTTCCTTTTGTTGCTGAACGTAAATCTGTCGAGTATCCAAACATCTCTGTTAGTGGAACTTCGGCTTCGATCGTTGCATTGCCTTCGATAGAAGTTGTGCCGGTGATCACGCCACGACGTTGATTGATCTGACCTGTCGCTGGGCCCTGATATTCTTCAGGAACTGTTGTTTCAAGCTTCATGATCGGCTCAAGAACCGTTGGCTTTGCTTTTTGATACACTTCACGCATGGCTGCCATCGCGGCAATCTTAAACGCCATGTAGGAAGAATCCACGTCATGGTAAGAACCATCCGACAAGAAAACTTCAACACCAACGATAGGGAAACCGATCAATGGTCCCTTAACACATTGTTCAGCGAAACCTTCTTCAACAGCTGGAATAAATTCTTTCGGAATCCGTCCACCGACAACTTTGTTCGAAAACAAAAATGTCTTGCCATCTTCTTGCGCTGGCAATGGTTGAATAGAACCAGAAATTTTTGCGAACTGACCTGATCCACCTGTTTGCTTTTTATGAGTGTAATCATAATCGGCACCTTGCAAGATCGTTTCACGGTAAGCAACCTGCGGCTGACCTACAACAACTTCACACGCAAATTCACGCTTCATACGTTCAACGTAAATTTCTAAGTGAAGCTCGCCCATTCCTGAAATGATTGTCTCGTTAGATTCGTCGTCACGGTGAACGCGGAAAGTAGGATCTTCTTTACGAAATTTTTGTAATGCTTTTGTAAAGTTGTTCGAGCCTTCTTTGTTTTTCGGAGCAATAGCCAAAGAGATAACAGAATCAGCGATATGCATTGATTGCATAGAAGCTTCAATTTTATCATCACAGAAAGTATCACCCGAAGCGCAATCGACGCCGAATAATGCGACGATATCACCAGCATAAGAAACTTCGATGTCTTCCATTTTCGCCGAGTGCATTCGCACTAAACGTGGAACCTTCAAAGATTTCTTATTCGTTTGGTTGATAACGAAATCGCCCTTGCGAACTGTACCTTGGTAAACACGCATGTACGTTAATTGACCGAACTGAGTTTCCTGAAGTTTGAACGCCAACATAACCAAAGGTTTGTTGTTGTTCGTTTCTAGAGGAAATTTTTCTTCGCCTTTAGTTAAATCTAAAGCGTGCTCAATTTTTTCAGTTGGATTTGGTAAATACATATTAACCGCATCTAATAAATGCTGAACGTTTTTATTTTTGTAAGCTGATCCGCAAAAAACCGGGACGAGCTTTAACGAGATAACGCCTTTACGCATAGCTGCGCGCATTTCTTCAACAGTTGGCATTTCTTCCATTAAGAATTTTTCTGCAATGCCGTCATCGACGTCAGCTAATTTTCCAATTAGAAGTTGTTGATATTCCTTAGCTTGTTCAGCTAAATCAGCCGGCATTGGGATCTCTTTAATTGTTTCGCCGTCTTCGCCTTCATTTTGGTAGGCTTTCATCGTGATTAAATCCACAATACCAACGTGTTTCTCTTCAAGACCAATTGGAATATTAGCCATGAATGCATTTAAACGTAGTTTATCAACCAAAGCGTCTTTCACACGAAATGGGTTCGCACCTTGGCGATCTAATTTGTTGATAAATGCTAAACGAGGAACGCTGTAACGCTTCATCTGACGATCCACAGTGATCGACTGAGATTGAACACCAGAAACTCCGCAAAGAACTAGAATTGCACCATCAAGTACGCGTAATGAACGCTCCACTTCAACTGTGAAATCCACGTGCCCCGGTGTATCGATTAGATTTATTGTGTGTTCTTTCCACTGAACTTGTGTGGCAGCAGACTGGATAGTGATTCCTTTTTCTCGCTCAAGATCCATAGAATCCATTGTCGCGCCGACGCCGTCTTTTCCTTTTACTTCATGAATTTCATGAATACGACCGCCGTAGAATAAAATACGCTCTGATAAAGTTGTTTTTCCCGAGTCAATATGAGCCGAGATACCAATGTTTCGTACTTTTGAGATTTCCCATGTTTTCAACATAACTATCCTTCTTTTTTAGTTCTTAATTTTTCAGAAATTTAATCAAGAGTATTTAGGTAACATTATTTCTATTTCAGAGCAAAGACTGATTCGTTTTCTAGTTTTTCGACAGGCGAATCAGTTGCACCGATTGTCGCGGGTGTAGTATTTTTAAGCACGCCAGTTAAAAATTGGCCATAGCGTTCCTAGCCCGAGTTGTTTAAGCTGTAAAAGTGGCAGAAAACAGCAACTTATCCTTAGATTTAGATCAGATGCTAAAGCAAAAATTTGGCTTTAGCGCGTTTCGGTTTCCACAGAAGCAGATAATTGAGCGCGTAATGACTGGCGAATCTTTGTTAGCGCTGATGCCGACGGGGGCTGGAAAGTCCCTAACCTACCAGTTTTACTCGGGCCTTTGTCAGCAAACAGCAGAGGGAAAATTTACGGAGATCGTGCTGGTGGTGTCGCCATTGATTGCATTAATGCAAGATCAGACGCAAAAAGCCGTCGGTTTTGGTTTATCAGCAACTTTTATAAATTCGTCAATTAGCAGCCAGGAAAAACAAATCCGGATGAAAAACGTTAGTGATGGTAAGTATCAATTGCTGTTTGTAACGCCCGAGCGTTTTCGCAAAGATGAATTTTGGCAGTGTCTGAAAGGCATAAAAATAAAATTATTTGTGGTCGATGAGGCCCACTGCGTATCGCTTTGGGGTCATGATTTTCGGCCCGATTATTCTAGATTACAAAATTTTCGCGAGCGTTTAGGAAACCCGCCGATGTTGGGACTTACCGCGACTGCAACCCCGGACGTCAGAAAAGATATTACCACCCAGTTTAAACTGCATGAAGAAAAAGAAATTATCTTTGGCGGATTAGCTAGGCCCGAGCTTTCGCTAAACGTATTAGAAACCTACAGCGATGTCGAAAAAAACGAAAAGTTGCTGCAGATAATAACTGCAAACCAAAATGAAAGCGGCATCATTTATTTTTCGCTGATCCAAACATTAGAAAAAGCAGCGAACTTTTTGCATTCGAATAAAATTCCGTTTTTAAAATACCATGGCGATCTTCCAGCAGATATTAAGAAAAAAAATCAGAATCAGTTTTTAACTGGAAAAGTAAAATGGATATTGGCAACACCTGCATTTGGGCTAGGAATTGATAAATCAGATGTGCGATCGGTCATTCATTACGAAATACCCTCATCACTAGAAGCGTATTTTCAAGAAGTCGGACGGGCTGGCCGTGATGGCGCAAAAGCATCGGGGTTTTTTCTATATTCCGAAGATGATCTAACAATTCAAATGGATTTTTTAAACTGGGCGTATCCGGATCGCCAATTTATCGAGAAAGTTTACGATTTAATTAAAACCCACCCACAAAAAGTGGCTACTGAGGGTTTCGACTTTTTGCGTGAACAAATGGTATTTAAAAACCGCAGAGATTTTCGTGTCAATGCTGCCGTATCTATTTTAAGTCGGTGGGGCTGTTTAGAAGAAAATGGAACGCCATTTGGATTTGCTATTGTGTCCGAGCCAACTAGCGAAAATTTTTTAGCTGAAGACCAAGCCATTTTAAAAAAGGAACATCAAAAAAAATTGTTATCACTATTGCGCTGGATTCAAAACACCAACGAATGCCGTCTGGTTCAGATTTATTCGTATTTTGGTTTTTCTGGCCAAGCGCCGTGTGGGCAATGTGATGTTTGCACGTAGCAACTTTCCAGATCCGCGCGGGCCAACAAACGAAGGCGTTATTGCCATTGACGGTAAGCTGACCGTAGATGTGCTAATTGAATCCTACGACCTAGGAATTTTTCCGTGGCCCCATGATGGTTACCCGATGCTTTGGTTTTGCCCTGATCAACGCGGGATAATTGAATTTAAAGATGTTAAACCTCCGAAAAGCTTTCTAAAATGGTACCGCAAGCATCGGGCTGAATTCACAATTACGTTCAATACTAATTTTCCGGCAGTCATCCACAATTGTAAAAGTCAGAAGCGAGCCGATCAGGCTGGCACGTGGATTAGTTCACAGATGCAAAAAGCCTACACGCAGTTGCACGCAGCAGGACACGCAGTATCCCTAGAAGTCTGGCATAAGGATGAACTGGTTGGTGGTATTTATGCGGTTCAATCGCAAAAATATTTCAGTTGTGAAAGTATGTTTTTTAAAATTTCAAACGCTTCAAAATTAGCCCTTTACGAATTCATATTACACCTTCAAAACCAAGGGCACACATGGATGGATATACAAATGGTGACGTCTGTCTGCGAAAGTTTTGGCGGTAAGCTGATACCTAAAAGCGAATTCTTAGACCGAATTGGCAAGTAAGTTAAATACTAA
>JAYTMU010000168.1:0-3761 GCA_043728195.1 Bdellovibrionales bacterium
CGTGATCACGAGCAGGCGGGGCTTAAAATTAAAGCATTTCTAGAGAAAAGATCAACTTCACCTGCACATTTATTAAGACCGCCAATCATTTTACCAAAAGTAAAAGCAGATCCCTTAAAAGTGCCACGTGCGCCATCGCAAAATCTTTCGTTAAAAATATAAATTATTTCATCTATACTTCACCCTGTGAAGATATTGGCCCTACTATTTTTGTTCTATAGTTTAACTGCTTATTCGGCACAAAAAGGAACTATAAATGTTCCCGAGGCCGACATTTACAGCGATGAAGACTTCGATGCCGAAGTCATCGAAAATGTGAAACGCGGCGAAACGTATTTAATTTCTAGTAAAACGTACGGCGCCTTTTACAAAATCAAATTGAAGTCTGGAAAAATTGGCTACATCGCAGATTACCAGCTAGATATTAATGGAAAACCATTTCAAGAAAAACCATTTCGTACAGATGGCGACGAGTTATCTCAGCCAAAAAAATCTAACAAAAGCAAAAAATCAAAACAAGATGATCCCGTTGAAAAAGAATATGAAGACAATGATGACGATCTTTCGTTTAAAACTGACTTTTCCGGTGTGACACTTCAACTTATTAACTTTCACGAGGAAACCTTAGGAACTTTGCAAATTGATAACCTGTATGCAGTGGGATACAAGAAGATGGATGAGGCATTCGCGTGGGAAGTGTTTGTATCGCCGCAGGCGCCAAAATACTACGCAGAAAAATCGAAGGGTTCAGTCGAGGGGTTCCATATCTGGGGGCTATCTGGTTTTAATACGTTGGTGGCGGTTTCAAAGTTTTCAAGGCTGCGGTATGGCGGGTCATTGATGCTGCATGGGGCGCGGACAAAAGTATCAACGCCAACTAAATCCTACGAGCTTCAAGACATTACACTGGGCGCTGCGCTGGAAGGCGCTTACGTTGTGCAGATTAAAAAAGTGGCTTTTGAAATTTCGCTGAAGTATTTTTTCGACCGTGATAACTACGGTGGCCTTGGCCTTTCATTGCTTTTTTAGCTTACGGCAATTATAAGTTGCTATGTCTATACAGGTACTTTCTGCTGAGGTTATCAATCAAATTGCTGCCGGTGAAGTTGTCGAACGGCCGGCACATTTAGTAAAAGAGCTAATAGAAAATAGCATTGATGCCGGAGCCACCGAATTGGTGATTGAAACCGCGCACGGTGGACGCTTTGTACGCGTTGCTGATAACGGGGATGGAATTTATCGTGATGAATTACCCAAAGCCCTTGAGCGCCACGCAACCAGCAAAATTCAAGTTTCCAATGACCTTTGGAATCTAAATACGTTTGGTTTTCGCGGAGAAGCCCTAGCAAGTATTGCCGCAGTTTCAAAATTTTCAATGCAAAGCGTGCAGCGTACAGAGCAAGTAGCAAGCCAAATTCAAGCACAGTTTGGAAAAGTTTCAGCCGTACTGCCAAGTTCAAGAAGTTCCGGAACAGAAATAAAAATTGAAGATTTATTTGAAAATGTTCCGGCGCGTTTAAAATTTATGAAGTCCGAATCAGCTGAGTCTCAGCAGATAAAGCAGATCGTAAAAGCTGCGGCACTGGCCCATCCAAAAATTGAATTTAAACTTATTCAAGACGGAGCTTTGCAGTATTTTTTTAAATCAGCGGGTTCATTACAAGAGCGCGCGCAAACCGTATTAGAAAAAGCATCCCTCTATTTCACTGCGGCTTCGCGCGGAAATTTTTCAGTAGAAATTGCTTTTTCCTCGCCCCATGAAGTTGTTAAAACATCAAAGCAGATCTGGATATTTGCGCAAAATAGGTTTGTGCAAGACCGCGCGCTGCAAGCCGCTGTGTTAGATGCGTATCGAAGCCTGCTGATGCACGGCGAATATCCGCTAGTTGTGGTGAAATTAAAGTGCGATCCCAGCGAAATTGACGTCAACATTCACCCGACCAAAAGTCAGGTAAAGTATCAAGATTCAGCTGCCGCCTTTCGTTGTGTGCACGCCGCACTTCGTGCGGCGTTAGAGCAAGCACCGTGGATTACGAAACCGACGACTGAATCGGTTAGCAGCACCTACATGGAAGGCGTTACCGCAGCAGTTACGCAGTATTCTAGTAACCTCAGTTTTCAAGATCACTCATTGGGAATGACACACTTCAAGCAAAAAGATTTTTCAATGAAGCCTGCAGATGTTGTTCGGACAGACAGCGGCGGTTACTGGGCTGATGTGCAAATTCTTGGTCAGGCTAATTTGACGTATATTATTTGTCAAAAAGGGGACCGCTTGATTTACGTGGATCAACATGCAGCGCACGAGCGTGTCGCTTTTGAATCCTTAATGGAAAGCTGGAATAAAAAGAAATTTGAAGTCCAAGATTATTTATTTCCGTTTGTGATCGATCTGTCTGCGGATAAGGTCGAGGCCCTTTTAACTATTCAAGAAAGCATTCTTGAATTAGGTATCAAAATCGAAAGATTGGGCCCGATAAGTTTGGGGATCACGTCAGCTCCTAGCCTAATAAAAGATTCAGCACTTCCGCCGCTATTCGAAAAAATGGCAGTTGATATTATAGATCACGGCGGAAGTTACGCCATTGAAAAAAAAGTAGGGGACATCTTTGCAACGATGGCGTGTCATTCGGTTGTACGTGCAGGCCAAAGCTTAAGCCATGCGCAAATGCATGAGCTTCTCATTTCGATGGACCGGTATGCACTTTCAAGTTTTTGTCCGCACGGAAGGCCCGTGTCGGTCGATACTACATTTACGGAACTGGAAAAATTATTTGGCCGAATTAACTGATAACAAACATAAAAAATTTATATTTGTCATTGGTCCAACGGCGGTCGGTAAAAGTCAGTGGGCCTTAGAGCAAGCTATTAGGTATCAGGGTAGCATTATTAATATCGACAGCGTGCAACTTTACCAGGGATTAGAAATAGGTTCGGCCGCGCCCACACAGGCCGAAAAAAAAATGGTTCCCCACTATCTATATTCTTACGTTGAAGCCCCCCATGAAATGACAGCAGGAGTTTACCTGCGTGATTTTTACAATTTAATAAACTCGGAAAATTTAAGAGGGCCCGTTTTTATTGTGGGTGGTACTGGTTTTTATATTCAGGCCCTAGAAAAGGGGATGTACGACCTGGCGCCGGGTAATGCCAAAGTTCGAAAACAAATTGAAGAAGATCTAAAGACGAACGGGGCTGATTCGTTTTTTACAGAACTGTCGGCAGCCGATCCGTTACATGAAATACATATCAACGATCATTACCGATTGGCGCGTGCGATTGAAATACTACGAACCTCGGGGGAAACGCCGACACAGTTAAAGGCAAAAGCAATCTTGCATAATGCAAATGCGTTTCCCTATCCGTACTTAAAGTTAGGTTTTACCGATTCAAAAGAGGCGCTTTTGCCACGGGTCCAAAAACGAACCCGATTTATTTTAGATAGCGGAATCCTTGATGAGACTAAGTCGTTTCTTGATAGGGGGTTCGCAAATTGGTCACCTCTTGCAAGCGTTGGTTACAAAGAGGTCGCAAATTATTTGATACATAATAATTCGACATCCGCTGGCCGCCAGTCGTTATTTGAAAGCATCGTAACTAGCACTATGCAGCTAATAAAAAAGCAAAAGACCTGGTTTCAGCGGGATCAAGCGACGCTATGGTTCGAAACTTCCGCAAATGATCAGTTGGAAGCAGCTGCACGTCTTGACCTGTATTTAACCTCGGTTGACCAAAACGTCACAGCAAAGGGATACTAACCG
>JAYTMU010000169.1:0-4784 GCA_043728195.1 Bdellovibrionales bacterium
ATTTACAAAAACTGTTTGCGACGTCGGAGAAATCGTTAGCGCCGGATTTACAGTTACAAATGCATTAGCAGTTGCGCCTAGGCTATCTGTAACGCGCACTGTGGCACTACCTGAAACAGGTGTTGCTGTGTAGACGCCAGTTGTAGCATCAATTGAACCTGTGCCCGTAAAGATAGAGTAAGTGTACGGGCTTCCACCGCCACCAGCTGTAAAGGTTGCTGTATTATTCACAGCTAAAGTTATTGTTGCTGGTGAAATTCCTAACGATGCAAAAACACTAACCGCTGCATCTGAAATATTACCGCGCGCATCCGTAGCACGAACAACTGCACTACCGGGCGTGGCCGGCGCTGTGTAAAGCCCAGTATTTGTATCGACACTGCCGACACCGCTTACAATGGAAAATGTAATGGGTGAAACGCCGCCCGTCGCCAAAAATGATTGCGTGTTATTGACGGTGATACTTTGGGTTACCGGAGAAATTTGTAAAGCAGGATTTACCGTAACAATCGCATCAGAAACTTGTCCCGCGGCATCGGTAACTCGTACGGTTGTAAAGCCAGCACTTCCCGGAGCTGTGAAAACTCCTGTAGTCAGTGCGATAGAACCACTTCCCGAAAAAATAGAATAGGCGTACGGCGCAACTCCGCCGGTAGCTGAAAATGACTGTACGTTCGAAGTCGCAAGCGTCACCGCTACCGGCGAAATCACAACCGGCGATACTGCAACCGGATTTGCAGGCGACCCTGGAGCAAAGCCAGTGTCAGATCCCTTACAGGAAAATAAAAATAGAACTGCAATTAGAAAAAATCCACTTAGTAAATTTAACGACTTCATTTACGTCCCACTGTTTAGATTGTTTAACAATCTATTATCACCGTACTTGTTATCGACAAAAAATGGTCAAACCTTAAATCAGTGTCTCATTATGAAACAAACGCGATGTCAGAGCTAAAACGCACTTTAGGCTTACCCATGTTGACACTGTACGGGACTGGAATGATTCTTGGTGCCGGAATATATTCCATCATCGGCAAAGCTGCAGGCCGCGCAAACGATACACTTTGGATCAGTTTTTTAATTGCGGCCATCTCGACTGCACTTACCGCCTTAACCTACGCAGAACTTGCGTCCATGTTTCCAAAAGCCGGGGCCGAATTCGTCTACCTTACAAAAGCATTTCACAGAAGAAAGTGGATTGGATCTACTATCGGTATTGCCATTGCGCTTTCGGGGGCTGCAACGGCAACAACTGTTGCCATCGCATTTTCTGGTTATCTAGCGCAGTTTATTGACATCAACCATTTAACTGTTGCTGTAAGCGTTCTAATTCTGTTTACAGGCTTAGCCATTTTAGGAACGCATGCCTCGGCATGGGCGAATGCGATTTTTACTTTGATCGAAATTGCGGGCCTATGCCTTATCATCTATCTTGGTTTTCAAAATGAATCGTTTGGTAAAGCCCTTTCAGCGCTTCCCCATGCAGGAACTTTGTCAGCAGCGGCACTGGTTGTGTTTTCATTTTTTGGATTTGAAAACATCGTTAATCTTTCCGAGGAAGCCAATAACCCGACCCGCGATATACCGCGTGCCATTTTCATCAGTGTTGGAGTCTCTTCGGTTCTGTATGTTTTAGTTAGCTTAGCGGCCCTTGCTTTAGTTAAACCAAATCAACTTGCGGAAAGCTCTGCACCACTCATGTTGGTTGCGCAGACAGTTTCAGAGCTCTATGGGAAAATACTTGGAATTGTGGCGTTATTTTCGACAGCTAACACGGCACTTATCTCGATGATGGGTGCAAGCCGTGTACTTTTCGGAATGGCAAAAAGTAAAGCTCTACCAAGTCGCATTGCTAATGTGCTTCCGAAACGAAAAACACCATGGATTGCATCACTGCTTATTTTAATTATAGCACTAGCACTTTTACCGATTGGAAAAATTGAGATTGCCGCAAGTATTTCGTCGTTAGCAACGATGGTAGCCTTTATTGCCGTCAACGTGTCGTTGATTGTTCTTCGATTTTCTGAAGCACATTTGCCACGGCCTTTTCGTGTCCCCTTAGCCATCGGTAAGGTTCCAATCTTCCCCGTATTGGCAATCGTTTTTTCATTGGTATTTGTAACCCAATTTAACACTGTTGTGTACATCATTACAGGAACACTATTGTCCATTTCAGGCGCCGTATTTTACTACCGGGGACGAAAATTTAACAGCACTTAAATTTAGTTCTGCGACAGTAGCTTTATAAATTCAATCCTATCTTCTTCGGGTAAAATTAAAACTAAAACAGGTTTTATGTAAAATTCAAAAAGCTTCATCACGGTGCTGTTTATTAACATGAGTTTAATATTATAAGGCATTGATTACTTACGTTTTTTTGATAGTATCTTACACATAAACGTTTGGTGGGAATACACCAAACGTACGTATCAAAGGTGGCCCATGTCCCTATCTGGCAAAGTATTAAATCGCAAAGATATTGCAGCTTTAGTTGCCAAAAATAAGACGCAGATTCTTGAAACATGGGAAAGCCAATCACGACAGAAGGTGCCTGCAGCAAAAGTTCAAAGTCGGTTAGCGCTTAGGGATTCTTTACCCCAGTTCATGGATCAATTGGTAGAGACACTAAAGCAAGATAACCCAAAGGCCGAGGACGATGTTAACGCCCAAGTTGCCCGTGATCACGCGAAAGATCGTGCAAGTCAGCCAGAATACACATTGGATCAAGTTATTTTTGAGTATCATATCTTACGTGCAGTCATAACCGATTTTGTTGAATCAGCAGGTGATATGAATTCCGAAGCCCGAAAGATCTGCTATGAATTTATCGAAAGCGGCATCCGTAAAACATCTACCCGCTTTCTTGAACTAGAACAAAAGCGTCAAGCAGCACAATCCAAAGAAATTGATGATGGCAAAATAGAGGCCGAACGAGCCAATGAAGCAAAGTCTGCATTTTTAGCAAACATGTCCCACGAAATCCGCACGCCTTTAGGCGCAATTATGGGTTTTGTTGGATTATTAAAAGACTCTGGTTTAGAGCAAGATGAAATTGCAAAATACATAGCTATTATTGATCGAAATTCCGATCACCTTTTGCGAATTATAGACGATATCTTAGACCTTACCAAAGTTGAAGCAGGAAAAATGGTCATCGAGACTGTTGAATTTTCACTTGTTGAATTTATTGCAGACTTTTCTTCTCTTGCAGGAATAAAAGCTAGAGAAAATGGAATAGTTTTCGAATTTCGAACCGACACCCTACTTCCCGAAATGATCATTTCCGATCCCACACGCCTTCGGCAAATTCTTTCAAACGTGGTTGGTAATGCGATTAAATTTACTGAAAAAGGCAAAGTCGAATTAATATTAAAGTACGATGTTCATCACCTTGAAATCCGAGTTACCGACACTGGCAGAGGCATTTCTAGGGACCAACGCAAATTTCTTTTTAAAGCTTTTTCGCAAGCAGATTCGTCGACGACCAGAAAATTTGGCGGGACCGGCCTTGGGCTTGTTCTTACGAAAAGATTAAGTCAGGCGCTGGGCGGTGACTTTGTTCTTGCTGACAGTGAAATTGGTAAAGGAAGTACGTTTGATGTTAGCATTCCAGTTAAAATACCAACAGCGGTTAATATGGTGCCACTGAAGCAGATAAAAGTTGATCCGACAGATACAACTTGGGATCAGCACGTTACCGATCTTAAGGGATTAGAAATATTGTTAGTGGAAGATTCGCCGGATAATCAATTTCTTATAAAAAAGATTTTAGATAAAACTGGTGCCAGAATTACGCTAGCAGGAAATGGTTCTGAAGGAGTCGATCTTGCGCTAGCAAGGCGATTCGACGTGATCTTGATGGACATTCAAATGCCTATCATGGGCGGTCACGAAGCCGTAAAAATTTTACGAGCTAAAGATTATTCAGGACCTATCGTGGCCCTGACAGCACACGCCATGAAAGAAGAACGAGAAAAAGCCGTGCAATCTGGATTTTCGCATTTTCTGACAAAGCCTATTAATCGAAAAAGTTTAACTGATTTACTTGGGCTACTTCATAGTCCATTAAGTTTACGATTGTAAGGCGCCATAGAAACTTCTACCCAGTTTCATGAGGCAACTGCAACCGCAACCTCGTTTACTTTTAAGGTCACAATAAATTGAGTATTTTTTGAATTAACATTAAATGAAAGTGATCCGCCGTGATTGCGTAAAATAGCATCCGAGACTGACAATCCTAAACCGGTACCACTTCCGGGCTGCTTTGTTGTGAAAAATGGGTCAGTAAATTCTAAGGCGTTATTTTTTGTGATTCCACTACCCGAATCCGTGATTTTGATTACTAGATAGTCCCCACGTTTTACAAACGCTAAAGAAATCCATTTTTCTTTTAGCTTCATTACCGCATCGACCGAATTTGATAACAAATGAACAAATACTTCAACCAGTTCAGCCTTGTTGCAATCAATAAATGATTCCGGAATAAGCTCTAGGTTTAAATCGATTAGATTAACTGACATTTTATGAGACATGATCTCTATGGCCGGAACTATAAGTTCTTCCAATTTGTACACGCTGTTTTCTTCAACCCGTGACTGCTCTAGTATTTGCAGGCCTTTAATTATATTTGCAATTCGCACGACCATCTTTTCTATATCAAACAATTTTTGAAGTACGCTTTGATCAGGAGCTTTCGATTCTTCCAAAAGCATTCTTGCAATTTCACTTTTCCCTTTGATGACAGCTAATGGGTTATTTATTTCGTGCGCTACCCCGGTTGCGAT
>JAYTMU010000170.1:0-11215 GCA_043728195.1 Bdellovibrionales bacterium
ACACACTTCCTTTAATGATCGATGCTAGTAAAATTGAGGCGCAATATCAGGATGGGGTTTTAGAGCTTTTCTTGCCGAAAGCACAAAATGCTCAACCGCACAAAATTGAAATCCAAAGTGGAAGGCCCGGTTTTTTCGATACGTTGTTAAATGTGAAAAAAAACACACCAGAAACGACACACAATGAACAAAAATAAACACGTAAGCCAACTTAAGCTGCTGGCTGGGGGATAAGAAATTATCCCCGTGTTTTTTAATGCGCTGCTTTACGGAAAGTGAGCAGGTACCTTTTTGTGGCGTCACCTTTGTCTCATTCGTAGACAGTGATTTGCACTACAACTATTGTAGTAGTTTTAAGCGGGTCTTGTATTTGTAATAGCCTTACTTCGTTAAGGAGCAAATATTTGTGAAGTTGTACGTTATCTCTACCAGCACGTTTATCGTATTTGCCCTTTATTGTATGGCCGCCCATGCCAGTTCGCCATTGTACTTGTCGGCACCAGCTGCAATTAAAGAAACGAACTCGTTTCAATTTAAAAGCTTTCGCGAGTGGAAAAGCGGCATGATTAATTCAGCCGAAGTCCAAGTCAGGCAATCAAAAAACGCAGTGGCTTTGAAACAGAGAATTGCCGCATCGGCCACCGACCCTAATTTAGCTCAAAAATTGAACGTTGAATCCGGACTAAGTATTCAGCTGCAAGAGCTACAAAAACAGGCTGAGAAAGATCAGTACCAACTTTCCATCACCAAAGAGCTTACAATTTCCGATTATTTTGTTGGGTATTTGACAAAGCAAAACGATATGAAAGCCGCTATCAACGAGGTTTCTGGACGACTTAGCGCCGAAGAAATTGCTGAATTGATGGCTGCGTACGCAAATAACTTTTTTTCGTCTCGCCCATCGTCGGGCATGGCTCCTTCGCGAGCTGGCACCAGTCAGTAAAATTCGCTGCGGACCTTGACAGTTTGTTAAGACAGTTCATATTACCATAGCAACTACAGGCGACATTAACTAACCGAAGCTTTTTAATTAAAAAAAGCATCGAATTTTATGGGGGTCATTTTTATGGCAAAAGAATTAGGCGTACGTCCTTTACACGACAGAATTTTGGTTCGTCGCATGGCTGAAGAAGAAAAAACCGCAGGTGGTCTTTTCATTCCTGACACAGCAAAAGAAAAGCCTCAGCGTGGCGAAATCGTTGCCGCTGGCAAAGGTCGAGTAACTGAAGATGGTAAGACTTTACCACTTGAAGTTAAAGCCGGAGACAAAGTTTTATTCTCTAAGTACGCAGGCACTGAAATCAAATTATCTGGCGAAGAATTTTTGATGATGCGCGAAGAAGACATCTTGGGAATCGTTCAATAATTATTTTATAAAGCTACGAACTTAATAATTCGCAAATTTATCGAACCCTCGGGTTCGCAAACACTTAAACGGAGATTTTAAATGAGCAAAATGTTAGTTTTTTCTGAAGACGCACGAACAAATATTTTAAAAGGCGTAAACGTTTTAGCAAACGCTGTAAAAGTAACTTTAGGTCCAAAAGGTCGTAACGTAGTTATCGACAAATCTTTTGGTTCTCCATTAATCACTAAAGACGGTGTTACTGTTGCTAAAGAAATCGAACTAGAAAACAAATTCGAAAACATGGGCGCGCAGATGGTTAAAGAAGTTGCTTCTAAGACCAACGACGAAGCCGGTGACGGAACAACTACTGCAACTGTACTTGCTCAAGCGATCTACCGCGAAGGCGCTAAATTAGTTTCTGCTGGTCACAATCCAATGTCTATTAAGCGTGGTATCGACAAAGCTGTTGGAATCGTAGTTGAAGAATTAAAGAACATGGCAAAGCCTGTTAAAGGTTCTAACGAAGTTGCTCAGGTTGGATCAATCTCTGCAAACAACGACATGGAAATCGGAACTATGCTTTCGAACGCTATGGATAAAGTTGGCCGTGAAGGCGTTATCACTATCGAAGATTCAAAAACTGCTAAAACGGAAGTTACCGTTGTTGAAGGTATGCAATTCGACCGTGGTTATTTATCTCCGTACTTTGTAACTAATCCAGAAAAAATGGAAGCTGTTTTAGAAAACGCTTACGTATTAGTTTACGACAAAAAAATCTCATCTATGAAAGACATGATTGGCGTTCTTGAAGCAGTTGCTAAACAAGGTCGTCCACTTTTAATCATAGCTGAAGATGTTGACGGTGAAGCATTAGCTACTTTGGTAGTTAATAAATTACGTGGCACTTTACAAGTGTGCGCAGTTAAAGCTCCGGGTTTTGGCGATCGCCGTAAATCAATGTTAGAAGACGTTGCTATCTTAACTAACGCTTCAGTTATTTCTGAAGACTTAGGTAAAAAATTAGAGCAAGCAACTGCTGCTGACTTAGGAACTGCTAAGCGCGTTGTTATCGACAAAGACAACACGACAATCATCGATGGTTCTGGCAAAAAAGCTGACATCGCTGCTCGTGTTACTCAGATCAAAGCTCAAGTTGAAGAAACTACTTCTGACTATGACAAAGAAAAACTGAAAGAGCGTTTAGCTAAACTTTCTGGTGGTGTTGCCGTTATTCACGTCGGTGCTCCATCTGAAGTTGAAATGAAAGAAAAGAAAGCTCGCGTTGAAGATGCTTTAAATGCAACTCGCGCAGCTGTTGAAGAAGGTATCGTTGCTGGTGGTGGAACTGCATTACTACGCGCTTCTCAAAAAATTGATAAAACTAAGTTTTCTGAAGAAGAGGCTTTCGGCGCTAAAATTATTAAGCGCGCGTGTGAAGAGCCTGTTCGTCAAATCGCAATTAACGCTGGCCTTGATGGCGCGATCGTTGTTGATCGTATTCTTCAAGAAAAGTCTGTTAACTGGGGTTTCAATGCTTACTCTGATCAGTACACTGATCTATTAAAAGATGGCGTTATTGATCCAGTTAAGGTGGTTCGTTGTGCATTAACGAATGCAGCATCAGTTTCTTCATTGATGTTAACAACTGAAACTATGATCGCTGAAGCTCCTAAGAAAGATTCTGGCGGCGGCGCTGGCGGTCCTGGAATGGGTGGCATGGGGGGAATGGGTGGCATGGACGGCATGATGTAATTTCGCTTTGAGCGAGATGAGACATCCTGTCTGTTGAGGGGAAGGCCCTCAAACTCCCGCTTCTGACGGACCTCGTGTCCGTCAGATCATTTAGTTAGAATATTTAGTGAGAATAAAAAACCCCAGGATAATCTCCTGGGGTTTTTTTATGCGCTGCTTTACACGGAAAGGTACCTGCTCACTTTCTGTAATGCGCTGCTTTACAGAAAGTGAGCAGGTACCTTATTAGGATTATTTAGCCGCTTTTTTTTCCTTGCGATCCGCCTTAAGGGTTTTCATCGAGGCCTTGCAGTTATCACTGAATTGAAAACCTTTGTTAGCTTTCTTGTAGGCGTGCAAACATTTCAATAGACCTTTACCAACCGTTGCAGATCCACAACCTGCTGTGACTGCTTCCTGTGAGCAAGCGGCATTAACGGCTTCGCGGTCAGCTTTCATTTCCGAATTAGCATTTGCACTAGACATAGCTAGGCTAAAAGTCGTCACCAATAAAACTGTTACTAAATTCATTTTCATAAAACTTCCTTTGTTAGTTGTTATCTTTAGGTTTGCAGTGGACTTTAAGTAAAATATTAAATAGGTATTAATTAAACTTCATACGGATGAATCAAATTGATAATCTGTTTTACTGTAAGACGGTCGAATAACTAATGCACTGCCTTACAGAAAGTGAGCAGGTACCTTTTTGTTAGAACAGGTATTCGATTCCTAGCAGTTGGGTGTTTAGGCGTAGGGTGTTGGAGCGGGCTGGGTTGGTGCGGGATCCAGATCCCGAGAAATCGGCTTGGGTTTGATCGAAGGTTAGGTCGAAGCGGTATCTTAGGGATGGCGTGCTTTGGTAGCTTAGGTAAATTCCGAATGAGTTGATGCGACTGCTGGCTGAGCCTGAAGTGACGGGCGATTCGGAATAGACTGGGCTTATGAAATAATTAAAGGCGGCGCCTAGTTCGATTGGAAAATCTGGCTCTAGCGGAAATGATCCGGTTACTTTTAGCATCATGCCACCGTTCGATGTGCTGGTGAAAGCTGTCGGAGTTGTATCATTAACATCAGTCTTATAAGAGACAAATCCGAACTGCGTGCTGACTTTGGGTCCCCAAAAATCATCCTTTAGTAAAAAGTAATATCCCATGGCCCCGCTGTAGCGCGAAAATGTATAACCTAGGGTTCGTGGATTTGAACCAGCCAGACCGTTTTCTGTTCGAAAATAGGACTGCATTAAATTAAAGTCGACGAACCAGTTTGGTGTAAACCAAAATTCGCCACCCATAAAAAATGTTGGTGCAAGGCTTTGAGATGCTTCGATGCTTGCTCCAGATCGCAGTCGCGTCGATTCAACAAATTGTCCGACACCGCCCTGAAGAATAACTTTACCATATTGCGGTGGCTCTTTCGGTGCCCATTCGCCGTTGGGTGAATTTGCGTCTGGTGTTTGAAGTGGTGTTCCCATTTTATCATCTATGATTTCACCATTCGCATTAATTATTGGAAGTGGGTAAGCTACATAATCAGTAGGAACTAGCTTTGCTCCGACGTTGACCACGCCAGATTCTTTTTCAAAAATAATTTGTGCGAAGCTTAAGTAAGGCTCTACTTTTTTAATTTGGATTTTACCAATAATTTCTTTTTCGGTACTAACCAAATATTTTAATTTTGGATGACGATTAATTTTAATAATCTGGGCTAGTGATAGTTCTTGACCGACCCGAAGCCCATTTTTTTCGCCAGCATTAATAGTTACATCAAGTCCTTTGCGGCTTAAAACTGATCCGCGGTAAGGAAGTTTATTTTTTAGATTCTGATACAGCTTAACGAATTCATCACGCAGTTTAGGAATTTCGAATGCTTTGTTATCTTGAAAAGTTTCTTCGAGTAAAATTAGCCCTTGATCTGCAGTGTACAGCCGTAGCTTCGCAGTTAGGCCATTAGGTCCTTTGGTAACAAGCGCTGTCATTAGACCTTGCGCTGCAGTTTTATTAAGTACGTTTATAACTTCTGTTGAATTGGTTTCATAAGTTTCAACAAATATTTTTTGATTCATGTCAGGAAAAGCCGCGTAGCCCCAGACCTTATCACTTTGTAAAAGTTCAATCAGTAATTTTTGTATGGGCTCTGAATATATTTTATTTACGTTGTCATATACTGGAGCCAACGTAATGGTATTGATATTTAATTTTTGATCTTCGATGCTGACATACTGAACCGGGAATGGATTTTTTTTCTTTGCTGGAAGCGGGTCGCCAGAGGCTGTGGTGGTGATAAACCCTATAAGAAAAAGAGCAATTATTTGATGAATGTATTGCTGAACATGCGTGTTGATTTTCATAGTTTATTTTCACTTCTTTTTACCTATCCGTCCATTAGACTAGACCTTATCTTTGGCTAGCTTTAGTTATAATTCTTTTCTGGTTCAGTAAATCTCATATAAAATAAAGCTTATGAAGTTAAAGTGCCTGATCGTTGAAGATGCTGTGTTCATCCGTGAAATTTATCGAATGAGCTTAGCCAACCAAAATTACGACATCATTGGCGAAGCTGCCGATGGCCTAAAAGCCTTAGAGATGATTAAGCTGCATCGACCAGACGTTGTGATCTTAGATTTGGTATTGCCGATGAAAAACGGATTAGATATCTTAAAAGAATCTCATCCGTTATCACCGGATACCCGTTTCTTAGTCATTTCTTCCATACAAGATCAAACAATTATCGATAAAGCGAAAGCACTAGGTGCCATGGAATACTTAGTTAAACCGTTCACCAAGGCGCAGCTACTGGCTTCGCTGGGTCGGCTTTCTCAACACTACCAAGAGGTTCAAAATGGATGAGTTAAAATTTGTACTAAGATGTTTTGTGTTTTCTTGCTTATTATTGATGTTTTCGCAGGTGAAAACCGATGGCGTGACTTATGAGTCCCGCATACAAAACTTTTTAGTGAATTCGGAAGTCGCATTCTTCATGCAAGACGCAGCAGCTGGCGGAGTTAAAGCCATAAAAAAAGCCCTGCTGACAAGCAAGGCCGTTATTTCTGATAAAATGGAAAACAAAAGCGATACACGCTTCGAAAAAAACACAGCCGATAACAGCTACTAGCGACGACGGTTCGCAGGCGCATCTGAAGCTGATCCCGTAAAACGCGGTGAAGGCGTTCCAACTTGTTTATAAAAATTTGTAGATGCTTTTGCGTGAAGCGATAATGATGACAAGTATCGTTTCATGCAAAACGGTTTTTCTGCCGTAAAGCTTGTCGATGACAAACCTGTTAATGCGACGACTACTGCGATTGCTACGTATGACTTCATTGGATCTCCTTAATTCACTGGCATATAATTCTGCAAGTGATCTCTGTATAAGATCTATTGCTAAGGTAGTGCCAATTTCGTGGATTTTTGCGTTTAATAAAGATGTGTTATTTCAAGATGTTAGGTCTGTATACAGCCAGCTGAGTGTTGATTCTTTTGACAGCTAAGGCGCGAAAAAAGATTTCAAAAAGAAAGAGTCTCGGAATGAGACTCTTAAAATACAATATTATCTTCGCCCTAATTATATTCCAGTGTTCGTAGAATCATCATTGTCTTCAGGAGGTGCACCTGGGCTATCAAATGCCCCGGATCCTCCTTGTGGTAGACGTTTCTTATTCAAAAACTTAAGACAGTCGGCGCATCCAGGCCCTTGCTTACCATATCCAGCGCCTCCTGATTTCATTAAACAGTTTGGATCGACAGAACAATCAGCCGATGCAGCCAGGGAAAAAATAGTAGTAAGTAATATAATTAGCATTTTCATCATCAGCCCCTTAAAGATATAATTCTTGTGTTGCAGGTGAAATAACGTCTAGCAAATTATTAAATGTGCTGGCAACCTGCGATGCAACCGTAGGGCCTTCAGCGCTGTCCACTTTTGCAATATCGCCATTAGGTTTGTATGAAACTTTAATCGTTCCAAGGCCGGGACGGGTAACAACAGATGGTTTTCCGAAGCGGTCTTCGTAATCGATTTTAACAATTTTTTTAGCCTGATCCGTAATAGATGAAATTCTGCCTTTAGCATCATAAGTAATTGTGACCTTTTGCCCATCGTTATTTTCGGCGTAGGACAGATTTCCTTTAGTATCATACTTAAAAGTGGTTTGACGAGTTGAAACTACTTTACCTTTTTCATTAGTGACGATGGCTTTGACTGCAGAAACCTTTTTAGTCTGGGGGTCATGCGAAAATTCTAATTTGGCATTTCCTGCTTGTTTAGATTTAACTAAGCCGTCGGAAAAATATTCAAAATTCATACGATCATTGTTCTTTTTAATTACAACGGGTTTTCCAAAAATATCGTGATACGTAATATCTGTTGTGCTGCCACTAACATTTGTTAGCACGCGCGAAAGAACAACTTGGCCGCTATCAATTTTTTTATGCCAAAATTCGTATCTGTTATTAGCGACCACTTCTTTACCACATGTTTTTGTAACACTTGACCAGTAATGAAACTCTGGGTCAGTAGGCGAAAATTCGTACTTGTAATTTTCTCCGCACTTATCGCGGTCCGTAAACGAAACAACCCAATCCTTTACGTTATCGTAGCGGACCACTACCGATGTATCATCGGGCCACATCGCCTTCGTTAAGTTGTGAAATTCATTATATTCGTATTTGTAAATGTGCTTATCTGTTTTGGCCCACGCATTTTTGTTCCAAATCAGATCTTCTTGGGCGCTATACTTATACTCTGTCACTAGACCATTGGGACCTGTAATTGTTTTTACTTTTTTGTTCGGGAAGTATTTAAATGCTAATTTTCGCGAATTATTGTCTTCAACTTCCTTTAGTAGGTCTTTGTCATATTCAAATTTTAAAAAATTATTGTTTTTGTCGTACATGCTAATTAAACGACCTTGTAAATCGAAACGCTGATAACTTCCATCCGGAAGATTTCTTGTGTAATACGTTTTGTTAAAAATAACATTTTCTACTTCTTTGCCGTTAGCAGAAAACTTAGTGCCTTCCTTTATAGGTACGGCCACTGAATAGGTTTTCGCAAGTTTAGCTCTTAATTCATCTTCGTAGCTCATTTGGTCTGCGATCTTTTTCCAGTAGTCGGGGGACGATGCTTTAACTTTTGGATCGGCTTTCATCTTTGTTATAACTGCGGAAATGGTCGCATCGATATCTTTTTTTGTAATCTCTTTCGCGGAAAAGACAATTTCTTGTCCATCACCGCATTCAGATATTTTAATATTACCTTCAGATGTTGGTTCTAACTTAGTTTCAAATTCAGAACACCAGCCAAAGCCGAAAATTCCATTAAAGATTGTACGGCTTTTGTACGCGCGTATGACCTTCATTTCGTAACCGTTACCTGGAACTTCTAAATCAATCCACGTGTTGGAATAACTTGCGTTATTCATATCAACCAAACTGTATGCTTTATTCAAAAATAGAAATGATACCAGTAGGATTACGGCAGGCAATCTGATCATAAAGTGTTTCTCCATTTACACCTTTATTGTAACAATTTTTTTGATCATCATTCCACCGATAACTTGTAAAGTTAGCATGACGACTAGTAGGACTAGACCTAGGGTTGTGTCGAACATCGGTTGAATGAATTTTGGATCCACTGCATAGAAAACGGCACCTAATATGAATGGAATGGAAGTTACGATAATTCCTTGCATAACGCCCTGGGCAGTCATCGCAGAGATTTTCTTTTCTAGTTTTTGGCGTTCGCGAATGGTACTGACTATGGTCTGGAAAGTTTCAGCCATATTGCCGCCAGTTTCTTTTAAAATATTTACGGCGGTTACAAACATTTGCACGTCAGGTCGGGGAATACGCGTAGCTAGATCAGATAGCGCCTCTTCGAAACTTTGTCCAAATTGAGTTTGGGTAATAACCTGGCCAAATTCGCTACTGATGGGGTTACCCATAATTTCCACAACCCGCTGCATCGACTGCTGCGGATTGGTTCCAGATTTTATTCCATTAGCCATTATGGTTAACGCATCAACCATTTGATCGACGAACTGTGAACATCGTTTTTCGTACAGGCTTTTAAAAATTAGTGGTGGCAATTGAAGCCCAGCAATACCGGCGGAAACTCCTAGGAAAAGTCCAACCGGAATATTTGGCCAAGCTAGAATGAAAAATAAAAAGCCGAAGCCTACGCTTGAAAGCAAAAGCATGCGGGTTATTTTTTTTTCGTCTACCGGCATTCCTAATAATTTCATGTACATCAGTACATTCGAACGCTTGCTTGTGCTTTTTGCATATAGTTTTACAAGAACTTTGTCTGCCCAGAAATAGACAACGAAAAATATCATAATTCCAAAAAGTGGCAGGGTTAACCACTCGTACTTAAATATTTTTGTAAATACAGAAATATCCAAATTATCCCACTTTCTTCACAGCAGTGGGACTGGTGGCTGACGGCGGGATGCTTGGATTGGTAGGAGCAATTTTCGGGATTTCGTTGGAAAATATTTCCATCGGAATGTGCCCGCCCTTATCTTTAATTTCTTGAGCAAACGATGGGACAGTGCCAGTCGCTTGAAATTGGCCTAAGATTTTACGATTCTTATCGAAACCGGTTTCTTTGTACCTGAAAACTTCGGCTAAAGTAATGATGTCGCCTTGCATGCCTACAACCTCAGTTATGCTTACAATTTTTCGACTACCGTCAGACATACGCACAATCTGCACAATTAGATCCACAGCGCCGGCAATTTGTTCGCGGATAGCGCGAATAGGTAAATCTAAGCCTGACATCATCACTAGGGTTTCTAACCGTGCAATACATTCCCGTGGGGAATTCGCATGCGTTGTTGTCATCGAACCGTCATGACCTGTATTCATTGCTTGTAACATATCTAAGGCTGCGCCATCACGAGTTTCTCCGACAACAATTCGGTCAGGTCGCATTCGTAGCGCATTTTTGATTAGATCACGAATAGTAACTGCGTGGGATCCTTCCATTGAAGCGGGACGTGTTTCTAAACGCACGACGTGTTCCTGCATCATTTGCAATTCGGCAGCATCTTCCACGGTAATAATTCGTTCATGCGACGGAATGTACTGAGAAATCATATTCAATAGTGATGTTTTACCAGATCCCGTACCACCACTGATAACAACGTTGTAACCGTATTCGACGGATATGCGTAAAAATTCGAGCATATTCTTTGTGGCGCTACCAAAATCAATATACTTATCTGGACTTATTCCACCTTTTTTAAATTTCCGTATTGTTAGTGCAGGCCCATCTAAAGATAAAGGCTCAATGATTGCGTTCACCCGGCTGCCGTCTTTCAATCGGGCATCAACGTAAGGTGTAGCATTATTTATCTGTCGGCCTAGCGGTGTTACGATGCGTTCGATGATTCGGCGCAAGTGATCATTCGAGGTAAATTTAATTCCGCTTAATTGCACTTTACCATTTTTTTCCACAAATATTTTATTGGCGCCATTTACCATAATCTCGGATACGGCAGGATCAGCTAACATATCTTCTAGGGGTCCTAAACCAAGGGCTTCCTCTAAAACTTCTTTAACTATTTTTTGCCGATCTTCACGCGACAGGTCCGGGGCCTCTTTATCGACAATGGTTCCGATGTCACGCTGAGTTTTTGCACGCAATTCTTTTTCTTTACTTTCGCTGTCACCAACATCTGCTAGAATCTTTTTTAGATCAATTGTACGAATCAATTCGGAATGGATGCGCAGTTTGGTTAACGTTCTAGCATCGTAAGCATTTGGATTCTGTGAAGTGACAGCTGGGGTATCGGTCGTTGCTGATACAGGTAGTTTTGGCTTCTGTACCGTTTTTAGTTTTTGTAAAATGCCACCGCTTAGTTTTCGAACTATATCAAAATAACTTGCAGCTAATGCTGATTTTGGATTTGCAACAACGAATGGTTTTGAAACTGTTATAGACTGCATAACAGTTGCTTCATCAGACGGTATTATTCCTAACGGGGCCAATCCTAAATGTTGTGAAATTACTTGTGGCTGTAATCCTGAATTAGAGAATTTATTCAGTACCAGCTGAAACATTTCCTTAGGGTAGGTCTGAGTTAACAGCTCATTCATCAAACGCTGAGTTTGCTGAACCACCAAAATTTCAGGG
>JAYTMU010000171.1:0-3980 GCA_043728195.1 Bdellovibrionales bacterium
TCCAGACAACGGAAACATATACGGACTAACTGAAGATGAAATCAAATTCTGTACCGAAAATAAAATTGACTGCCTGAAAGCTTACAAAGAATCGTGGAACGCAGAGAAAATTTGCTTAAGTATTTATCCTGTTGGCGATACGAATGATGAAAGTGATGCTTGTAGGCATTATGTCTGGTCTATTTTACTAAGTCGAACGATCGGTGAAAAAAAAGCAGAAGATGTTTTAAACGCGCACGAAAATAATCCGCGAGAACCTAAAAATCAGCAGGCTATGGATTTAGCAAATAACCGTTTAGGTTTACTCAATTATCAAAGGTCTAAGGGGAAATTTTCTTCGGATGAGGAAATTAAAAAATCTTTTATCGAACAGATAAAGAATAATAGGTTAGTAATTTTAGAGCCGAACTATAAAACATCTGGAGGTTTGCCTTGAAAAAACTTATGGTTATAGCCGTGATTTTTGCAGCCTTGGTTGCTTCTACCGTCATGTATGCCCAGTCTTTTTGGGGCGGAAAGACCATGTCTGGTAAAGAAGCCAAGTCGAGATGGGGGAGTGAAAAATATGACGCTAAGAAGTTTAAAGAAGGAACTTACGCAGAAAAATCTAAAATGGCCTATTCCATAATGTCCGACAAAACCCTTGTTAATAAATCATATGAAGAAATTCGTGAAATGTTTGGGGAAAATGACGGGTTTTATTTTACAGATACTTATCCCACCTACATCATTCAGCGGGGGAAGAATCACTCAGAAGAGACTTGGCAGCTCGTGTTCAGAATGAATAATCAATTTAAGGTACGGGATATTCTAATGCATAAAAATTGCTGTGAAAAATAGTGTAGCATTCCAAGGCGCACTTCGCCCTATTTTAAGTCTGATGTCGTCGCAGTTAATCCTTTAGAAGAATTGAATATTCTAACTATGTGGCAGGGGTTACGCAGGTTGACTCGTTCGACCAGTAACCCACCTCTTCACCAACATCTGGGTTATTATTCCCGTTCGTATCGTTGTAAGCCCTGGTGGCAAATACAAACGTAGACGATGGCGTAAGTCCTGTAATCGTACAGGTGTATGGCGCAGCATTAAATGCCCCGGCACACGTTCTAACAATCGGTGGCGGATTCGATGGCGTAAGACCACCACCAGTCCAATTCGGACCACCCGATGCAACCTGATACTTCACGGAACCGAAGTTAGCATACTTCAGTGTTAACGCACAGGTTGTCGCTGTTTGTCCCGCAGATTGTAAAATTGGATTACTCATTTTACAGGTTAGCGTATTTGAAATTGCCGTTGGTGCGGTTGGGGCATAGGCAAAATTTAAATCGGTCCCCGTTAATGAATACGAATACGTTACTCCATCGACTAAATTAAGATCGTCAAAATCAAAGGCTGATGCATTTGCACTGGTTAGCGGATTATAGCCTGTAACAGGAGTTGGAGCTGACTGCATCGTCGTACCAAAAATTGTAAACGATTTACTAAGTACGTAGGAAATATTTTGGTTAAACCTGGCGATTGAATTTTTAAGAGTACATTTAAACGCTAAGGGATCAGCAATTGCTGTATCAACCGACGGTGGAGTAAGCTTTCGTGATACCACCACGCGAACAAGCGGTGATTCCGTAATGCCGCCCTCTTCTGTTCGAAGTTTCACGCGAACTAAGTAATTTAATCCTAGGCCCGTGTCTTGTAAAATTTTACCTAAGCGTACTGAAAAACCGAACTGACCGTTATGGCACTGCGGATATGTTCTAGGTGCAGGCCCGCTGGCATCTTCGGTTAATCCGATACCTTTAGTTACCCAAAAGCAATTTGCGCCGGTGGCAATTCCTGCTGAGGTTAGCGGCGCACCGGTCGAATCAAAACACTTGGAACCTTCATCGGTACTTATATAGGGATTAACCGCTTCATTTAGATCACCAGCAAAAACTTCAACTAAGATGCGATTTTTTCTGCGACCTTGATCTGTACATGTACCCGTTATTTCAACGGTATCCCCTTTATCAACATTTGCAGTTACATTTAAAGATTCAGGAGTGATAACTAAAGCTGACGTGGTGACAGGGTCTGTAGCTAAGCAACTGATGTTCGTCGTCACATCGCATTTTGTAGAACCATTTGTTAATAATGATTCGGCAACGGGCATACTACAGCCAAAAAGCAGTACTAAATACAGTGCTATAAAAATTAAAAAAGATCCTAGTTTCACTACTAAACTTATCGGATTTTTCCTGGAAAAACTTAGGAAATAATCTTAAAACGAGACAGTATTTTTGAATGAAATGCCGAAAGCAGTGTTTCTTTTGGTAGGAATAAGACGTAGGTCGATGCCATGACCAATGAAAAAGGCATAAGCCCCAGAAGAATACCAATCGTCAGGTGAAAGACCACACCCATTACAAGCCATGCATTTCTAAACTTATGGTTCATCACCATCGGCGCAAAGTAAATTTCAAATAGTAAAGTTACAAATGTGCTCACCACAAAAAATAGCGGGACCTGACTTAAAAATTTGAAATCAAACTGACTAAACTGCGGATTTGCAAAAACCGTCCACAACGCTGTTCCGTCCCACCACGTGTTACCTTTTAATTTCTCAAAGCCTGTATACATATAGATCGTGCAAATCTGTACTTGAATGATCCGAAAGAATATAGCACTTAAAAAATCACTAACTTGCGTATCAGGTTTTACAGCCGTCTTAAAAATGAGTCGGCGGACACTTAAAAACTCGGTCGATTTCGTAAAGCACAAATAAAATAAAAATAATCCGCCGATGACGTCAGCTCCGAACAAAATGGCATAATTACGGTTTAAAATTCCTTGATGAATAATCCACGTTAGTAATAGTAAAGGTCGATTTATCAAACCTATCGTAGCTAGAAATAGCAAACTGATCAAAATCATATGTACAGTCCCTACATAGGCATCGGGCCAAAAAAACCACTGTACAAGCGGGCGGTAAAAATCAGGGAATACGCTTAAGGCGCTATCACGCGGTATAAGTGATGCTGATCCTAACTGGTCCACATTAAACTGGCGGTAACAGGCCATATAAAATAAAGTTCCACAAAGCATGACTCGAAAAACCGCAAGCTGCATGAAATTATTTTTTGCAAATAAAAACTGATCGATCCATGTGGACACTTTAGTTAAATTATCCCGCATACGGACACTCGTAAATATAGCGATTAATCTGCTGGGTAGATAACAAATTCTCGAAATCTGTAATGCCACTATTAGCGATAACTTGGTCTAGGGTAGGAATGCGGTTAACGAAAAGTTCAACTTGAACTTTTCGTGCGCCAGGGTGCTTACGACAAATCCACGGCGTAAAGAAGGCCTCCAGCCGGTACGGATCGACAGCTAAAAACCGCATGGCATAGGATTCACGCTTTTTATCAAGTCTAAAATCATCACCATGATCTTTGGAAGTAGGATAAAAACCTTCAATTGTTTCAGCTGTGGTATTTCCAAGATCATCTTCAAAAATAACAAAGTAGCGCAAATACATTGTATGAGCAGGATCCGGCGAAAAAAAATTCCACGTGGTATTTAAGCCAATAGTATTTGCTACAGGATTAAATGCGCTTTGAAAGTAACGCCCTAAAAACGATGACCCGTTACCCAAAACGATAATCATGGCGACAAAATATAAAAAAACTAGACCGAAAAATATTTTCTGCAGCGACTTAAACATGACCCTCTTCAGAATTATCATCCGAACTATCATCCGAACTCTGTGCTTTTAGTTCGTCGTCAGCTTCCTCGTACATTGGCAGTTCATCGTCAACTTCCTCTTCAGATTCTTCATCTGCAGATGTCGAGTCGTCAAATGAAGCATCAGCTAACGCCATTACAGGCTCTTCTTTTTCAATAATTGGCTCTGGATTTTCAAATTTAGCTAGCCAATTTAAGTCACGTTTAGAAACAACTTCCCCCATGGTAGCGGCATCACGAATATCTTGGGCTTT
>JAYTMU010000172.1:0-9521 GCA_043728195.1 Bdellovibrionales bacterium
ACCGAGCTTTTAATATCTATTTATCAGCGAGCGTACGCACAAACCAAGAAAGATTCTTTGCAAGCGGATTTTAAAGAAAAAATATTAGTTTCACTGCTAGATAAACTAAGATTATTTGAGTCCTACAAACTAAACGATCTAAATATCAATCTACAAACTGTTGCGAAATTTTCAAAATTTTCGGAAAAGTTAGAAAAACAAATTACTGATAGGTTACACCAATGAATACACAGTCACATATTCACGATCAAATTTGCCAGAACTTCACAAGCATTCAAGAGTGGTTTCAATCAGTAACAAAAACCTTAGCTTACCCTATCTATTCTAGCTATGACATTCGCGATTCAGGATATAAAATTACTAATGTCGATGCGAACGTTTATCCAGCCGGTTTTAACAATATTTGCCCAACAGATAAAGAAAGTGCAGTTGATTTATTTAAAAAGTACATTGAAGTTCACTATCCGTTTGGCGTAAAACGAATTTTACTGATCACAGAAGAACACACAAAAAACCCTTATTATCTAGAAAACGTGTACACGATAGCTGATTTAATTGAGCAAGCGGGTTTTCAAGTCCGTTTGGCGTTTCCAAAAGATTTGCCAGATGTTTTAACATTAGAAAGCGTCACCGGGCACAAGCTGCAGTTTGGCAGCGGCTTTGAAAGCTCAAGCTGGGTCAAAGACTTTAATCCGGATTTAATTATTAGTAACAATGACTTTTCACTTTCTTTAGAAGATTTTGGCCAACAAATTACGCGCCCTATGAACCCACCCCGTGAACTAGGATGGTATCAACGGAAAAAATCACGATATTTTAAAAATTATAATCAACTGGTAACAACTTTTTCTGAAATTGCAAAGATCGATCCCTTTTTAATGCGCGTTGAAACTGAGGAATTTACAACATTCGATATCAGCAACGAAAGTAGCAGAAAAGAATTAGCCGAGCGTACAGATTTATTTTTAAAAAAACTTAAAGAAACATACAAAGAAAAAAATATCACTCAAGAGCCATTTTGTTTTGTGAAAAATAATGCTGGGACTTATGGATTAGGCGTTATAAAAGTTTCATCCGCTGCTGAAATAATGGAATGGACCTACAACGCCCGTAAAAAAATGAAAGCCGCTAAAGGCGGCCGCGAAATTCAAGAAGTTATCATTCAAGAGGGTGTCCCATCAATTATCACGGCTGAAAGTGCCACGGCTGAACCCGTTATTTACATGGTGGGCTGCGAACTAGCTGGTGGATTTTTAAGAACCCATGCCGATAAATCATCGACTGAAAGTTTAAACTCGCCTGGTGCTGTATATCAAAAACTATGCGTGACAGATCTATATGATGATCGGCAAAAGTGCCCTAAAGAAAATGTTTATGGCTGGTCGGCTAAGCTTGGCCTTCTTGCAATTGGTCTAGAGGCAAAAGATATGGACGTTCAGTTTAGTAAATACACCTCGGCATCCTGCGGCAGCATTTAATACTAAGGTCTGGGAACTAAAAATAATTCTGCTGCGTGGAAACAGTTCCGCTACACTAAATGTATGCACTTCATAAAATCACAAATAAAAGCATTACTATTTTTCAGCTTATCATTTGCTGGTGGCCTAGCATTATTTTTCTCTATTTCTGAAGATCTAATGATCCAACGTGATCCAGCTGCAATAAATGGAAAAGTGTTTCAAATTTCACAACTAAGTCCTTCCCAAATAAAACAGCAACTTAATAATAAAATTAAAATCCAAGCAGTAATCGATGGCCAAAAGGCTTTACGACTTGAAGGATTTTCATCAGCATTATGTAAAACATATTCACAAGTTGAACTTAGCTTCGAAGCTGAAGGCATTGCTGTCGAAGGGATTGCACCATCCATGCTTGTAAAGGCCCCGTGTGAAGCAGGACAAGACCCTGCCGAAATGGCATCGATTGTAATACCCTATTCAATGATTTTATCTGAAAAACCGCGAAATGCAGAATTTCGGTTTGATGGCTTCAGCTCGCGCTTCGAATTTAAACATTCGTCCGATGAATGGCCGCGTACGTGGATCTTAAAATCGGTCCAGTTTAAATCCGAAGAAAACGGAAATAAACTGGTTCAATTAATTGATTCAGGTGAAACCAAAACCAATTCAATGGTTATTCTAGAATTTTAAAACTGCTTCGCAATTTCAACAAATGTTCGAACCATTACGCCAGTTGCACCTTTTGGTGTGCAATAGTTTAAGCGATTACCACAACCCCAGCCTGTTCCAGCAATATCAAAGTGTGCCCATGGAATACCTTCAGCGACAAATTGTTCTAAGAACGCAGTAGCCGTCGCAGATCCTGCACCTGCAGCGCTAGACGTGTTGGACAGATCGGCATAAGTGCCTTTCATATCTTTAACATGCGCGTCTGTTAAGGGCATATTCCAAATAAGTTCGCCCGAACTTGCGCCTGCTTTTTCAATCTTAGCTTTCAGACCCGCATTCCGAGTAAAGTAACCCGTATGAACATTTCCAAGTGAAACAACCATGGCGCCAGTTAATGTAGCCGTATCAATAATAATTTCCGGATTTTGTTCCGAAGCGTAAGCCAAAGCGTCGGCTAGAATTAAACGGCCTTCAGCATCTGTATTGTTTATTTCAAATGTCTTTCCATTACGAGCCGTGTGCACATCACCAGGTTTAGTCGCACGCGATCCCGGCATGTTTTCTGTCGAAGGAACAAAGGCAATAACATTAACTTTTAATTTTAACTGTGAAATAGCTAACATCGTACCAATAACTGCCGCGCCGCCTGCCATGTCGTATTTCATTTCTTCCATTTTGGCACTTGGTTTTATGCTGATACCGCCCGTATCAAAAGTTAATCCTTTGCCAACAAACGCAATTGGTTTTTTTGTTTTAGCTGCACCAAAATATTCCATGACGATAAAGCGAGGCTCTTCAGCCGAACCCGCTGCCACGCCTAGTAGTCCACCCATTTTTTCTTTTTCAATGCGCTTTTTATCCCACGCCGTAATTTTCAACGACGTTCCCTTAGCGGCCGCAATGGCTTCGTTCGCTAAAATTGTTGGCGTCATCAAATTTCCTGGCATATCCCCAAGCCGCTTAGCAAAATTAGCACACGCTGCTACGACAGTTCCTTCATTGAAAGCCTGAGCGATCGCTTTGTCTTTTCCAGCTTTAACTACAATATGAATCTGGGTATCATTTTTCTTTTTGTGATCGGTGGTCTTTAACTCGTCAAAAGAATAAGAGCACAGTTGAATACCTTCTACAAAAGCGCGCATAAAATCAGTTGCTTCTTTTTTACTGGCTGTTAGGCCGTCGAAATGAACAAACACTTCCGACGTCTTTAAATTTTTTATTTCTTTCGCAAGGGCCGCACCCGCTTGACGAACTGTTTCAGCTGTCATTTTATTTTCGGCACCTAAGCCAATGCAGATCACGTGACGAAATCCTAAAAAGCGGGCTTCACGAAATGAAATGGCTTCACTAGCTGCACCCGTTACTATTTTGTCTTCAATTGTTTCAGCCAATGCCTTTGCGGTTTCGGCGTGAGTAATTTTTGCGCCTTTATCTTTTTGCGCTGACGCTTTAGAAAAAACGACCAAAGTCTGGCCTGTTACGGCTGCGATATCTTTTGCATGTAAATGAACCTGCGTCATAAGCTTTAGCTCCTCATTTGTTTTCAAAAAAAAATTATTATGTCTCAAATCTGGAAAATGATGAAGTACTATTCTTAGCAGAAAAATCTGTCCTAGACTTGTCGTGTTAAGTTTAAAGGTTCCTAATAAGAAAGCCGACAAATTATCACATATTGGACCCTAGAAAAACCACAACCTGAGGAGTTTTTGTGCCTGCTATCCCCTACGTCATCGAGCAAACATCAAAGGGTGAACGTTCTTACGATATTTATTCCAGACTTTTAAAAGATAGAATTGTCATTTTAGGAACACCTGTCAGTGATGAAGCTGCTAATGCCATCATTGCCCAGTTTCTGTTTCTTGAAGTTGATAATCCAGAAAAAGACATCCATTTTTATATTAACTCTCCGGGTGGAAGCGTTTCTGCGGGAATGGCCATCTATGACCTGATGCAATTCGTAAAATGCGATGTAGCCACTTACTGCATGGGAATGGCTGCAAGCATGGGCAGTTTATTATTATGCGCGGGTACAAAAGGCAAACGCTACACAATGCCAAATTCTAGAATTATGATTCATCAGCCACTTCTGCATGGTGGCGGTTTGTCAGGTCAGGTTACTGACATCGAAATTCATGCAAAAGAGTTAATTAAAACCAAAGAAAAATTAACTCGTATTTATGAAAACCATACTGGTAAAGATTATGAGACCCTATTTAAAGCGATGGAGCGTGATAATTTCATGGATCCGTCGCAGGCAAAAGACTTTGGACTTGTAGACCACATTGTAGAATCTAGAAAAACGAAAAAAGGATAAAGCATGTCGACTAATACTGCATTACGCTGTTCATTTTGTGGAAAAGGCCAAAAAGAAGTTAAGAAATTAATTGCTGGCCCGGGTGTTTATATTTGTGATGAGTGCATCGATTTATGTATGGACATTATCGACGAGGAAAAAGACAAAGAAGTCGCTGTCAAAGGCGCGTTCCGCGTACCAAAGCCTGCTGAAATTAAAGCGTTTTTGGACGATTACGTGATTGGTCAGTTAACGGCGAAAAAAACTATCGCAGTTGCCGTACACAATCACTATAAACGGATCAATGCTTTAACAGGAAAAAAATCTTCTGATGTGGAATTACAAAAATCAAATATCCTACTGGTAGGTCCAACAGGATCTGGAAAAACATTAATTGCACAAACAATTGCGCGCATTTTAAATGTTCCATTCGCAATGGCAGATGCCACAACCTTAACTGAAGCCGGTTATGTCGGTGAAGATGTGGAAAACGTTGTCCTTAATTTGTTACAAGCAGCAGACTACGATATTGAAAAATGTAAGCGTGGAATTATTTACGTCGACGAGATCGATAAAATTTCAAGAAAATCTGAAAACCCGTCTATTACTCGTGACGTAAGTGGCGAAGGCGTGCAGCAAGCTTTACTTAAAATTCTTGAAGGTACAGTTGCAAACTTACCACCCAAAGGTGGTCGTAAGCATCCACAACAGGAATTCATTCAAGTCGATACCACAAATATTTTGTTTATTTGCGGCGGAGCTTTCGTAGGTCTTGATAAAATTATTGAAAACCGTACGACAAATAAATCTATGGGTATTGCTGGCGATATTTCTATGCCATCATTCGACAATACTGAAAATTTACTTTCAAAAGTGTCGCCAGATGACTTGTCAAAATTCGGATTAATTCCTGAGTTCATCGGTCGTCTTCCATGCATCGCAACCCTTGGACCTTTAGGTGAAGATGCATTGATGGATATTTTAGTTAAACCAAAAAATGCCGTCGTGAAACAATATCAACGCCTTTTCGGTTTTGAAAATGTGGATTTAAAGTTTACTGATGGTGCTTTAAAGGCGATTGCGCAAGAGGCATTAAAAAGAAAAACTGGTGCTCGTGGACTTCGCGGTGTGATTGAATCATCGATGCTAGATTGCATGTATGACATTCCTGGAATGGTTAACGTAAAAGAATGTATCATTGATGAAAAAGTTATTCGTGATGCGGCCCAGCCGAAACTGGTTTATTATTCTGATGAAGAAATGCGTGCTAAAGCTGAACTTGAAAAAACTAAAAAGCAAAGCGAAAGCGCTTAATTGCCCTTTCGTTTACTGAAATGGTGTCGTCGGTGGAATTGAATTGTCCACTGGCAGCGCCGGTGCCGCTGAAATATCAGCCAGAATCTCGGGAGCGTTTTCATCGCCCGAGTCTTCAAAATTAATGACATCATAACTTCTGTTCGGGTAATCAAACGGTAAGCCGCGCTCACTTATCTTTTTGCCGACATAAAATTTTCTACGGGCTGCTTCATCGGGAAGCTCGTAATCCAACGGATGTCCCGCATCCATTAAATCAATTCGTTCCGCTAGCTTTTGTCCGATGATTGCGCGGCAACGAGCCGCTTCGTTTTCTCTCCAGCGGCTGGCAGCAGCTGGTTTAAGTCGTCCCGGGGTTTGGCGGGGTTCGACACTAAACATAAAGAAAAAATTTCCTTTTTTAGAACTTGCCATGCCGGCCAAAGTTATTGCCACGCCAACAGTACCTGTTTTTGCAATAACTGTTTTAGGCGCCAAATACTTCCGGTACACGCTAGCATCTATTGTACTGCCAATGTCACCGCCACCAACCGCAACAGCATCGTGCAACTTCAAGTTCTGTTTTTCTAATACGATCTTTAAACCTTTTACAGCTCGTACGACCGCAGCGCACGAAGCTTCGGTGTAGTTGCGTCCGGTACCATCTGCGTTCTGTCCTGAACCATTTACAAAACTAATCTGCGTTGGATCAAATTTAAAGTTATCATAAAATAAGGCGTCAGTTTTTGCTTTACCGCCAGCGATCATAAATAATGAATTGGCTACATGGTTATTAGAATTCCAATTCATGTACTTAACAATATTGATCATTTCCATCGAAGGTATAGAACCCTTCTTTGCATTTGCAGGCGGTACAAACGTTGACCGAACTTGTTCAATTTTATCTGGAGCAAAAACAGGTTTTTCTACTAAATTTATGTTGTTGCTAGCAGCTTCTTTTTTTGATTTTGCGTAATCAACCAAAAGTTGGCGGTTCTGCATAAGCAAAAGTCGAACGAAATCTCCGTTAGGTGCATCAATAGCCGATTTTCCAGTTACTGGGTTGTAATACCGCCCGCGCCCCGCTGTATTGATTTGATTCGAGTTGTGCAAATATTTAAAATTTTCGTCAAATGTAAGAGTGCGAATTTTAAAAACGCCCATTTCATTTAATTTTGAAATCAGCATGTGCAATGACGATCGCTGAAAATAAGGATCACGCGATCCCTTGATATGAACATCATAGATGCCCCCAGATACAGGCATTGCGAAAAACTGAGTCTGAAGCCGGCCTTTAGCGCTGATCGTTGAAAGAACAGATAAAGAAGTTAAAACTTTCGATACCGAGGCAATAGGTAATTTTTGATTGACGTTTTTTCCACCGCTAACTTCCATTCCATTTTCATTCATAAAGCAATACGATTGCATCTTACCTGCATGGCTTAATGACGATAGACCTAAAATTAGACCCATAATGAAATTGGACTTTAAAGGCATCACATACCACCTGTTTGTTCGGATGCTTAGTAAGTTGCAAGATAGAAACCCGCTTGTTTACCCTAGGCAATTGCACCAAATCGTTGTGATACGTTAAGAAAGTTATAACCCTGAAATTCGAGTGTAACTTGTTAGACAGCGCCAAAAAATGTTATTTCGGTAAATAACTGAAAAAGCCAGTCATTTTTGCAAAATTCTTAAGCTGATTCTAAGACCAATGAATTTAATCTTTTGCTAATAAAACAATAACTTATGTCGAAGCTCAAAGGTCAGGTCTAGTTGTACCAAAATCGTATTTTTTCACAGAAAAGCTTTGCACTCTTGGCCAAAAATTTTAGACTTAAGTACAAGAGTATTATCTGAGTTTTAACAAAAGACTTTGGTAATGACGGTTAAAGGATTAACCCAATCAGCTCTTAGAGATGTCAAATCTCTCAACATCTGGAAGGAGCCCCCCAAATGAGTGATTCGAAAACCCAGCAGCTTCCGTTACTTCCTTTACGAGACCTCATCATTTTCCCGCACATGATGATGCCGTTGTTTGTCGGCCGCGAAAAAAGTATCAATGCTTTAGAAGATGCCATGAGCAAACAGACGGATATTGTCTTAGCTGCGCAAAAAGACGCAAAGACGAACAACCCAGATGAAAAAGATATCTATGCCATTGGTACGATCGGAACAATTATCCAGTTGCTTCGTTTGCCAGATGGTACGGTGAAGGTTTTGGTTGAAGGAAAGCGTCGTACACGAATTAAAAACTTCGTAAACAATGACGGTCACTTTGTCGTAAATTGTGAATCTATCGAAGAAGATGTGTCTAACCCCACCGAAGCCTCAGCCCTAGTGCGTTCGGTTAAAGGAACGTTTGAGACTTACGTAAAATTAAATAAGCGCATTCCGCCAGAAATTTTAATGCGCGTATCAAGCATTGAAAACGCTGGCGAGCTTGCAGATATTATTGTTGCGCAGCTAAATCTAAAGCTTGAAGACAAGCAAGCTGTGCTTGAGATTTTAGATCCAACAAAGCGTTTAGAACACTTATTAAATCTAATGACCGGCGAAATTGAAATTTTAGAAGTCGAAAAGAAAATTCGCACGCGTGTAAAAAAACAAATGGAAAAATCGCAGAAGGAATACTATTTGAATGAGCAGATGCAAGCCATTCAAAAAGAACTTGGCGAAAAAGATGACTACCAAGCAGAGCTTGAAGATTTATCCACTAAGTGCCGTGACAAAAAAATGCCTCAAGAGGCAAAAGACAAGGTAAATAAAGAAATTAAAAAATTAAAGCTTATGTCGCCCATGAGTGCCGAAGCCACAGTTGTTAGAAATTATATCGACTGGGTGCTTTCACTTCCATGGCAGAATTACAATGACGACCGTCATGATGTAAAGAATGCGAAAAAGATTTTAGATGACGATCACTGGGGTTTAGAAAAAGTAAAAGATCGTATTTTAGAATATCTTGCGGTTTTATCGTTATCAAAAAGTATGAAGGGTCCTATTCTTTGTTTAGCCGGGCCTCCGGGAGTTGGTAAAACGTCGTTAGCGCGTTCGATCGCAAGTTCACTGAACCGATCATTCGCCCGAATTTCACTTGGCGGAGTTCGCGACGAGGCCGAGATCCGAGGACACAGAAAAACATACGTGGGCGCGATGCCTGGTAAAATTCTACAAGCTTTACGCAAAGTTGATAAAGGTAACCCGGTTGTACTGCTAGATGAAATCGATAAAATGGCGAATGACTTCCGTGGTGACCCAGCGTCAGCCATGCTTGAGGTTTTAGATCCGGAACAAAATGCAAATTTTTCTGATCACTACCTAGAGCTTGAGTACGATCTGTCTAAAGTGATGTTTATTGCTACGGCAAATAATTTAGGAACGGTTCCCCGCCCTTTATTAGATCGTATGGAAATTATTTACTTAGAAGGTTACATCGAGCAAGAGAAGTTTCACATTGCGAAAAATTACTTGGTGCCGAAGCAAATTGAAAATCACGGTTTGAAAGATTACCGCATTTCAATTAACGATAAAGCAGTACGCGACGTTATACGTTATTACACACGCGAATCAGGCGTGCGTAATTTAGAGCGTCAGCTAGCTAATGTGTTTAGAAAAGTCGCGAAAGATATTGTTATGTCAGAAACACTAGCTGATTTCAAAAAAACAGGAACTGAAAAGCCTGTAAAAGTTGTAAAAGGCAAGGCAACTAAAGGCAAGAAAACTGCGGCTAAGAAATCTGAAGGTTACTACGTTGTAACACCGGAAAAATTAGTCGAACTTTTAGGAGCGCATAAGTATAGATACGG
>JAYTMU010000173.1:0-4187 GCA_043728195.1 Bdellovibrionales bacterium
GTTACGAATTATGGCTCGAACAACATATCTGCTTACACGCTAAATCCGACGACCTGCACGCTAGCTATTATTGGAACATACGCTTCTAGTGCAGCACCAGATGCTGTATCGATTCATCCGAACGGAAAGTTTTTATATACTGGTAATGCGACGAATACCCTTATGCCCGGCAGTACGGGCGGAGTAACTGTAATGTCCATTAATCAAACTACCGGAGTTCTTACATTAGTCGGGACGTATCAAACTTCCGATGCACGAAATGGATCAGGAGTTGAAATAGATAAAACAGGTACGCAAATTTATGTGACTGCCCGTGGAAACGACGCCATCGGGGCAGGAAAAGTTTTCGCCTACAATATCGATGCAACTAGCGGTCTTTTAACAGCAATAAACAATTGGCCAACTAGTAACGGTCCAAACGACGTTCGCATTCTTGGTAGTGGAAGATTTGTTTTCACGGCAAACTTTGCCAGCAATAATATTGACGTTTTCGTGCGGGATTTGACTACAGGTAACTTAACTCCGGCCACACCACCTTCGTACACAGCAGGGGTTGGTCCCGCCATCATTGGAATTACATTTTAAAAAGGGATTACAGTGACGTTGTTAGTGAAACTACATTTTTTTAAAATTCTGGCAGTGCTACTGCTTACTAGCTCAGCGTGGAGCCAAACGGCAACAAAACAGCGACGCATACTTTTTGATGTTACAGGGCTTTTGGGTTACGGCAGTGCAAAGACTTCGACTGATACCACGCCTCCGACAGTTGGTAGCTTTACATTGGGTGTGGCGCTTGGAGTAAACATTAAACGCTTCAGTGTCGGTGCCCAGTACGATTACCGCATACTCACTCAGTATTCAAAAACTGAAGGTAATGCTGGCAACCGGCGTGGGACATTTACTTCACCCGTATCGTTTTTTGTACGACTTAATTTCGAAAAGATTAAGTTTGGTTTTACGCTTATTAATTCGGGAAAGTATGATCTTATGAACAAAACGTTTGACGGAAAAATTGTCTCCTATGGAAAACCCAGCGGATTTAGGTTCCAGGTAAATTTTAAATCGTATAAGAAATTAAGTCCTGGTGTGTTTTACGAATCTGTCGATTTTTCCGAGCGCACTGTTGACGGTGTGCCATCTGCGTTAAGCGAAAAACTTAACTACGGCAATTATGGCTTTGGAGCACGCTATGAATTTTAAACTTAAATTCTATTTAGCTTTATTTTTTGTAGCAGGGATCAGCACGACATACACAGGCTGCGGACAAGCTGGCGGCTACGCAATTTCTGGAATCACAAACACTTATAATTTTGTTTACTTTGGAAACGCTGGTAGCAGTACGATTAACTCTTATTACGTAAAGCCCGATGGAACAACGACATTGGTTGCGAATACAATTTCAACTGGGGCCGGCACATCGAGTGTTAATGATTTAGCAGCAAGCCCCAATGGAAAATTTTTATACGCTAGCAACAAAAGTACAAACAATGTTTCTTGGTATTCAGTGGACCCATTAACTTTACCTACGGAAGGAGCATTAACTTTTACAAGTTCAGTGCCGGCCTTGGGTAATGGGACCTCAGCCTTGAAAGTTCATCCTAATGGAACACTTTGCTATATCGCTAATTCCACCTCAGTAAGTAACAACATTGGTGTTTGTACGATTGATGCCGTAGGCGTGATGACTGTTCGAAACGATTTGTTTTTCACGGCGCGGACGAATCCTACGAATTTGGTTTTTTCACCAAATGGTCAGTTTTTGTTTGTTGTAAATCGCGGTACTGCCGATGTCTCTACCTTCTCAGTGAATAGCGCAACAGGCACATTGACTACAATTAATTTATCGACGCCAACTGGGTCAAACCCCGAGGATTTAGTGGTACATCCAATTCAACGTTATTTGTACACGCTTAGTACGGGATCCAATTCCATTTATATGCACAGTGTTTCTACCGGCGGGACGTTGACAGCATTAGCTACGCCAACAATTGCAACTGGTGTAAATCCAAAGAAAATAGTTATTTCGCCGAATGGAAAATATGTTTTTGTTACCAACAATGGCGACAATTCAATTAGCGCTTACAGCGTAAATTCCACAACTGGTATACTGACTGCAGTTATCGGATCACCGTTTGCCGGCCCAACTGGGGCTGGGGTATATGCTGCTGCAGTTCTAACAGACAATAAGTATTTAATCGTTACAGGTGATTCCAATGCCAAAGGGTATGTTTATTCGATTAATGACGCTACTGGTGCGGTCAGCTTAATTGGAGCTGACTTTGATTTAGGCGCCAACCCGCGTGCAGTTGTTGTCTTACCATTATCTGTAACCGAGTAATAACCGGGTCTTTAGTCTTGATTCTTTTACTCGACTCAACTTTTTTACTTTTATGTCGATAACAATAGGTAATTATTTTCTACACAACTATTTATCAGAAGGACATCCTTATGCTAAAGTCAGATTTGCGGTTCATAGTAATTGATGATTTTTCAACAATGCGAAAAATTGTCAAAAAAAATTTACTCGAGATGGGTTTTCTAAATGTGCAAGAAGCCGAGGACGGACAAATCGCCTGGGATTATTTGCAAAAAGCGAAAGTCGAAGGCAAACCTTTCCACTTTATAGTTTCAGACTGGAATATGCCAAATATGCAAGGCATTGAACTTTTAAAATTATGTCGTGGTGACGATGCCTACGCAAGAACCCCATTTGTAATGGTAACAGCTGAAGGCGAACAGAAACAAATTATCGAAGCCCTGAAATCAGGTTGCACAGATTATATAGTAAAGCCATACGCACCAAATATTATCAAAGAAAAAATGACAAAAATTTTTAATAAATTTGATTTACTAAAAGCTGCGTAGCATTTAGTAAAGTATAAGATTAATTTACCAAGGAATTATTTATGTCAGATGTTACTAAACTAGCGCACAAAAACCCGCTTCTTAATTCTGAAGTCATTCAAGCGTTTGTTGATAGCGTGAAAAACACAATTTGTACAATGACCACATTAAGCATAACAGCCGAAAAACCCTATATTGATTCGCTGTTGCAGGTTCAGACAGAAATTGCAGGGGTTGTAGGAATCACTTCTGATGAAAATCGGGGATCATTAATTTTGTCATTTTCAAAAGCTGCAATTTTAGAAATTCACAATCAAATACTGGGTGAAACAGAAACTACATTATCCCAGTCTGTCGCGGATGTTGTGGGCGAAATATCGAATATGATTTACGGGACCTCGAAATCAAAATTAAATAAGATAGGTTACAATTTTCAGATGTCAATTCCAACAATTGTCCGAGGTAGTTTCGAATTTATTCACAAATCAAAAAGTTTAACCATCATGATGCCATTTACAATAAATGGGCAACATAAATTCATGGTTGCAGTTTCTGTAGAATAACTTATGTATAAATGGGCGTCACCATGAGCAACAAAAATATTATTCGCCAGTTTATTATTTTACCTATAATTTTATTTTTGGTGCTATTTGCTACAGGATCTGTAGGTATATTTTCAAATTTAAAATTAGCGGACAAAATAGAATTACTTAGTGAAGGGGCGCTTGGTCCCACCTTAGTCTTCGCTGAAACGCATGAGCACTTAGTAGCATTGAAAAACCAACTAGATAATCTATTAGATTCGCGACTTAGTGAAGAAGCTAGGGAAAAAGTTATAAAATCTATCGAGCAAAAGATTCGTAAAATTAATAAACTTGTCACTGAGCAGGCCGAGAAAAGTCAAAAATATGTTTTTTTTGATTACCTGAACAAATGGTTGGTAAAGTGGAGGGTGATTGAAAAAAATATTGCAACTCAAATCAATGATTACCCTGGCGGTAAAGGTTTTGAAAATTTAAAACCCCTGTCAGCTGAAGTTTCCGTGCTTGTGGACGAAATAGCAAATATCAATGATTTTATTCATCTAGACGTCAAGGCAAATTTAGCAGACACATCTTCATTTTCAAACAAATCAATTATGTTTTTAACGTTGACTTTGTTTTTAGGTTTACTGGCATCATTTTTTTCAAGTCTGTTTGTGGTAAAAAAAGTCAAAGTCCTAGTTGAAGAAATTCAAAAAAATAAAAAGAATATTGAAAACCTACTAAATAATTTGGCGCAAGGTTACTTTAGTTTTGATATAGACGGTGTCATTCAGACAGGTGCATCTAAGATTTGCGAAA
>JAYTMU010000174.1:0-3367 GCA_043728195.1 Bdellovibrionales bacterium
CAGAAAGCCAGACCGTATGATGACGCCAACATCCGCCCCGTCCATACTACGCGCTGAAAATATTGTAAAAAGTTTTCCTGTGCATGGCGGCTTATTTTCGCAAGAAATAGCATCTGTAAAAGCTGTGCAAGGCGTTTCATTTGAACTAAAAAAAGGTGAAACCCTAGGACTGGTCGGAGAATCTGGATGCGGTAAATCCACGTTGGGGCGCTGCCTAATTAAATTATTAGAACCATCCGCAGGTAAAATATTTTTTAAAGATCAGGACATTACAAATTTTAAGGGCGAACAACTTCGTGAACTGCGTAAAAGCATGCAAATTATTTTTCAAGATCCCTACGCCTCGCTAAACCCGCGTATGACAATCGGTTCAATCTTAGAAGAGCCCTTAATTATTCATAATTTATTTAATTCGCCGAAAGATCGCGCTGATCGGGTCCAAGAATTACTGCAACTGGTGGGTTTAAGACCCGAACACTTAACCCGATACCCGCATGAATTTTCTGGCGGGCAAAGGCAACGTGTGGGCATCGCACGCGCCTTAGCAGTAAACCCAGATTTAATTATTTGTGACGAACCCGTTTCAGCACTTGATGTTTCTATTCAAGCTCAGGTGATTAATTTATTGATGGAGCTTCAACAAAAATTAGGTCTTACGTATGTTTTTATTGCCCATGATTTAAAAGTGGTCGAACACGTGTCGACCCGCGTGGCTGTGATGTATCTGGGAAAAATTGTTGAAATGGCGGAAGCTGAAGACCTTTATAAAAATCCTTTGCACCCGTACACCAAAGCACTTTTGTCAGCCATTCCGGTTCCGGACCCAAAACCCCGCGCGGAACGAATCATATTAACTGGTGATGTGCCGTCGCCCTTAAACCCTCCGCCTGGCTGTCACTTTAACCCGCGTTGTCCAATAGCAGGTCCAGAATGCCGCGTGCAAGTTCCGCAACTTTTAGAAAAAAGACCCGCACATTGGGTAAGCTGTCTTAAAGTCTAGTATAATTTGCCGAATAAATTCCGATACGTTTGCTATGACGACGCCGTATCACTGGATATTCTACGATTCATTTTCTAAAACTCAGTCCAATCCTATTGGCGTGGACGAAGCGCAAATGGCCATTTTTAAAATGAAACCAAAGGATTGGCCGCGCTTTTTTGTATGGACTCAAGGTTGGACCGACTGGCAATCGCTTGAACTATTTTTAAAAAGTGAGCAAACAGTTTTTATTACGCAGTTTGCCTCGGCAAGATTCGAACAAGAAATTACTCGGAAGCATGAAGCTACCTCTGAAACAAAAACAGACTCTATTGCGAAGCGCGTTCTTAAAGAGGTAAAAGAAATTACCCGCTCTTTTTCGGGTGTGGCCTTTGATGAAGAACCTCCAAATGTCGAAGCAGCTCTTGGAAAAAACTCTTTCGATGTCGATCAGCTTTCCTGGGCCGAAACTGAAAAGCCCGACATCAATTTTAAAAAACTAAAAGAAAAAATGTCATTTTCAAAACGGGATGCACGCCATGAATTTAAAATTGAAGTGCTGCTTATCTCGCCGAAGGGTAAAACTTTCCGTAGCAGTTCATCGAATATTTCGTTAAGCGGATCCTTACTTGAAGACAATATTCCATTTGATTACTATGGAATTTCATTTGTTGTGGTTATCGTTAATCGGTCAGCCCAAGCTGAAAAAAATGCTCGGGTTTCCCTAAAAGCAAAAACAGTAGGCGATGGACTAACTCAGCGAATATCGTTTCATGATACGACTGCGGATCAAAAAAGATTGCTGCATGGATTGTTACAAGATTACTTAGATGAGCAGCAAAAGCTAACTCGTAAAACGAGCTAATTAAAATCCGAAACCTAACGAAAATGTCATCCCGCTAACTTCAAATTTGGTATTAACTAAATCGGTCTGTTCATCATGAAAACCAAGTTCTCCATAGGCTAAATAGCGGCTACCACCGCGCGACGTTCCTAAAATAAATTCCATTCCCAGGCCGCCGCCGTAACCGTAACCAAAAGACTGCTCTTTAGATTGCAATTTAGTAACCGCAGGTAAGTTTTTTAATTCCAAATTATTGTAGCTAAGCGTACCTACACCCCAGATGAAAATATTTACGCCTTTTTCCCGTCGTGGTATCGGAAAAAAACTTACTCCAATTTCCGGAGAAAACTGTGAAAACGTATATTTAGAATTAAACACAGTGCCTGCATTTAAAAAGTTTTGTTTGCCTTCAGACATGGTATAACGCGCTTTAAAAAAGTAGCGAAAAATAGTGTAGCCACTATCTAGTGTAAGTTCGACCCCAAGGCCTGGGTTTCCTAATGCAAACGACCTATAGGCGGGGCCCGAATAATTTTGCTGAATTAGTCCCAATTTAGTTGACCGAAATGATCCGTTATTTTCAATTGCAAAGCCAACGCTGGCAACGGAAGCAAGGCCAATTAAAATAAGTTGTAGAAAGCGCATCTGCATCTGAGACATATATATAGAAGAATGCATAATGCGCCGTAAATCCACTACCAAAAAGCATTTTCTCGATTTTTGTAGCCAGTGTGCTTTTTATAATACTAGAAAACGTATCAAGATAAGACAGAAGTCCAGTTTTGGTAGAGTTGGTCCTTAGTGATGATTTTTTTTTCAAGTTCCCACCTAGCCCCGCCGTTAAGTTACATGAAAAGAATAACCTTTTCTATGGATCTAAAACGCTTAGGAGAAAATATGGGACGTAACTTTACAAAAACTCTGGCGGCACTTACGTTAATAACGTTAACTGTCGGTTGTAGTAAAAGTAGTGATGAAGCTTCAGTTGCTGTGGCAAAAACACTTTATGCATCTACAGGTTCGTGTAATGCAGGAGCTGGCGCTGCACTTAAGGCAACGTATACTAACGCTAACGCCACTAAAACAATTGAAAAGTTTAACTCATCAAATGGTGCGAACGTGGGCTTCCTAGTCGACTTCACAGTATCTAATTTCTTAGCGGGTATGAATCCCCAAAAGATGATTGAAGCTGGCGATTCTATTTATGTGTTAATGGAAAATCCAACAACAACCACTGAGCGTTCAATTTTAAAAATGCCAAAAGCCGATCCTTTATCTTATGTGAAATACTATACGAACATCACGTCATTAAGCACTGGCGTTCGCGATTTTTCACTTGATGCAGATGGAAGCTTTTTAGTTAGCTTACAAACAAAAATTGAGAAAATTAATTCGCAACCAGTTCGTGTTCCAGCTGGTGCCAATCCATGGGTGAATGCTCCGTTAGGAACATGTGCGGCTTCAGCAACAGGAATGTCTGCTGTAGCGGTGATGAAACCATTTGCTCCTGCAATTAACGGAAAAATTATTTATGCTCACCAAGG
>JAYTMU010000175.1:0-8769 GCA_043728195.1 Bdellovibrionales bacterium
GAAACATTTGCTTTAGCTAAGAAACACAAATTACAAATTGCGTGGACTGATTTTTCAGGAATCGATCTGATCAAGGAAGCCCCTGAAGTAAGTCTTCAGCAGATATTAGCCGAAAAACCAGCCGACGTATTTTATGTCAGTGGCATTCACATGAAATATTCAACCCTGATCGATAGCGCAAAGCCCATCGAAAAATCAGCGACACAAGCTATGGGATGGGTTGACGGTATAGTCATTACGGGCCCAAAAACGGGCGTACCTACCGACCCCGAGAAAGCCCGCAGGGCGCGCTCGGTGATCGGTGATTATCCGCTAGGAGTGGCATCTGGAGTTTCTGCCGAAAACGTGAAAACGCTTTTACCGTACATCGATTACGCTTTAGTTAACTCAAGCATTGCTGATAAAAATCACCGTGTTATTGGTGAAAAAGTAAAAGCACTTCGCGCGGCCATGGATGCCAAGTGATAAAAGCCACTGGCTTGGTTAAAAACTTTAGAACTGCCCCCTTTAAATGTTGTTAAAGGACGGCAAACCAATCAATCGTAAGTTGTGATAAAAAATATAAATAGCGATGTGATAGCTTAAACAAGTTGGTTTTTTCGTTGTATTCCATGTTCTTCTAAACAATCGATTTATATTTGCTCGAAGCATGGCTGCTGTGTGATTAAAGGAAAAAATTGGATCAAATCCTATTGCTTTCAGCTCGCCCTGTCCTACGACACAGCCGCGCCTGCCTTTAAAAACAGCGTGTGAACTTTGTGGAAAGTATTTTCTTACTGGTAAAAGATAGTGTGGATTCATATCAGATTTAATGTTCGGATTATTTGTCGTCACGGCTTGCATGCTAAGTAATAGCTCTGCCAAATTCTTTTTTCGATCATCATGACGATAACCGTATTTTGTTCTAGCTCGGTGGCTTAGGTGACCTTTCGCTTTCATACTAGACACTCTGAAATCGATGATAAGTCTGGTTTTTTCCTCGACAGCTAATGTTATTGATAGGGGTTTCATTTTCGTGTGTTCGAATGATTCTATGTCGTCAAAAATAAAATTGTGAATTTTTCTATCAGGTAAATGTTTTTTATTTTTCATATCAGCCATACAGATTTGGCCAAGCACTAAAAATTTTCGCACAATTGTTTTTCTATTAACTGATAAGATCTTAGCCATCCGCCTTTGCGAGGTACCACTAGCGAATAGTGAAAATACCAAATTGTTTAAGTGTCTTTTCTTTTGGTACTTAAATGGACTTAATGATTCTGTAGAAAATGAAGTTTTGCATGATTTACAAAAATATCGCTGTACTCGAATACCGTCTGATCGTCTTAAAAATTGTCCTGCTTTTATTACAACATGATCTGTTGTCTGAATTTCGGACTCAGGGGCGCGCTGTTTTTGATTTAAACTGTAACTACATTCCATTCCAATAGGAAATTACAAATTTAGAGCCAACCGCACTAGGTTGATCAGTATAAAAACAATTTAAGGGGGCAGTTTCCTAGTTGCACCAGTTGCTTGGTACTATGAGGCGTTGAATGTCGCCGGCGCGAAGTAGTAGGAAGTCTTTTGGGCTTGAGATTCGAAATCGCTCGGTCTTTTGTGACTGCGGCGATATAACAACAACTTGCGCGTAGCCATTATAATCCGTGCGCAAAGTTCCGTTTGCGTTCTTAAGACTCCAGGTTAAGTCACGATTAGCAAGTGGAACCAAATCGTCTTCGGAAATCTGTCTAACCACCGTTCCTTCAGAATCACGACACATCAATTTAAAATGAATAACGACGTACACCTTTTTCATACACGATTCATTGGTAGGATAACCAAAGCCAACTTCACACGTGTTAAACACTTTTTCGGCGTATCCTAGGCTTGAAGTATTTCGGTCTAACCCCAGCAGTCTTTGTATGGAAGGGTAATCAATTTGTGGCTCTGAAGACGTATTTTGCTTCGACATACTTTGGCGTTTTTTATTAGGTTCTGGTTCTTGATATGTTTTTACTGGAACACTTTCGCAGGCCAGCAAAAAAATAAGCGAAATGAGCATAGTGTAGTTTTTTATTATCAGGCTTGGGGTCATTTTTAACTTCATAAACACTAGCTTCGCATTGAAGGCTGTGACTTCCAAGGCCAGGTCGAATACCACAGAAAGACCCGGTCAAAGGCCAAAAGAAAGACTAGGCCCTGCCTTTCGATTGACTTACATATAATTTACACATATCTGTAGAGGCAGCAAGTCTGACTTTCGGATTTTTGTTTAACTGAATTTAAGACTGAAGCCTGACTGATTTAAGACTGCATTTACAAGGATATACCATGGCCACAGCAGAAAAAATAAATGCCTTAAGGCTTATTTTGGGTGAACAGAAAACCGCTGTGCATAAAGAATTTTGGCAAGCTCCCGCTTTGCCATCCGGCATTCCGCGCGGAGTTATCGTAGAACTTTTGGGCTGTTATAGAACCGAATGGCTTATTCAGTTTCTGGTAATGCATCCGGAATTTAAAATATTTTGGGTGGAAAAAGAACAAAGCATTTTACCAACGGCGCTACAGCAGCGGGGATTAGATTTAACAAAAATTACTTTTGGAACTTTTGGTAGTAATTTGGTCCAGCCTATTCGGCGAATTATTCAAAGTCAAAATTTTGAAGTGATTTTAGCTCCTAATTTATTTACCGAAATAAAAGTATTTCAAGCGTTTCAAATCTTTACTGAAAAATCAAATGCGACGCTTTTTTTATTTGGCGACAAGGTGGCCTCGACCGCGTGGCCTATTTCTTTACAACTTTATATTACTAAAAACGATCAGGGTGGTTTTGGCATTGAAGTTTTAAAACAAAAGCATGGGAAATCCGTATGACAGTAGCGTGTCTTTACTTTACAGATGCAGCACCCTTGCAAACACTGCAAAAAATAGCCGAAGCCCTAATGCGCTTAAGTCCACAAATTTGCCTTGGTAATTCGGCTTTATTTATTGAAATAGGAAAATGTCACCGCCTGTACTCGCCCCAGGGTTTTTTGCTGCGCGTGCAGGCTATTTTAAAACGTTTTAATTGCAGCGCAAAAATTGCGTTAGGACGTAATATCTCGGATGCGCTTGTAAAAGCCAAATACAGTATTCAAACCATCACTGAATTACCACTAACAGCCCTAATAGATTATGCCGATCCCTTTGGTGCGGATTTGATTTTACAGAAAAATGTACAGAAAATGATTTCGGCATTTACGCATTTAGGCATTAAAAATTTAAATCAATTTATGCAAATTCCGTTATCTGAATTGGTAAACCGCTTTGGTGTAGTCAGTGTGCTGTGTGTGCAAAAACTACGACATGAAATTATTGAACCCTGGCCTTTTTGGAAGCCTGCCGATGTCATCTTTGAAAAAAGTGAATTTCCGTTCTTTGACTTTTACGGTGAACTTGAACCCATTTTATTTAAACTTAAAGAACAGTTGGACCGTATTTTTCAAAGACTGTGGGCCAGAAATCTGCGACTACAGCGGCTGCACGTGCGGGTTTTCTGCGAAACAAATTCACAGAACCAAATCCCCTTTCGTCATTTTGAATTTGAATTTATCACTCCGCAAAGCACCGTGAAATCAACTTTGACAATTATCAAAGAGCGCTTAATAAAGGATTTTGAAAAAAATCCGGCAAAGACTGCTATTGAAGCTTTGGAAACAAAAGTATTGCTAACCGTTCCCGACGTTACCGGACAAAAAAATTTACTGCATAACTTTGAAGAGCAACTGGAACAATTTCATGCCTTGATATCACAGCTTGCAGAAGCCCACGGTGTTGAGCATGTTTTTCAGGCCGAGTTGACTCAAGACCGTAGACCTGAACGGTCCTGGAAGAAAACAAAAACTGTTGGGTTATCCAGCTTACAGCGTGTTGTTAGTGCAGATAAAGTGCCGTTACGTCCTACACATTTAGTAAAGCCTGAAAAAATAGAAGTGACTGCAGGTTACGTGCATATTCGTAAAAAGAAATTTCGTATTTTAAGCTGGTCCGATTTTGTCGAGCGCATCAGTGGCGATTGGTTAGAAAAAATTTCGTATGACCGCAGTTACTATCAAATTGAATTAGAAAAAGCGCCAACTATCAGTGTTTATGCAACTGCAGAAAAGCATTTCTATTTACATGGTTATTTTGGTTAAATATGTTTGTAGAACTAAAATGTAAAACTAATTTTTCATTTTTAAAAGGTGCCGCAAGTGCCCAGGAATATATTGAACAGGCACACCACATGCAAATGCCAGCGATCGCCATTACCGATGTGAATGGTGTCTACAGCTTACCCAGGGCCTATGAATGCCTGTTAAATTCTGACAGTTCTATCAAATTAATTAGTGGCGCCGAATTAACGATAAAAAATCATCCGCCTATTACTTTAATTGCGCGCAATCGAAGTGCCTACGGACTGCTATGTCGGCTATTGACACAGCTGCATGCAGATAAAGAAAAAGGCGAAGGTTTTTTAACTTTAGCTGAACTATCTGCATTGGTAGAAAATCATGTGGGTGGTAAAAATCTTATCTGCTTACCCGATTTAAATTTAAAGACTGATTTAGATTTGAATTTGAATTTAAAAACAAATGTTTCTTTTTTGCATGAACTCTTCCCGGAAAGACTTTATTTACCGCTGTGCCGTTATTTAGATGGTCTAGATAAACAGCGCACTGAATTTGCTACTGAAATTGCACAGAAATTTAAGCTTCCGTTATTTGCTACGAATGATGTGCATTATCATCAGCAATCTAGAAGGCCATTGCAAGACTGTTTAACATGTATCCGTGAAGGCACAACTATGGATAAAGCTGGTTTTCACTTATTTGGTAATGATGAACGGTATTTAAAATCAGATCTGCAAATGCGTTCGCTATTTGCTGATCTACCGCAGGCTATTACTAAAACTTTTGAAATTTCACAGCAGTGTACATTTTCTTTATCTGAATTAAAATACACGTACCCGCAAGAGTTTATTCCCGTAGGACACACGGCTAAAAGTTATTTGTACGAACTGGTATTTAAAGGTGCCCATGAAACCTATAAAGGCTTAATTCCTGCTAACGTCGATACGCAAATTCGTCGTGAACTGGATTTTTTTGCTAAACGCGGCCATGAACATTATTTTTTAACGGTGCAAGATATTGTGCAGTTTGCTAATGACAATAATATTTTATGCCAAGGCCGGGGTTCTGCGGCTAACTCGGTCGTGTGTTATGTGCTTGGTATTACCAGCGTGGACCCCGTCAGTATGAATTTATTATTTGACCGCTTCATGAATGAAGGGCGTAACGAGCCACCAGATATTGATGTGGATTTTGAACACAACCGCCGCGAAGAAGTGATTCAGTATATTTACCGCCGCTTTGGGCGTGACCGCGCAGCCATGGTTGCAGCCGTGCATACCTACCGGTCAAAAAGCTCTTTTTTAGAATTAAGTAAAGCTGTTGGCATTGAAACTGGTACCATTTCTGCCGATGAACTTACCGTTCGTTTTGATGAACTGGCAAAAAATTTAAAATACCGAAAACCGCATATTGAAAAATTAGCAGCTGAAATGAAAGGTTTTCCAAGACATTTAGCCATTCATTCCGGCGGATTTGTTTTATCAAATGATCCTTTACTAGAAATGGTTCCGATTGAACCGGCACGCATGCCTGGACGTACAATTATTCAGTGGGATAAGGATGATTTAGAAACCTTAGGCCTTATGAAAGTAGATGTTTTATCCATTGGGTTTTTAACTGCTATGCACAAAGCAGCGGATCTTGCAAAAATAAGTTGGCGCGATATTCCACCAGACGATGCACCCACCTATAAAATGATTCAGCGAGCAGAAACCCACGGCACGTTTCAGATCGAATCCCGCGCACAGATGAATATGCTGACGCAAACTTTGCCGCGCAACTATTATGATTTGGTCACCCAAGTGGCCTTAGTTAGACCAAGTCCAACTAAGGGCGGCATGGTGCAACCTTTCTTAAAAGGTTTACGTGATGCTAGAAATGGTAAACCCTTTAAAATTGGCAATGACAAACTAGAGCGCATCTTAGGACGCACGCACGGCATTCCTATTTTTCAAGAACAGATTATGCAAATTTCAATTGATGTTGCTGGGTTTACACCGGCCGAAGCAGATCAACTGCGCAGATCCTTGGGTAAACAACGTTCAAGCAGCAGTGTTGATAGCATGGGTAAAAAACTATATGCTGCTTTGGTCAGTCAACAAATTCCAGAAAAATTTGCAGATGATTTATTTAATTACATTCAAGGCTATGCTCATTATGGATTTCCGGAATCACATGCGGCAAGTTACGCATGTTTAGCTTACAAGTCGGCCTATTTAAAATGTCACTACCCAGCTGAACTTGTTATTGGTTTAATAAATTCACAACCCATGGGATTTTATCCAATTGATACACTGATTAATGAGGCTAAAAGAAATGGCGTCGTTTTTTTACCCGTTGATCCCAACATTTCTGACTGGGACGCCGTTCTTGAAAAACCGAAAACAGTTCGACTGGGCTTTAGAAATATTGAAAAAATTTGCGAATCTGATGTGCTTTTGATGTTACAGCAGCGACAGCACTCACCTTTTAAAAGCATTGAAGATTTTATTTCTAGGACCAAATTTTCAAAAGATGTGATTCAAAATTTAGCACTGACAAATTGCTTTGCTGAATTTGGTCTTGACCGCAGACATTCGTTTTGGAAATCGTCGGAATTTAGTAGGCTTTCAGATAGTGGGTCACAAAAAAAACAACACCAGCAGCTAAGTTTATTTGATGAAAATTCTAAAATTGAAGACAGCTTAAATCTTTTTTCTAAAATGAGTTTATTAGAACAGATCACGTTAGATTATAAAAAAACGGGGTATTCCTTAGAAGGTAATATGATGAAGGCCTTACGTTTAGAACTTCCGCAACTACCAAAAATGGATTCACAGCAACTCAAAAAATTAGCTCATGGAAAGAGTGTGCAGTACGCAGGAATTTTAACAGTTTTGCAGCGCCCACCCCCAGCCATTGGTACGGCCTTTATTACGTTTGAAGATGAATTTGGCAGCATTGATACCATATTTAAAAGTGATACCTTTGAAAAACATGAAAGTTTAATTCGAAGTTCCCGATTTTTAATTGTCATAGGTAAAATACAACGAAAAGGAACTGGAGTTACGCTTTTGGCCGAAGATGTCACATCGTTTTTAGACGGGTTCTCGAAAAAACCGCTGCAAAATAACACTCCGCGATCAAGCCCGTTAGTTTAACAAATTAAATTACATTTTAAGTGATAAATTCTGGCTAATAAAAAAACAAAATGCTAGTGTTTTTTACGTGACTGGCACTAAGGATTTTGAAACTGAACAAACTTTTTTGCACGCTGTATTAGATAATCTAACAGATGGCGTTGTAGCCTGTGATGCTGCTGGCAAGTTAACGGCTTTTAACCGCGCCACCCGCGAATTTCATGGCTTACCTGAAAAACCTATCCCCCCAGATCAGTGGGCTGACTACTATAACTTATTTGAAGCTGATGGTAAAACTCCGCTAAAAAAAGAACGCATACCACTTTATCGAGCTTTAACTGAAGGCAAGGTTACGAACGCAGAAATGAGCATTATTCCTAATAAGTGGAAAAATGAAATCTATTGTAGCTAGCGGACAGGCTATCAAAAACAAGCACGGAATTGTCGTAGGAGCCGTTGTAATAATGCGTGATCAGACAGAAATTAAAAAACTAGAAGAACATCGGCTTAAACTTGAATTAGAAAAGCAGCAATTAATAGCGACCGACGAGAATTCCAAACAGTTTCAGGACTTGGCAAACGCAATTTCTCAGTTGGCCTGAATAGCAAAACCTGATGGCCATATTTTTTGGTACAAGCGTTGGTACGACTACACGGGCACCACTTTAGAAGAAATGTTAGGTTGGGGCTGGGGAAAAGTTCACAATCCCGAAATGTTGCCCCGGGTTTTGAAAAAGTGGAAAGAAACATTAGCTGCAGGAACCCCGTGGCAAGATGAGTTTCAATTAAAAAGTAAAACTGGCGAATACCCCTGGTTCTTGTCACGAGCGCGGCCACTGAAAAATTCAAGCGGAGAAATTACCGGATGGTTTGGAACAAATACCGACATTGAAGACACCACAAAACTTCAGCGAGAGCTTGTCGACACCATCGAAAGCATGAATGACAGTTTTGCCACCATTGATAAGAATTGGAATATCACAATGGTAAATTCAAAAACTGAGGCTTTGAGCAAGTTGTCACGCGAAGAGCAAGTTGGAAAGAATCTTTTGGAACTTTATTACCCTAATAATTCTTGGTGGGGAACGGCTGCATACAAATTTTATACTAAATCCATGACTGAACGTGTCCCAAGCTATTTCGAAGAATACTATAATCCGTTAGAACTATGGATTGTAACCAGCGTCATACCAAAAGCTGATGGCGGAATAGCCATATTTGGAACCGACATAACTCAAAATAAAAATCCGAAATTGAAATAAAGAAATCATTGATCGAGGCTGATCAGGCTAAAAAAGAAGACGAGCGCGCCAATGAACTGAAATCCGCTTTCCTAGCTAACATGTCCCATGAAATTTGAACTCCGCTAGGTGCTATGATTGGCTTTGCCGATCTGCTTCGTGATCCAGGCATTAGTAATATAAACTGATCCCTTATAAGGTCCTAGATCAGCTTACTCCGACCTCTAAAGACTTGATATATTTAGATTTTTTTCATTCGGACGGTACTTCTGATTG
>JAYTMU010000176.1:0-7306 GCA_043728195.1 Bdellovibrionales bacterium
ATAATACACTCATGAGCAACAAGTCCCTCTTTACCCTTGTATACAACAGGGTAGAACGGCTCTAATCTTTTTGCCATATAATTGGCATTCAAAATACTAGTCGTGGATGCATCACGAAGGCCGGCATCACCCATCATGGTGATATACGACCAACTTATCGGTAAAATACTAGCGCTTCCCCACGGAGCTGAGGTTGTGCTTGTAACCCCAGATTCAGGACCCGATTCTTTTACCAGACTTTGTTTTGGCAAATAAGGTGCTAAGTGCGCAGCAACGCCTATGGGTCCAACGCCTGGTCCGCCGCCGCCATGTGGAATTGAAAATGTTTTGTGTAAATTCATGTGTGAAACGTCAGGACCAAATTTTCCAGGACGTGCGACACCGACCAAGGCATTCAAATTAGCGCCGTCCATATAAACCTGGCCGCCATTTTTGTGAATAACATCACAAATTTCAGTGATGCCTTCTTCAAAAACCCCATGAGTCGACGGGTACGTAATCATTAATGCTGCTAAATTTTCTTTGTGTTTTTCGGCTTTAGCTTTTAAGTCTGCAACATCGACATTGCCGTTTGTGTCGCACGCAACAACAACAACTTGAAAACCAACCATCACCGCAGATGCCGGATTAGTTCCATGCGCTGAAGCCGGAATAAGACAAACTTTTCGGTGGGCCTGTTTTTTATTTTTAAAAAATTCTCGAATAACCAGTAAACCGGCGTATTCGCCCTGGGCTCCTGAATTGGGTTGCAACGACACAGCTGCAAAGCCGGTGATGGCGCACAACTTGGCTTCAAGGTCTTTAATCAGATGCAAGTATCCTTGGGTTTGCGACGTTGGCGCAAATGGGTGTAGCTTGTTAACTTCAGGCCAAGACACTGGCATCAGTTCGGTCGCTGCATTTAATTTCATCGTGCAAGAACCAAGTGGGATCATCGACATCGTTAAAGTAACGTCTTTGTTTTGTAAAAGGTATATATAGCGCATCAGTTCGGTTTCTGAATGGTAAGAATTAAAAACGGGATGCGACAAGATTTCAGTTTTACGAGAAAGCTCTGCAGGTATGACAGTCGTCACAGCTGCATCTAGTTCGCTAGCAGTGAAGCCAGCAGATTTTCCGTGATTAAATATCTTAAACAAATCATCAACCGTTTTTAAAGTAGAAACTTCGTTTAAAGAAAACCCAACACTGTCTGCATAATAGCGAAGATTAATTTCTAACTTTTCCGATTCGGTTTTAAGCTCGCTTTGTACTTTTACGGAAACTTGCAGTGTATCGAAAAAACTTTTAGTAATGACCGTGTGACCTAATTTTTCCAAGCCAATTTTCGCAATCTGCGTTAGGCGATGAATTCGCTCAGCAATTTTTTTAAGACCCTTTGGACCATGGTAAATGGCGTACATTGCTGCCATATTCGCAAGTAAAACTTGTGCCGTACAAATATTAGACGTCGCTTTTTCGCGGCGAATGTGTTGCTCACGTGTTTGTAATGTTAGTCGTAGTGCTTTTTTTCCTTGGCTATCAACAGATACGCCAACTAAGCGCCCCGGAAGCGATCTTTTAAACGCATCCTTTGTAGCTAAGTAAGCTGCGTGCGGGCCGCCAAAGCCTAGTGGTACTCCGAAGCGTTGAGTGTTTCCGACAACCATATCGGCATCCCATTCACCGGGCGGTGTTAGCAGTGTTAATGCTAACAAATCGACAGACGCAATAACTAAAGCGCCGTGGTGGTGCAGTTTATCTGCGACCGCTTTGTAATTTTCTATTTTTCCAGTCGTGGTTGGGTATTGAAAAAATGCAGCGAAGATTTCTTTTTTAAAGTCGTACGTTAATGGATCCTGTAAAATCAGCTCTAAGCCTAAGGGCTCTGCACGAGTTTGCAAAACTTCGATCACGTGCGGGTGCATTTCAGGATGAACTAAAAATGCATGTACATCGTTTTTCTTCGATGCACCTAAAGCCATAGCCATGGCTTCTGCGGCTGCAGTGCCTTCATCTAAAAGTGATGCGTTCGAAATTTCCATTCCCGTCAAATCGCAAACCATAGTCTGAAAATTTAATAAGCTTTCTAATCTGCCTTGCGAAATTTCTGGTTGGTACGGAGTGTAAGCCGTGTACCAAACGGGATTTTCAAAAACATTCCGCGATATAACTGATGGAGTGATGGTGTCATGGTAGCCCATACCAATCAGCGACTGATATACTTTATTGTGCGACATGATTTCTTTAAGTTGCTTTAAAATCTCGTGCTCGGAAATCCCGTCACCAACTGCCATTTTCTCTTTTGTTATGATCGATTTTGGTACAACTTTCGCCATCATTTCGTCAATATGGGTAAACCCCAAAGTTTTCAACATTTCCTTTTTTTCAACTTCAGAGGGACCAATGTGTCGGCGTTGAAATTCAGAATTTGTTGATAATAAAGTATTTGTTGATTTTGCAGTGGTCGATGGCGTTACGGCCTGCGACGTTCCAGGAGATGATTGCATTTGCATAGAAAGGCTCCGTACGTGAAGTGTTAAGCCAAGCTAACATAAGAGATTTAAAATGAGGAGATCCTAAAAAATGACGACTGGCTTCACTTACAATTATAAGAATTGAGAGAAAAACAGGCAAGAACGTGTGGAATAGCAGGAAAAGGGGAAAGTAGCTGCTGACCCTAGAAAAAATCAGCAGCTAAAGCAGATACAATTACTTACGAGTCGCTTTTTTACGAGTCGTCTTTTTGGGTGCAGTTGCTTTCTTAGTAGTCGCTTTTTTTGCGCCGCTTTTAGTTTTTAATATTTTTTCGAATTCGTTCTTGCGAGCTACCGCTTTTTTCTTGTAATCTTGTAAGCTTTTTTGCACTTTTGTTTTCGATTGCTTCAGCTTAACGATGACCTTGCTCATTTCTTTTTCAAGATTGCCTTCAGTTTGAGTTACTTTTTTCATAATCTCTTTATATTTTTTGATCGCATCATCTTTTGATAAGTGCTTCACACGTTTTTGCAAATCTTCTGAAATTGTTTGAATATCACCGACTACACGCTTTACATTTTGTGATTGAGAAAGTTTTTTTACCAACGATTGAATTTTGTTTAAAGCCACTTCAGACCCCTTTGTTGTTTAAAGTTTAGGTTTACTTGCAGTTCTGGATAAATGCAAAATCCCTTGTTTTATAAGGGATTTTTTGAAATTGCACAATAGTTTAATGATTTATTCGCGATTCAGAACTTTACAATGTAAAATTCATCTCGCGCAGCAATGCTCCGGGGACCTTCATGGCGCCAAGTTCACGCTTCAAATAAGTCGAGGTATTTGCATAAACCTGTTGGTTTTTTGTTAAGTTTATTAAATTCTTACCAAAAATATTATACAAAGTTTCATCGAAGCGCAGATCTTGAATTGGTCCCTGAATTTCACCTTTTTCCACCCAAAAGCACGCAAATCGGGTCATTCCAGTAATGCGGGCTGCCTGTGGATCGCTCCAGTTTATGTAATGTAGATTAGATAAGTAAAGACCCGTACCAAGTTCTTTCAGAATAGCAGCTTCGTCTAGCGTGCCTGCTCTAATCTCGGGAGATTTCATCATCTCGTTCGGTTCAGCATAGTTAGAAGTTAACTTGTATTCGGTTGCAGTCGGCGTGCTAATTAGAAAATTTTGTAAACGCCCTTTTTCAATAAGCGGAAGTTCTTGCGGACTAAGCTCGCCCAAAGCATTGAACGGAGTTGAATAGCCCAAACTTAAATTTTCCATCAAAGTGAATTGTTCCGAAAATAAAACATCCTTATCATGTAGTTTTTTAAGCGGTGCAAACCCCTGTTCAAAAGAAGCGCGGCTTAAAGCTTTCCAGTAAAACATACCCATCAGTTCAGCCACGGCCATGGGGCCCAAATAAGTTTTGTAACTTCCAGGCATCACTTTTTGCGAAGGACGCTTTAACAGGGACAGCGTATTCTTGGTCTGCTGGGCAGCATTTAAGAACGCATCCTGATTCCAGTTTGTTTCAGCGTAAAACGACTTTGCAGCGCGGGGGCCATCATAAAGCGAATAATCTAAGAAGAAATAATCAGTTTCGAAGTAATGAAACTGACCTTTCGAGTTAATAGCAGCTTGTCGTAAGGGTCCTGAGCACCATAAGCCAACCATATCCGAGTCCGCGAAGGTACCGCAAATTAGCGGAATGATTTCTGCCGTCGACGGGCGCGTGGCTTTTTTAAAAGTTTCAGACAAACCGTTGTTAACATGCGGAACAAACTGCGGGTTTGGATCTGTTTTTGGTAAATCCTGACGTAGTTGCTGCAATACAGAAGAAAATTTTTTCATATCCGCCGCATAATCTAATGTTAAATTATAACGTAAACGATACGTGCGCTGGTCCAATTGATACTGAGCTGTTATTTCATGCTGCTGCACAGTGGTATTTTGCCGAACTTTGGACTGACTAAAGCGAATAAAATCACTTTCTTCCGAATGTAAGTTAAACGCCAATTCTTCGTCAGCCAACAATTGATTGAAGGCCTCAGTGGTGTATTTTTTTAAGTAGGCTAGGATGTCTGTTTTCACTTTAACCCCCACCGAAAACTTCGATGTTTTTAAAAAGCGCGTACGGCGAAGAATGCCCAACGCGGATAATTTGGCTTGGTTCGCCCTTACCGCAGTACGGTGAGCCGTACGTTTCAACAGTGTCTGGTTTTGTTAAACCAGCTAGTGAATTCCAAAAAGGCACTGTAATGCCGCGATAATTAGGGTTTTTCAAAGTGTTGGTAATTTTTCCATTTTTAATTCGTTTACCATATTCGCAACCGAACTGAAATTTCCGGCGGTAATCATCGATTGACCATGACTTGTTTGCAAACATGATAACCCCATTTTCAACTTTAGAAATCATTTCATCCAAAGTTAAATCTCCGCCTTCAAGATTGATATTGGCCATACGGTCAATAGGAGCCCGGTTCCACGAGCTGGCTCTTGAATTTGCGACCCCGCGAAGGCCCGAACGCATTTGGCTTTCCAAACTACCAAGCCCTGTCTGCAAAATTCCATTTTTAATAAGATGTTTTCTTTCCGCCGGATTTCCTATTTCATCAAATTTATAACTAGCCATTTCATGCGCTACAGTTGGATCAAAGACCACATTCATCAATGAGCTTCCGTACTGAAGTGTGCCAAAGTCTGCAGGTTGCACGAAGCTCCAACCTGCAAAATTTCGCTCGTCACCTAGAATTCGGTCTAATTCAAGCGGGTGGCCAATCGATTCGTGAATTTGTAACAACATTTGATCGGGTGACAATATTAAATCACATGTTTCGGTAGGACAATTTTCTGCGGCTAAAAGTTCTAGGGCCTCAGATGAAATTTGGTCACAGTCTTTCAGTGCCGATTCTAAGTTGAAATGTTCTGCACCAATCTGTAAGCAATTGCCGCGCCCACCATGTAGGGAGCGCGTTTGAGTTTCTTTACCTTCGCGTGCAGTTGCAGCCATCGAATTAATAACAATATCGAATGTCTGATCAAATTCGGCACCCGCACTGGACATGTAATTTTGCTGACACGTAATAATCATCGCATCCGACGTTGTTGAAATTATTTTATCGCTAATTTTCATTCGTAATGAAGTCTGCTTTAGAAAATCATAAATTTCAGCCATCGAAAGCTGGTCTAAATTACGCTTGGATGCCGATTGATAAGATCCTTTTGAAGGTGGTCGTATTTTTTCATCAAATTTAAAAACTGGAAACTTTGCACTGGTATCGGTCATAGCAATTGCTTTAGCAAATGCGTGTTTAATTCCTTCCGGTGTTGTTTCACAAGTCGCGCTATAGCCCATATGGCCATTACGCATGACTTCGATCAACAAGCCCGCATCGTCAAATTCGTGAAATGAATCCGGCTTGCCATCGCGCACGCTGATGTCTCGGGTGCGTTCATGAATGGTTTTAAAGGCAACAAAATCGGCATCTTTTTTATATTTATTAAATTCAGTTTGCATAGCCTTTTTTTATAAGCCATCTTTTACTTATGAGCAAAAGAAGAGACGAATATTTGCAAAAACACTGGTTAAAGTACCCCGAGATGCCGCGCGGCGCTTTGCGCTACGGTCGCTGCGAAGCTTTACGCATTGGAACACAGAACCTATCAGATTGGTCATTCAAGGACGCCCCGCAAATAAAAGCGGGCGATGTACTGCTAGACGGGGATTTGTTAGCACTTATGCCAGCGAACCAATTGATTATGCTGGCTGCAAACTCCACAGCTAGAAAACCTAAATTTGATAAATGGCCTGAGCAAAAAAAATGGTTCAACTATTTATCACTGATACGTACCTTTTTTAAAGAAAAACGTTTTCAAGACGTGAAGACATCAACACTTGTAGCCTGCCCTGGGACCGAGCCAAGCCTTGAGGTTTTTGAAACCGAATTTGTACTTGGCTCAAAAAAAACAACATTTTTTCTGCCAACATCGCCTGAGCTAAATCTAAAAAAATTACTTGTCGAAGGTGCCGAACGCATTTTCGAGATTGCACCGGTTTTTCGAAATGGCGAATTGACTGATAAGCACCACCCCGAATTTACGATGCTAGAATGGTACCGCGCTTTTAGTAATCTTTCCACAATAAAAATGGATATGATCGAGCTTGTAGAATTTATTTCAGATCAGCTAAAAGTTGATCGTCCACTAGAAGTTCTAACTTTTACAGTTGCAGAACTATTTCAAAAGTACTGCGACTTTGATTTGAAATCGACAACATCCGAAGACGAATTAAGAGCTTTAGCTGGAAAGTTAAATGTCGATGTTTCTGGTGCGCAGACTATTGATGATTATTTTTACTTAATTTTTATGGATAAAATCGAATTTCAGTGGCCTGCCGACCGCTTAGTTTTCATCGAAAAGTATCCGTCGTATCAAGCAGCACTTGCGCGAGTTGGATCCGACGGGTGGGCCGACCGCTTTGAAGTTTATTGGAACGGGCTCGAACTTGCGAACGCTTTTCACGAACTTAACAATCCGGATGTACAGCGCTTGCGCGCTGAAGAGGACTTAGCAAAAAAGAAAGTTTTAGGAAAAAAACCGGTCACATTAGATGCCGATTTCTTTACGGCCCTTGATTATGGAATGCCGCCATCAGGTGGAATAGCAGTCGGTTTGGAACGACTGTACATGGCTTTGTATAAGAAAACGAATTTGAAGCAAGTGGTGAAGTAAGTCGTGCAGCAGTTTTGCAAAAGTCTTGGAGCAGGTTTGCCAAGAGCACCGGGATCACAGGGATCACAGGGAGCAGGTTTGCTTCGGGACAGACGGGAAAGTTAGGGTAAATAAAATTTT
>JAYTMU010000177.1:0-17922 GCA_043728195.1 Bdellovibrionales bacterium
CAGATTTTTATCCGCAGAGGTTATTTTTCGATCGCGGTTGCAGTCTAAATGTAGGGTATACATTAAATCTTCCGTATCACGTGCCACGCGATTATTTTCTGAATATTGAATTTCTCCGCACTGCCGCACGACAGCTGCGCCAGATTCAGAGCTTGGCACTCGGTTGTCTTTTTGCATTTGGCCGCAACTAACTAAAACAAGGCTAAGCAAAAAAATTATTTTATTTTCCAAGTTCGGCTCCATTTTTATTTATGATTGGCTCTTCTTCCAATAAATCTTTAATGTTACCGGTCGCTGGTAAGTCAGCCACGGCAGTAGCAAGTTTGGTCCACGTATATTCATAATGATCTGCGAATGCCTTCACAACTTCGGGAATCATAACGTAATACGTGTTTTCCCAATTTGTCTTAAATGCCGCGCCGGTTAAGTTCGCTGATCCAGTTAATACTGCTTTAAATTCTGTATCGTCGGCGAATATTAAATACTTGCTATGATGAAGTTGGTGTTCGTCAGCGTTGGTCTCCATCAACTTTACTTTGGCGCCCTGTTTCGCTAGGTTTTCCATATGAAACCATTCTGCAGGCTGGGTGTCGCCTCCGGAAAATGCTGGATCGTTTACGTTATAGTATGTGTCGTCGTCAGCTACGATTCTTAGTTCAGGTTTATTTTTAGATGTCATTCGACTTTTTAATGCAGCTAACATTGTTGAATAAAGAAATCGATGACACCCGATCCATATTTTTTTTGCGTTATTGATTCCGGGAAATCCGTCAGTGCCTGAAAGCAAATAATCAACCGCGGTTTTTTTAGTATTGCCAGCAGTTGGTTCGCCTTCCCCAGGAACGAAGAATACTTTAATATCTTTCTCTTCTGGCGCCGCAATGCCATCACGGCATTTACGAATAGAGGCCATGTAATCTTTTCGGGTTCTGCCAGCTACCTCGTCCCATTCAGCGTTCATCGCACAAAGATGCGACTTCGCGAAATTCGAAACGGGGTGAGTGGTAATAAAATTCCAGTTTTCGTGATGAATCACCACCCCAGATGTCATGTTTCCGCTGCTAAACACGACTTTAAATTCTTTATCTGAATTTGGATTTACAATAAAAAATTTATTGTGAGCATAGCCAAGCCCACCCTCCATACCCCGGGCTTTCATTTCAACATTTTCTGGACTGCAGGCGACGAGTTCGTTAGCTACTGCTTTGTCTTCAGTTGAGCTCATTACAAATTTAATTTTCACACCCCTCTGGGCAGCCGCACAAAGCGCAGCTTTTACGACTTTATTTCGAAAAGACAGGTAAGTAAAAAATATTTCTTGGGTCGCGCCATCGTTGATCCATTCAATCAACCTAAATTGTGGACTTTGAGGTCGATTGCCAGAACGAAATTGATCGTACTTATTCTTGCAATAAACATTTTCTGGCTTTTGCAATAAGGTTTTTCCGCTTTTAGTTTTTACCTTTGCGTCTGCTTTGTATTTATAAACTCCACACTCGGGATCCGTAAAAAGCACTTCGTATTTGTATGGCGAATAGTCGACTAATCGATCATAGGTTTTAATCTCGGGTGGACGCGCCTCTTGATTTGGCTGACGAGTAACTGACTGACATGATAAAACAGTAGTTACCATGAAAAACAGCGCAATGGCTTTCAAGGCTGAAAACATTAAAATTTCCTTCGCTAGGGTTTTGTTTACATAATCAGTATATACAAACTGATACGTACTTTAACAATTCCTGGGCTAGTCCTAAATCTAGATTTCAGTGTGCACGAATAAAAAAACCCAGCTGGAATTGCTGGGTTAACAATTGTAAAAGTTAATTTTAAAAACTTGGGAATACGAGATTAAATGTGATCGATAATAATATCGCGAGCCATAACTGTTTTACGGCCATCTGCTTTTGCAGACTCGATACCTTTTTGGCATAAGCGCTCGATCGCTTTAGAAAGTACGTCAACTGTTTCAGCAGATGTGTTCATTTCACTTTTTTCTTTAATAAATTTCTTAACTTTACTTGTTACCACTAAAACGTCAGCCATGATGCCTCCAATAGTTAATATGACTTAAAAAGCGTTACATGAGAGCTGGCGGTTGACAACTGCACCAACGCGATTGATGCGGCTAGTTAGTGGTATCTTGGCGTTTACTTGAAAATGGTAGCAATTCTGCTTTTCGAACGGTTGGGTCTTCAAGAGTAGGTGCAATCCAAACGTAGGTATTTCTTTCAGTGGCTTCAGTGCATTCAACATTTGTGAACGCTGGCGACCAAGTTCCTGAATTTAAGTGTTCGACTCCGCCGTAAAATGCATGGACGGCTACATGCGTGTGTCCGTAGACAACGCGCTTAACTCCTGTCACGGCAGCTTGCTTTGCTAAAAGTTGTTCATCAGGCTCTTTGTACTGCGAAACCAGCGAGGTCACCGAACGTGCATAGAATAAAAAAAATGGCACTAATAAAGACAGAGGAACGAAAATCCAAAACAAAGAAATTTGGAAATACGTTTTCAGTGTCGAAACTAAAAAATATGCACCAACAAATATTAGTAAAATTAAGAAAAGCCGATCAAGCCAAAGCTCCTTGGCAATCAGAATTGGATCCTGGGTTGCAGGCCTTACGAATAATTCCTTTAACTCGCGAACAGCGCCTGCGCTTGATTTTGCTTTTTCAGCAACATCGTTTATTTTTTTTTCAATACTGGTTGAAAGCTTATACGGCTCGGCAAACCGCTCTGCGGTAACATGCCAAAGGGTGGCCACTGATCCCCAAAGCCAGGTCCAAACGATCAGTGGCTGCGCACGCAAAAGATACTTGAAAAAAAATTTAATATAATCTTGTAGGGACATAATGTAGTTTTTTTCTACATGGGGATTGAATAGGCCTAATCCATTCATCATATACCTGCAGGCCACATTACCAAATGGCAATCGTATAGCCAGTTCATTGTAATCTAGTAAAAATGGATTCACCGGATCTTCGCACATGCAGTAAGGGTCCTGCTGATGCCCATGCTCAATGAAGGTATCTTTTTCGCTAATATAAAACCATTCAACAAACCGAACACTTTGTTGTTCAAGATCAGTAAGATCCAGGCATTCGCGAATAAATTTTTGCACCTTGGGAAAGTTTAACTCGACATCATGATTGCCAGGAATAAATACCAATGTATTGCCGTTTTTTACAAAGCTTTTTAAAGCATCAAATACGTTAACGTGTTGGTCAACGATCACTTGCATTTTAAAAAGCGACTTTTCTTCTTTTGGAAAAAGACCGCGCCGAGTTTCAAACCAATTGACCCGGTAAATAGGGAATTCAGGTAAACTCATAACGCTATCAAAATCAAAAATGTCGCCGTTTAAAATTAATTCAACTTTTTCGCCGTTTGCTTTTTCTTGAATGTGTTCGATGAATTGTATCAAGGCTGAATCAATAAAAAAATCCTGAGTTTTAAATTTTTTCCAAAGCGGGTGCCGCGACGTTTTTTGATGCAGCGGCGGTTCTGCGTCTGTTAGGTGTAAATCGCTAATTATAGCTGTATGAATTAAACTCACAATGACATCGTTTCATGTATCTGCTTTAATGTCATCATGGTGAACACAGACTGGATTAAAAACTTGGTGCCCCCGATTGCGGTTATTGGGCTAGGAAAAAGTGGAACTTCGGCGCTTAAACTTTTAAAGGCTGTCGGATTTACTGATTCTGACATTATTACGTACGATGATAAAGACGCAAATGCCCAGCTAAACAAGCCCGAAGCGTTGATTTTAAAATATCCAAAAACCATAGTTGTCTCACCGGGTGTTCCCCTAAACCTAGTTTGGATTCAAAACTTAATTGCTAACGGTACCTTCGTAACATCAGAAATCTCGTTAGCTGCTTCAATTATTTCTTCCGAGAAAATAATCGGTGTAACCGGGTCCGTCGGGAAAAGTACGGTCGTTTCAATCCTTGCTGCAGGGGCCCGTCATCAAGATCCCCATTGTTTCGTTGGCGGCAATATTGGAACTCCATTTTGCGAATATGCATTACATCTTTTATCTGGTAGCCCTTGTGCAAACTGGATTATTCTAGAACTATCAAGTTACCAACTTGAAAACTGCCGTGGGTTAAAATTAAATTATTCTGCTATTACGTTTTTATCGGAAAATCATCTCGAGCGCTACAACAGCGTCGAACACTATTACAACACAAAATTAGGAATTACTTCCCTAACTGATAGCATGTGCGTTTTCAATCAGGCCTCATTAGATTGCATCGTTCATTCAAAGCGATCGAAATGTGCATACTATCTGGCAAGTGCTGCCAGTGACTTATCACAATCCGAGCGTTCGCAAATCAAACTGATCGGCGTGCATAACCACGATAATTTTGCAGTCGCTCGCAAGTTAGCACAATTGGCCAAATGGACATCAGCTTCTATTGAAAAAATGTATCACTTTAGCGGGTTAGCACACCGGCTAGAGAATGTTGGAACATTCAGCGGAGTGCACTTTATTAATGACAGCAAAGCTACGGCAATCGATTCTGTTTTGGTTGCCGTAGGTGCTTGCCTAGAGAAAATTCTTCCCCCGGCGAAGTTAATTCTGTTGCTTGGTGGAAAAGATAAAAACTTACCCTGGCAAAATCTTTCTTTTTTAAAATCAGACCATCGTATTCAATTTATTTTTTTTGGCCAATGTGGTCCTAATGCACAGAGCGCCAGCAAGTTGCCTGGCGCTTTATTTCCAAATTTGAAATTAGCGCTTGGCCAATGTCTGAAAGTTGCTCAAGTGGATGACACAGTTTTACTTAGTCCCGGTGGCACAAGTTTAGACGAATTTAGAAATTTTGAAGATCGTGGGGACTTTTTCAAAAAAGCTGTTCGAGAATTTACAAATTAACTATTCGTTAAAGTGCGAGATACTTGTCTGATTTGCTTTTATTAAGTGAACCTGCGAAAAAATTCTTTCTGTTTTCTTTTCTTGAACAACAACTTCTTGGGCGCCTCTAGGGACATTAAATAAAACGAATCCACCCCCAGCTACAGCAGTCGCTGAGATGGTTCCGTTGGCAGAAAAATAAACAACTTGTTTTGTGTCGTAAACTTCAGAAATTAAATAAATATCAAAATCAAAATCGGGTACAAAACCTACAACAGTTCCTGTGTCAGGCTGATCATTAATTTGCAGCTGACTTTGTAAAGAGCTAAGCCAGTCTTCAGTTATTAGCGGAATGTGCAGATGGTCCTTGCGACTATCCTGAATGTAATTAGTTGGCATATAATTTTGTTTTGGCCGAACAATGTAATTGGCAATACCCAGCTGATTGTGTGTCTTGTATATTGCACTGCCAGCTGTGGTTTCAATTATATCTGAATAATCAGGAATAATAACGTCTGCATCTTGCGGTTCTCCGGTGAAAGCATCAAAAGATCTAACAACCACTGATCTGGGATTAGTTACTGATACAATGTGTTGGTATGCGACATAGCCTTCTTCGGCGATGAATATTTGTTGTCCAATAATTTTATTTTCAATAAGGGCGGCTACAGAATAGCTGTCGGGCTCAAGCCCCACAAACATAAAGTATCCATTTTCTGAAGTACTTTCTTGTTTTAAACTTGGAATCATAAACTGATCTAGATAAATGGCTGAAAGCCCGGGCTGATTTTCAATCTGTACTTTCACGCCTGTTCCCGGCACACCATCGCGCAAAATTTTTCCAATTAAAACGGAAGAGTTTTTGTTTTTAAATTCTATTTTCATTTGATCGGCAATGAAGGTTTTTGCTCCCTGAACCCACTTTTTCGTAAAAAGCGGCGTTTCACTTATGTCTGCGGTTTGCCGTATTGTAATAATTGATTCGTGTATTTTTTTCTGATCTTCAACAATCGAGATAGTTGAAGAATTTTTAGATACATTTTGAAATTGGTCTTGGGGATTTTCCAGTTGATGCTGTTTTGAAAATAGCGACGCCACAATAGATGAGTTTTGTTGGTTTACAGCTTGATCTTGTGGTTTACCTTTTCCCCTGGTGTTTCCGGCATAGGTTCCTTTTGCCGAATCTATTCCCGCCGAACTTCTTCCCGGATTAGTTCCACCTTGCGAACTCGGCAAACCTGTATTTGCAGCGATTCCTACGGGTTTACCAACCCTGATAAATGGTCCTTCAAAATAGCTTCCGTGGCTTTGCAAATTAATCATGCGCTGCTCGTCTTCGCCAATTAAAAGTCCACTTTTATCTTTAACTTGCGCGATCAATACACCCTGGGGGGTTTCGATATCGATTGAATACGATCCGGCTTGCAAGTCGACTCGGCCAAGTTCCCGAACCTGGCCTTCTTCAATTCTTTTAATTTCTACAATGTGATCGACGATGCCAACACCGTCTTTAACTTCGAACTTACCCCGAACAGTTCCCCATTTTTTTAGTGGCGAGCTGTTTAGCTGAACTGAAAGCTGTGCATTCTCACTAATAACTGCCGCAAGCGCTGGTTGAATATTTTGCTTTTGGTACGTAGCAACCTGAAAACCAAAATCCCTGGGTGCTCCGATTTCGTGTTGTGCTAATCGCATTTCTGCTATCACGATAGGTTCGATTCGGGTTCCTAAGCTTTCGGTGCTTATGAAAGTGCTAGGATCTGCTGCTAAATCTATCTTTTTATTATTTTGCATTTGTGCTTGCTGATATAAAATAAAGGCCGGAGTTTTGCGCGCCTGAGTAATCACCAACGGCCGCGACACGGTTACAATTCTACTTTTTTCTAAGCGACTAGAAAATAAAAATAGAATTGGAATAGTCAAAATGATCGCCGAAATAAAAGATGACAACTTCACTCCTTGAATATCCAGCCATACCGTTTGAATGGTAAGACTTTGTGTCAGTCTATAGGATACTTAGAAAGGGTTCTCCACGTCAAACTCCTGAGAATTCTCACGACTTTGGTTAAGCACTTTGCGTAGCTCTTGAAGCCGCTTTTGACTAAGACTATCGTCTAGGCCAGAATCTAAAAATTGCTTGGATCCGGGTTCCTTCTGCTCTGTACGCACTTCGACGGCAACGTCATAGGGTCTGCGTGCCCCCAAAATACTAGTTTTAGTGACGTAACGAATATCGACGTTGGTCGGTTCATCGATAAATTTAAATTTTTTATCGTGATAGTGTGAATAGACTTCGCGGCCATTTTGGCTGATCAGCCTTGGGTCTCCGAAGGCTGCGACAATTGCTTTCCGATGTTCTTTTGCTGACAGCATTGATTCAGGAATGACATGCATATTTGTCTGACAGCTAACAATAGCGAAAGCCAAAGTTGCTGCAATTAAAGAAAATTTATTTTTTAGCATTATTCCAGTCCGCTAAAAACATTTCAATTCCTTTTGATGTTAATGGATGACCGGTCATTTGCTGCATCACCTTGTAAGGGATTGTGGCGATATCCGCACCCATTAAAGCCGCGTGCTGAATGTGCATTGGGCTTCGCACTGATGCGACTAAAACTTCTGTAGAAAAATCGTAATTTTGATACATTTGTACAACTTCATTAACCATAACCATTCCATCGGAACCAATGTCGTCAAGACGACCGACAAATGGTGAAACCATCGAAGCGCCTGCTTTAGCGGCTAGTAAGGCCTGTACGACTGAAAACACTAAAGTTACGTTTGTTTTAATTCCTTCGGCTGTTAATTTCTTAACTGCGATCATGCCGTCTTCACACATCGGAATCTTAACGACAACATTATCAGCCCATTTAGCTAAATTTTTACCTTCGCTAAACATTTCATCTGCTTTCAAAGAAATAACTTCCGCTGATACGGGACCTTTAGTTATTTTACATATTTCTTTTATAACTTCCTCGAAATTGCGGCCTGATTTTGCAATTAGCGTTGGGTTAGTTGTGACTCCATCTACCCAGCCGCGTTCATTGGCTTGCTTAATTTCGTTAACGTCTGCTGAATCAATAAAAAATTTCACTTGTTACCTCTTTTTAAAAACATATCATCCATCGAATACAGACCATTTTTTCTGTTTACCAGCCATTCTGCCGCGCGAAGCGCGCCCGAGGCAAAAACTTTTCGATTTATAGCCTGGTGCTGAAAAGAAATAACTTCATTTTCCGAAGCCGCATAAACGGTATGAATTCCATACATCCCGCCCAACCGATGAGCTTGTGGAGTGGCAATCTTTTTATCTAATATAGCTTCTAGATCAGATTTTAGTGTAAGCGCCGTTCCACTAGGCATATCTTTCTTCTGATTGTGATGAATCTCATCAATTGCAAAGTCGAAGTCTTTCACAAATGATAGTGCCTTTAACGCCTGCCTGAAACTCCAAAGCCCCACACTAAAGTTTGATGCCCAAAAAATTGGACGGCTTTGGCTGACTAATTTAATTTTAGCAAGCTGCTTCGAGGAAAAGCCAGTCGTGCCGGAAACTACAGGAGCTTTTTTTGAATACTTTAAAAGTTCGAAAAAACCTTCTGGCGAGCTAAAGTCAATCCACACATCGACTTCAGCCAAAATTTCACTTTCCGTATTTTTTAACGTAGGCACGCTTATAGAGAAGTGATTTGATTTTTTCGAGCCTACAAAAAGATAGGGTTGATGGTTTGAGGATGTAACAACATCTTCAACCTGTGCACCCATTTTTCCTGATCCGCCAAAAATGCCAATGTTTAATTTTTTCATATCAAAGAAAATTCTTTCAATAATGCTTGAGTGGGATCGTGCAAGGCTGGATCAAGATCAACTAATGGCAATCGCATTTCTGCAGTTTTAAATAGACCCATTTTATACAGCATCCACTTTGGAACGATTGGATTTGCTTCAGCATAAATTCCGTTTATAAATTTTAAATGTGAATTAAAGTCAGCAGTATCTAAATTTTTTGTCCATTGCATACATTGCTTAGTTATAACATTCGACATTACGGAAATTATTCCGTCGCCTTTTCGTTTTAAAAATTCAATATATGTGGCATCATCACCCGAAAGCTTAATAAATTCTGCTGGAACGTTTTTGTGTAGCTTTTCAACATAGGCCATATCGCCAGATGCCTCTTTTATTCCAATAATTTTTTTATTTTTGGCAAGTTCTACGACACTTTCAACAGTCAAAGCAGTGATTGTGCGACCGGGAACGTTGTATAAAATAACTGGCACTTCAGTTGCGTTTGCTACCGCATTAAAATGTGCAACAAGGCCGCGCTGTGGCGGTTTATTATAGTAGGGTACTACAACTAGCAAAGCATCTGCGCCAAGTGCAGCTGCTTTTTTTGCATTTTCAATTGTTTTAGCTGTGCTATTCGAGCCAACTCCTACAATCAATGGTCGATCGCCAGAAATACTTTTTACAGTTTTAAATATTTGTTCGACTTCGCTCCACAATAAGGTGGGGCTTTCGGCAGTCGTTCCATTTACGACAAATCCCGTGATACCGTTTCTAATCTGATACTGTACATGCTTTTCGATTGAAGCATGATCCACTTTTCCACCATCAAACGGTGTAAGAAGTGCTGAAAATACACCTTTAAATTTTGAATTCATAATTGAATTTACCTATCTGGTTAGCTGGCCCCGTCATTAGGGGTTTGTCTAAGTTATTTAAGTTCACTATAAGAGATCCGCCTGGCATTTCAACTGAACTTTCTGAAACGGAATGTAAAACTAAATTGTAAAAGGCTGCAGCAACCGCGCCGGTTCCGCAGGCCTCGGTAAAATCTTCGACTCCGCGTTCATAGGTAACAGCCTTCATTTTTTTAACGCTTGCATCAATTTTTACATAAGTCACATTTGTTCCCGCAGGTAAAAACTCAAGGCCATATCGCAAGTGCCGCGCCTGTTCTTTCAGCGCGCGGTAATCTTCAAATTTTTCAATTTCTAAAACTAAGTGCGGCACACCAGTATTACAGTAAAACCCATGCGAAGACTTTAGTAATTCAAGCTTAGTCATAGTAATTTCATATTGCTCATGAGCCAGCGGCCGAATCACAATGTTACCGGCCACTGTTTTTAAGGTCCATTCGGGCGCTGGGTCCTTAAGCTCGTTCTTAATATAATAACCTACGCAGCGGGTTGCATTTCCGCACATTTCTGCATCTGAGCCATCATTGTTATAAAAATCCCACTGGTAATTTTTATCTGCTAAATTTTTTCTGATGAATATTAACCCGTCTGCCGCATCTTTCGTACAAATAGATCGGGTTAGTTCTTTTTTTTCTGCAATCGATAGCTGACTTACGTCGGCGCCGACTAAATGGAATGTATTACCAGCGCCAGAAAGTAGAATTGTACTAATTTTCATTTTTCTTCTTAATTTTTTTTGCAGGCTCTGGTGATGTTGGCACTACTGGCGCAGGAACTATTTCTTGTGCTGCCTGAACTGTTTGTTGTTCGGCTGGCGGCAATGGATCACCCTTTATTCCGCAGCCAAATGCGACTAATACCACTGCTGCTCCAAAAACTTTTATTGTGTTTTTCATATACCCCTTATACATAAATCGTAATCATATCGATATTTTCTAACTGTCGATTTGCTTAGGTTCTTGCACTTATTTTTGTATTGGTTTAAAAAGTCGACAGCGCCCGTAGTTTTATTTTCGGTTGATTCTACGTCAATTTGATTTTTAAAGTAAACGTGCTCGGGCCAATCGCTGTATTCTTTTTCGACCAAACTTAATATGTCTTTTGCTTTCGAAAAGTTTTTTGCAGCCAAAGATCGTTCAATTTCTAATACAGCCAAAACAAAACGATTCTCGCTTAATTTTAGTCCGTCTTTTTTAAAAAAATAATGCGATTTAAATTCAGGCAAAGATTTTTCGCTACTTAATTTTACCCAATTAATCTCTGGCGTGTCGAAATAAATGGCTAAGGCCTGACTTTCTTCCAACTTAAGTGGCGCTTTTCTTTCGCGGTAAATTAAACGTGCACGTTGAATTAAGCAGTCCATGTTTTCAGGGTCCCGCGCCAAGCAATCTTCATTATGTTTTTTTGAAGCTTTTGCGTTTTCTAACGTTAAATTCAGCGACATTTCGTAAGCCTCTTGGGCTTCTTTATTCAAAAACTTTTTCGCTAAACTTAACCGATATTCGCGGGCTTCTTTATTTTTTGCTTTATTGTTTTCTGTGGCTATGAAATCACTTAAAATCGAAAGCGCTTGTTTTTTCTGTGACTGCATCATGAGGTTAATTGCTTTTTTCTTTACAGTATCCAATGAGCTTTGCGCAAGCGTCCTGCTTTCCTGCGCGAAAACTACTGATACACTTAAAAAACAAAAAACCGCAGACAATGCTGCGGTTTTTTGAAATATAACATTTATAAAATTCATTCTTACATTTTAAACGATGTTAGCTCGATTGTCACTTTTCCAAGTTGACTATCTGCTAACGACTTTAACATGCCAGATAATGGAATATCGCGCGGATTAACCCACTGTTCACTGATTTGACCATTGTTAGCATTGTCTTTAACTTTCAAATAAATTGCATCGTAAGTTCCAGCTGGAACAGTAACGCGATCTTCTTTTTGTTCAACAAGTTCAAAATCAGGCTTCGGCGGAGCTTGTTCTTTGCCATTTACTAACATTTTCTTGATAGCACCCGTGTTTGGGTCAATTAAAACTTCGATTTTCTGTTTCTGAATAGATAGATCTACATCTTGTACCATCCATATGCCGTCAGCAATAATTTCACGAACCCACATTTTCATCGTGCCGTTTAAAAAACCACCAATACTTAATTTGTAGTTATTTTCTTGGCCAACTTTCCAGTTTAATGCTTGTGTCGTAACAGACTCTTGAATACGAGCCTGTTGACCAGCAAAAATACTTTCAGCGACAGTTGTGTATGCGTGAGCAGAAGCAGCAATAGTTAATGATGCTGCAATAACGATAGATTTGAACATAAAGCCTCCCTTGGTTTTTGTTACTAATTTGTGTCCAAATCACACCACGAGGGTTGTCGATCCGCAAAAAAAATCAAGCATAACACGCATAGCTAATACATATAGCTACGTGTTAAATGAACTTAATTTTTTGGAGTTTAAATTTTAAGGCTTAAAAAATGCAAAAAGCGAGTCGAACCTCTTCGATCTCGCTTTTATCGACTTTAAACCTCTTAATTACTAAGGAGGTTCAAATGCCGGAACAAAAACTAATAACCATAGTTAGGTTTCGACGTTTTACCAAGATCGCTAAACGGGTTTTAAGGCTAGTTTTATTAGCGCTTGAAGTTCTGCGGCGAATTTTAGACCTTTTGTAGATTTCTTCTTCGTGGTTGGTTCCAGCGTGTATGGGCCCCGAAGATGGGACTTAAAATCCTAAGATTTTTATGGTCACGGATGCGTGCTTCGGGGAGGTTCGCTTTTTCTACCCCGCGTGTATGTTAATAAAAGACGCGCGGTTTGGTACCGCTAACAGATCTAGTTTATTAGATTCCTAAAAGCACTTAAATTTCTAATCGGCCGAGATCACAGACTCATTACTTTTCAAGACAAAAACGAAAATTTCCATCTCAGCAATTTTTTATCGAGATTTGAGATGTGTGCAAAAAGCCTTATGGGAACTAATTTTGAGTCCCCATTCAAAACGCTTCAAAATATATATTCGATTATACGGGGCCTGAGCTTCATAGCAATTGGATTAGTCAAAAGTTTTACAGATACTTTTTACTGTCTAAAAAGTTACAGGCGAAATTTAAAAACTTTAAGACTATAGTTGGTACCAAATATCAGCTTTTAGGAGAGTTTATGATTTCTAGAATACTTTTTTTGACAATTCTTGCGACCCCGTTTTTAGTTCAGGCACAGACATTAGGTAAGTGCGAATGGTCAACACTCTTGGAGAAAACGGTTATTGATATAACTTCTTCGGACAATCCAGTATTATCAGACGACCTTAAAGAGTGTGATGCGCTAAATATCTACCTGGAGTCACTTGTTAATGAAGTAAGTATCAAAAAATCCATTTATGCGACTTTTTTACTTGGTGCAGCTCAAGAAAAAACCGCTGCTTACCGTGTTTTGTGGGTTTTAGATCAATATCGAGATGATTACGTTAACGTAAGTAAAACTGCTAAGTATAGTGTGGTGTTAGATTTGTTTAAAAAAGGCATGACTACTTATTTTGAAAAACTGGATGAGCTAAATAAAAAACATGTAGCAGCCCTTTCTTCAAATAGTCCACAAGATGTGTTAGACTGGCAGTATTTGGGACAAATTTATCAAGACCAAGTAAGTTTAGCGGCTTCAGATTGGATATCTTCTGGATACAAGAACGAAGCGTACCAGCTTTCAGACATAGCTCAGCAAAAATAATAGTGTGGCTCTCACACCGGCTTGACGAATCACTGAAAGAACTAAACCACTTCATTAAATTTCACCAGCCCAATCAACAAGGTTCAGACTAAAAATCTGGGTCTTTGCTATTTCAAAAAACTAGCTTTGTAACAAGTATCGTAAATCAAATTAGCTTTGTCTTTCGCTTGAATGGTTTTCTTAACCGTCGAAGTTAGGGTCATGCGGTATTAAGAGTTTTGTTAGCTCTTTCAGGTCACGCTAGCTACCCAGCGTGGCTGTTCACAAGAACCGCGCGCGGCTTACTGCCATTCGCAGGTCCAACAACGCCTTCTTTTTCAAAAAGCTCAATCAAGCGCGCTGCTCGTGGGTAACCCAATTTAAATCGTCGTTGAATCAATGATGCAGAAATCGCTTTTTGCTCGGAAGCCCAAGCTAAAATCTCGTCGTAGCGTTCGTCGTATTCGTCCTCACTAAATCCAGTATCGCCAGCGAAATCGCCACCTGCTGTTGCACCAGCTCCCGCAGTGCCTTCTAAGGCGCGCATGGCGATTGGATCGTACTCGGGCTCGGCTTGGTCGGCCCAAAATTTTGCGACCGCATTAATTTCTACTTCTTTAAGGTAAGGTCCGTGATGACGAATCGCCTTTGAGGTTCCGGCAGATAATACCAACATATCACCTTGTGCTAGTAAGCGCTCGGCACCTTGTTCATCTAAGATAATGCGTGAATCCATTTTTGATGCGACTTTAAAGCTGATGCGGCCTGGAATATTTGTTTTAATTAATCCCGTCACTACTTCTTTTCGCGGAGACTGCATCGCTAGCATTAAATGTATTCCGCACGCGCGGGCCATTTGTGCCAGGCGAACCACGCTTTGCTCAACGTTTTGTTTATCTACGGCCATTAGATCGCCGAACTCTTCCACGGCTATAACAATGTAAGGTTGAAAAGAAAAATAATATTGCTCAAGCTTCATTACGCCTTGGGTTTCGAATTCGGCATTTGTTTTTTCGTGTTCAGCAATTTGTTCCGCAGACATTTTTTCTACGGCTTCATTAAACTGTTCAATATTTCGGGCGCCGAACTTACTCATGGACTTATAGCGTTTTTCCATTTCACGAACTGCCCAGCGTAATGCGAAGACTGCTTTTTTAGGGTCGCGAACGGGTGGCATCAGTAAATGAGGAATATTTTCAAAAGCCGCTAAGTCCACTTGCTTTGGATCAACTAGAATTAAACGTAATGTTTTCGGCGAGTGACGGAATAAAAATCCAATGATTGTAGCCACTGTGAAAACTGATTTTCCAGATCCCGTGGTTCCTGCAATTAAAAGGTGGGGCATCTTACGTAAATCGACAATTCGCGGTTCACCGTTAGATTGCTTGCCAAGTGCAATTGGTAATTTAACGTCTTCAGCCCAGAACATTTCGTCGGCCAAAAGGTCTTTCAAATAAACTGTTTCACGAATAGAGTTTGAGGTTTCAATTCCGATAACATCGCGGCCAGGAATCGGAGCAATAATTCGAAGTGATTCAGCAGAAAGTGCTAGGGCTAAGTCGTCGGCAAGCTCGGTCACTTTATTCACGCGGACATCAACGTTGGGTTTAAATTCAAACATGGTTACTGCGGGGCCTGGTTTTGCAGCCACGATTTGGCCATTTACATCAAACTGTTTTAATTTTTCAAGCGTGATGTCGGCTTTACGGCGAATTTCTTTTTCATCGATTTTAACCCTGGTTAACGGCGGGTCTTCTAGTAAAGATAGTTTCGGCATACTCCAGTTGGCCACTTTGCGCGGGGTTCGCGTAGGCATAACCACTTTTCGACGCGCCTGTGGTTCATAAGCCGATACAGCAACTTTTTCATCGCCGTCGTTATCATCTTCATCGTCGAAAGCCAGCTCAGAAGTATTTCGCTTTGCTGCAGCTTCAGCAATTTCATCATTCGTTTTTAATTTCATCTGCGTTGGGATCAGCATCGGAGTTTTTTCGGACTCCTTTTGCTTTTCCGCTGCAGCAACAGCGGCGGCAAGCTGTTTGCGTTCTTTCATCTTTTTCTTGATCTCTTCAACTTTTGGCCATTTCCAATTATTAAATAAATTGGCTTTAGCAAACGCATACAGCCTGTCATATATAGCCAATGCAGGCCTAAAAATAAGTTCCTGAAGACTGATTTCAAAACAAAACACAATAAGCACTGATGCCGTTGTCCAAAGTAAGATCTGCGCCCCACCTGAATTTAGAATTTTAACTAAACCTGTCGCAAGCCCCAGCCCCAGTAAGCCACCCGGATAAATTTGGTGATCAAAAATCTTTGAGTCTGACCAGTAGATACTTACTAAAGCTGACAGCGACGCCATCAAAAGAATTAGCCAAACAAGGCGTACATTTTTAAGTTCTATGGCTTCACCCCTAAAACTTAAGTACGCGGCCTGCAGTAAGCCTGCGACGGCAAGCCAGGCGGGTAATCCTAGGACTTGAAAAATCATGTCTGCTAGGAAGCTTCCGATAAGCCCACAGTAATTCAGAGTGGTAAGCCCATGCCCCAACGAATTAAACGAAGGGTCGCGTGGATGGTAGCTGGCAAGGGCTAAGGCTAGGAATAGGCCTGCGCCAAGAAATCCAATAGCTTTTACGTCATGTTTAAATTTTTTAAAGAAGGGGCTCATCAGTTCAATGTAATGTGGCTTATGCCGGCGTGCAAAAACGCCAAGGTCCGGTCTCGTCCAGATTAAACAATTACCTCTGTAAAGGGGCGTCAGTCTTGACAATGGTCGATGCCAAGGGCACAAAACCCTTTCTTCATGATTAAAATTAACGAAATTTTCTATTCTATTCAGGGTGAAAGCTCTTATGCCGGAAACCCGACTGTGTTTATTCGCACGACGGCCTGCAACCTGCGCTGTACCTACTGCGATACAAAATATTCCTACAACGAAGGGGAATTTTGGGAGATTGAAAAAATTTTACAAATCGTTAAAGAGCATGGTGCGCAATACGTTTGTATAACTGGTGGCGAACCGCTACTGCAAAAGGAAATCCACACCCTTATCAACATTTTATGCGATTTAGGACACATCGTTTCACTTGAAACCAGCGGTTCTTTAACAATTAAAAATGTCGACCCGCGTGTTAAAATAATTCTTGATGTTAAAACTCCGGATAGTGGGGCTGCTGATAGCTTCTTGCTAGAAAACATCGAATTCTCGAGGGAAAACACCGAGTATAAATTTGTGATAACGTCTGAAAAAGACTTCGACTGGTCAGAAAATTTTTGTCGTCAACATGATTTATCAAGAAAATTTACAATTTTATACAGCCCATCACACGGCCAAGTGCCTGAACGCTGGTTGGCAGAAAATATTTTGCAAAATAAATCAAAAGCGAGGTTGCATTTGCAGCTACATAAGTATATTTGGTTATCCACAACTCGCGGAGTATGATCCGCAATAAAACACAAATACGAGAGGGACACCCATGACGCCGAATCTGAATAACTCAGAAAATCTTTTTGTTGCTAACCTACAACAGGTCAGCCTAGAGAAATTAGTGAAGAGCAAATTAGAAGTTCTTTTCCAACAACAAAAAGAAGCTCAAGTTGAGTTAAACGGTCTTTACAATATCGTTCTTGAACAAGTAGAGCGTCCATTAATCGAACTAGCTCTTAAAGCTTACAATGGAAACCAAGTTAAAACGGCTATCATGTTAGGTATCAACCGTAACACTCTTAAGAAGAAAATCGACAACTACAAATTGAAGCCAAAAAAAGGTGCTCAAGCTCAAGTAACTGAGACTATGACTGCTCCTACGACTTCATTAACTCAATAATTTAAGACAATTTCAGAGATTAAGCTTTTTCATCTATTCGAGGGGACAAGATGAGCCAAAAACTTCCTCCTCAAAGCCTTGAGGCCGAGTACTCTGTGCTCGGCGGTCTTATGCTCGAGCGTGAAGCCTATGATCAGGTCGCTGACCTGATCAATGACTCAGACTTTTACAAGCCCGGACATCAATTAATCTATAAATGCATTTCGGACCTTCATTTGAAGGCTCAGCCTGTTGATTTGGTGACGGTCACCAACATGCTGCAATCACGTAATGAGCTAGATGTTATTGGCGGACCTGAATATTTACTTACACTAGTTGATAAGGTTGTTTCTGCAGCCAATATCGATTCCCACGCACGAATTATTCGTGAAAAATCCTTACTACGTAGGCTTATCGCAACGTCGTCTAATTTAATTGATAAATCCTACGGAACTGATTACGCCGATGTTCAATCCCTTATTGATTTTGCTGAAAGCGAAATTTTAAAGGTTGGTGAACAAAACGTGTCCACGGGCCTAGTAGGCTCTATGGATATCGTAAAAAGTGCCGTTGAAAAAATTGAAGATCTTTATAAACGTAAAGCCGATGTAACGGGTTGTCCCACTGGGTTTGTTGAACTTGATAGAATGACTTCCGGATTACACGCAGGCGAACTTATTATTATTGCGGCCCGTCCTTCAATGGGTAAAACGGCGCTCAGTCTAAACATAGCGGCCCATATGGCAATGCGAGCAAAAAAAACAGTGGCCTATTTCTCTGTCGAGATGGGTAAAGAATCGGTCATGATGCGTTTACTAGCCTCGGAAGCTAAAATTTCGATGGG
>JAYTMU010000178.1:0-12559 GCA_043728195.1 Bdellovibrionales bacterium
GGAATTGTGCGTGTCACGTCAGCTAAAAAATCGAATGGTAAATGGGCACACAACGAAGACCCAAGCTTTTCGCCCGATAGCCGTTATATTGTTTACACAAGCAATCGCACGGGCAAAAACCAGATTTTTATCTCAACAATTGACGGTGCTGAAGAACGCCGTGTCACCAATGATTCTTATAACTATTATAAGCCTAAATGGTCACGAAATCTTGAGTAAGATTTCGTGTGATCTTGACGGCTTCACGAAGGTTAATTAAAAATACGCTATGAAAATAAATTTGTTAAAACCAAACCGTCTGCTTATTTTTTGGATCTATCTAGTTGCTTTTGTATTGATGACTTTTAGTTTTCAGTCGCAAGCGGTTGATGATAAAGCCGCTAAAAAGTCTGATACTATCGTTAAGAAATCTGACACCGTTGTGATTGATACTTCTATGGGTAAAATCACTGTGAAGCTTAACCAAGAAAAGGCGCCAATCTCAGTTGAGAATTTTTTAAAGTACGTTGATAACAAACATTACAATGGCACTATTTTTCACCGCGTGATGAAAGACTTCATGATTCAAGGTGGCGGACACTTACCAGATATGAAAGAAAAAGAAGCTGCTTATCCGCAAATTAAAAACGAAGCAAAGAACGGTTTATTTAATAAGCGCGGAACACTTTCAATGGCACGCATGAATGAAAAAGATTCTGCAACGGCACAATTTTTTATTAACGTTGTGAATAACCCAATGCTTGATCACGAATCAGAGCAGCGTTACGGCTACGCCGTTTTCGGAGAGGTCACAGATGGCATGGATGTAGTTGATAAAATCCGCGCAGTCGACGTGGGTAATAGCGGCGAACACCAAAACGTACCTAAAAAAGCAATTTTAATTAAAACTATTACTAGAAAGTAGAAATCACTATGCATGCAAATTTCGAAACAAGTGTCGGAAATTTTAAAGTAAAACTATTTAACGAATTAGTACCTAAAACTGTTGAAAACTTTGTGGGACTTGTTGAAGGCACTAAAGAGTTCACTGATGCAAAAACGGGAGAAAAAACCAAGCGTCCATTTTACGATGGTTTAGTTTTCCACCGCGTAATAAAAGATTTTATGATTCAAGGTGGTTGCCCACGTGGCGCAGGAACTGGCGACCCAGGTTACAAATTCGCTGACGAATTTTCTCCAACTTTGAAGCACAGCAAACCAGGAATTCTGTCTATGGCAAATTCAGGACCTAATTCAAACGGCAGCCAATTTTTTATTACCGTTGTTCCGACACCATGGCTAGATAACCGCCACAGCATTTTTGGTGAAGTCGTCGAGGGTTACCCAATCGTCGAAGCAATCTCAAAAGCGAAAACGGCTCCAGGGGATAAACCACTAGAGCCGATTGTTTTGAAACACGTGAAGATCACTAAAGATTAGTTCCTGTCATAAATTTAGTTGGATAGTAAAGGCTGACGAATAGTTCAGCCTTTTTTATTTTCAGGCTTACATAGTCTAAATCGTAATTCGATGCGCAGGTGGTGACAACTTACGTAAAATCTTAAAATGAGACAACCACGTTGATTTATACACGTTTTGGCTAGTCCTTGTTTTGCTACTTCTTATATATACGGAGAAGTCTAATGTTGAAACAATGGGTTCGTACAATTCTAATTATACAATTTTTAGTGTCTGTTGCATTGGCTCAGAACGCTGAAAATTTGGTTGTGGCTCCGATTATTACAGCTGGTGAACAATCCGCTGAAGCGATCATTGGCGCACTAGTGGCTGAAGCTAAAAAAGGTGATCCGAACGCTCTTGATTTAATTCGTGCTGAACTTACAAAAATGCAACAGGCACATCAGGCAAAAGCTAAAAAAGATGGAGTTTTTATTAGTACGACCTATCGACTTACTCCGGAGACATTAACTTTTTTTGCTGCAATTGGAATTGTGACAGTGAATTCCATGTGGTTACGTTCGCACGGTGATCCACTAGCGATGGAAAAGCATATTATGTCGCTTAAGGATCCTATCGCACACATGTCTTTTTATGCTTTCATGCTGACAAATGGCTTCTATATGGATTTTCGCACTGGTGGTGCGGCTTTTAAATCAATGCACCCCAAAGATCACGCGCGCATGATGCGACGATTTAATTACCAGGGTATGGCACTAGGATCACTTGCGTCTAGCATCGCCGCAGATTTAGGCCAAAGCGGCAAGATGTGCGTTAATTCGTGGATACTAGGAAAAACGGACGAAAAATCCATACAATCTTGCAATGAAGCTTGGACTGGCTGGACCGCTAGAAATAAATTTACACAGTATTTTCCGCAAATTATATCAATGTGGGGATCACAAGCCGTATCAGATGTTTTTGATCACAGCACGCGAATGGGTTTCAGGAAATTAACCACTACTGAAGCTGCAAAAAGATTTTTGAACAAAGAGTGGCTAGTAAAACAAGCGTACAAAGTAACAGGAGCTGATGTTGCTTTAACTTTTGCTGGTGGCACTTGGGCTATAAAAGGTATTCGATGGATTGGTAACGTTACAAAATTTACTTTGTTTGTGGGAATAGATCATATTTTGTCACCGTATATCTTCCGACCGATGAATAACCTAATCCGACCGGCTTTTTTTGATTTTGATGCTTACGCAATCAATAAATTTTGGAAGGCCTACGACGATGGTGATTGGGAAGAATCTAAAATCGTTATGCCTAAGACTGAATGTGGCAACCCAGCAGTTGCCGTGCCTGTTATCGGGGTTGTATTGCAGTTCGTGTATAAACCTAACTGCGACCAATCCACACTAGAAAAAGAAATTGAAAACTATAGTGTCCAAGTTCAGCAATGGCGCGATCATTTAAATGCGGACGTCGAAAATGATTTAGCTGGATGGATGGAGCTTACTAAAGAGCTTCTGAATCAGATTGATTATACTTACAGATTTTATCGTACTTTTTCGATGACACTTTTTGATACATTGAATGCAGGCCATCACATTGTGCAAAATCCAGAAGACTGGAAAATTATGAACACGACCTCCGGGTATCCATTCAGAACGCTTCCCTTATACGGAGTTTCTTTTGGTACGGAAAAAGCCATGGGTGGAGCAGACTCTGACATCTACTTGAATAGGCCATATGAAACTGAGACTTTACAAAAAGTACACATAGCTGAGGTTTTAAAAAATTTAAAGCCACCTAAAGACCCGCTTACAGGAGCCGCATTAGAAAAATACAATTCAGTTTTACTAAAGCTGTCAGCCACCGACATAAATGTCATTGCAGCAGGTATAAATGATATGAATCAGATTCTTTCGGTAGTTCAAATTGCAAGTAAAGAAAACAGCTACGGTCAATATGCGAACTCTAAGTTATTTGAGGCGCTAATTACAGTGCGTGATTTACTAGGAAATCCGTTACCAACAGTGTACCCACTTGCGGGATTTGCACAGGCCTTCACAGTGAATGGAATAATGAAAAAGATTGCAGATGATTCCGATTTCAGTCTTTGGTCTGCTAGTAAAAAATTTAAATTCAATAAGCCAGCTGACTTACTTATCTACAAACTGATTTGTGGGAATAAGTTAGCATCTTTTGACAAAACAAAAGTTGTATTAACAAATTTGGACGCATTGGCGCCACAGTTTGACGCGCCAAACTTGCTCAACGAAAATGCCGACCGAGGCACTTTTTGCGAACAGCTACGCACTTCTGCAGACTTGTACACGACACCCATTAATCAAAAATCAATGTCCGATTTTTTAATTAAAAATTTGGATTACAAAATCATAGGCGACTTTCGTGATAAAACGAACACACAACCCTTCGATAAATGGTGGACCGTATCAACAAAGAACGCCGTGGCCCACGAGTTTAAAACTTTCGATGGAAAATTTCGCGAACTTACGAATAAAGCGCAAGCTAATATGTTTAACGATCGGTCGCTAGACAAACGAGCAGCAGACATTTTAAATCAAAGTAAATATTTGCAAAATAGCCTAGTAAGCCAGTTCCAGACCGAAACTGAACTTTATCTTCAACTTATACAGCGTGCTTTAACTCCTCAAGGCGATAAGAATTTGCAAAAGTTAAATGCGAACCCAAATTATTTAATGGCCACAGTGAAAAGCTCTAAAAATAAATCCTATAAAGCGTTGTACGGACGCACGTACATTGAGCTGCAAAAACTTTCTGGTTTAATGAATACATTCTATCTCCTTATGCAGCAGGAAAAGGTAGATTTTAAAAGCTACATCATACATTCGAAAAAAATTGACACAGCAGTTAATGATGTTTTGGTTGCGGCTGGTTTGAAAGTTGTAGCTAGCGCTGCCAAAAATGAAGATGCAAAAAAAGAATCTGAAGAAGAAGACATAATGGGAACTATGGGATCTGAAGCCAGTGATACTGATTACAAAGACGTTGAAATAAAGTCACCGACTTTGCGTCAGCGTGTGATAATTGCTTCTGTTAAAGGGCTTCGCCAAGTTGAATCCGAAACAAGACGATTTATTCGCATGAAGGTCATGCTGTCGCAGGCGCTTGAAATTGATGCTGAAGAATTTCGGAAAGATTACGAAAATGATGTTGGGGTCAAATCCCAAAAACAAAAATCAGTAAATCCACGTGGTGGTGGCTAGTGTTAACTGTTTTGACGTTGTCTCCGCAATTGCGCAGTTACTAGCAGAACTTGACGTTAAAATGAATATATTCGATCTGGTGGTCAAAAAGTAGGTACAAAGATTGAAATAAAAGAAAACGAAGAAACAATTACGTACTAACACAAGAGGTAGCAAATGAAGACAATGTTAATAACAGCCCTGATCATTTTTTCACAATTTTCTTTCGCGCAAGCGCAAAAGAAGAATGTTCGATTAACTCATGAGACTGCAACTGAAGCTGTAGAAAAATCAAAATCTTACGAGCGAATTAAAAAATTACAGGCTGAAGGCAAGTCGCTAACAGACGATCCGACACTAGCAAAGCATGTTGTTGATACTGTCGAAAAGCGTTTAACTGACATCGTCAAAGTAGATAGCCTAGAACTGATGTCGTTAATTAACATCGATGCTAAGTTAACTCTTTCTAAGATATTTGAGCTATCATCTGTGGTTGCAGATCCAAATGCGAACGCGGCTGAAAAAGCTGAAGCTACTAAAGCTTTAGAACTTATTCTATTAGCCGGCAAAAGCGTAAAGTCGACTGCAAAGAATGAAGCTGAAGCTAGTAGTAATCGCGCTTTACTAGCAAAAAATATTAGTCTTTCAGAAAAAGTAGCAACATTTGTGAACGTTAAAGGCGCTGAGGAATTCGTTGCAGCATATATTATTCAAGTTAGAAGTGGTGCATCTGTTTCTAAAGCAATTGAAGTTGCTGGAATTGGTAAAGGCAAAAATAAAACAAACATTACTGAAGAGCAAGTTAGTACCTGCTTAAAGGGTTAATCAAAACAGTCTTAAATACAAAAAAGGTTCCATACTTTACGGTATGGAACCTTTTTAATTTAAAACGCTAAAATATTACTTCTTCTTTATTGGAACAGTAACTGCTAAATTGACTGAATTACTAACTCCAACACCCATGTACTTAACACCATTGATACCGTAATCAGAAAGCTTAATTGGAAAAGTCGCCGTTAATTCGTTGCCGCTAACTTTATAAGTACCTTCAACATCTTTTTCAATTCCACGAATTTTCAATTTACCTTTACCTTTACCGCCGGAACCAGTTGCGCTTGTAAGTACTGCGTCCGGAAACTTTCCAACTTCAAGATATTTTTCGGTAGCGTGCTTATCACGAAGTGCAATCCCAGTTTTTAAACCTTTTAATTTAACCACGATATTTTGTGCGGTAATTGTGTCGCCAACCATAACGGCTTCACCTGTGACCTCACTAGTCTTTGCTTTAAAGCTGCCTGCTGGTGATAATTCCACATCCGCAGTTGCCTCTGATGCAGCCATTGCTGCTACGCTCAAAAGTGATATTAAAAGACTTGCGATAACTGATTTCATGCTGTGTTTCCCTTGTTGTTAGTTGTTTAATGCTCCGCTATCAATCCATGTCTTGATCGCGTTTAATTGTATAGTTGTAAGCCTTGTTCCACCGTCAGGCATGCTGCCGTCTAAGGTTCTCTGGTAAAAAAGGCTGCCTGCTGAGTTATTTGGTACAACCCTAGTTTTTACACCGGTGTATGTTGCCATGTTGTATCCCCCGCTTGCGCCCACACTAGAATGACAAGAAAGACATTTGCTTTGAACAATATTCGTATTAATCCATGCGAATGTTCCAAAAGTCGTGGCCGATGAAGTGGTGGTAAAACCAGAATTACCGCCAGTATTGTAAGCGTAAACTCGGTAATAGCTTGTGCTAACTGGGCTTAAAGCGGTGACGGAATACGATCCTATGTTTGGACCCAATGTCGCTACGACAGTGAATGGTCCAGCTGCTGCAGACGCCTGTTCCACTTTAAATCCAGTTTCACTAGTGGAATTATCGGTCCAGGTTAAATTAATTTGCGAACTGGAAATTGCTGTCGCCGCAAGTGTTGTTGGTGCTGCTGGAACACCAGCCAGAGTTGTCGCGCTAACCCCTGCTGTTACAGCTGAATTGCCGACGTTATTATAAGAGTAAATTCGATACTGATATGTCGTCGCTGAAGTCAGTGATGTGTCCACGTAGTTTGTACTGCCAGCAGCGGTTGTGAAAATTAAAATGGACGGACCGGTTCCATTTAGACTGCGTTCAATTTTAAATCCACTCTCGTTGTTAGAATTGTCTGCCCATGTTAAATTGATCTGACTAGTTGAAGTCGAATTTGCAACTAGTCCACTTGGTGCCGCTGGTAAGACTGATGCCGGCGCTTGTGTCATTGCATTCACGACTGCTGAATATGCAGAGTTACCTATCGCATTGTAACCCGAAATACGATAATAATACGTCGTCGAAGATGCCAATGCAGAATCCGAGTATGCACTGGCATTCGCGACAGTCGTGAAAATTAAGACAAATGGTCCAGTCACACTTGGGGCACGCTCTATTTTAAAACCACTTTCAGTAATCGAGTTATCTAGCCAAGTTAAGTTAATCTGGGACTCTGAAGCGGATACTGCTACAAGCCCCGATGGTGCTGCAGGCGCAGCTACGATTGCAGCCGGAGTTGTAACACTGACACCATTTGAGTTAGGTGAATTTCCACCCAAATTTGTTGCTTGCACCCGATAAAAATAGGTTGTCGAAGCGGTGCGGCCATTATCCGAATAGCTGATTGCGTTTGCACCCAGCGTTGCAATTACCGCGTAAGCTCCAGTTGCACTGGCTGAACGCTCAACAACAAACCCAGTTTCATCTGCGGAATTATCAACCCATGTTAGGTTTATCTGACTAGACGATACAGCAATAGCTGCCAAAGTTGTAGGTGCTGATGGAGCATACCCCGGGGTTGTAATTGAAATCACATCTGAGAATACCGAACTTCCAGAAAAATTGCTGACTAAAACGCGATAGAAATAAGTAGTTGATGGCGCTAAACTTGAATCCGAAAATGAAGAAACTGCAGTTGGTAAATTTGCTACAACAGTAAATGGACCCGCTGGGCTAAGTCCCCTTTCAACTCTCGTTCCTGTTACAGTTTGAGAAGGCAAAGTCCAAGCAAGTAAAATGCTGGTTGGCGATACAGCCATATTAGCAAGCGCGGTCGGGGCATTTGGAATTGGTGATGGTGCAGAATCTGATGTCGCGCCAGCCGCAATCCAACTGTAAATCGCAGCTAAATCACCGGCCGACAGTGGGGATGAGCCCTTAGGCATAAAGCCCGATACGACTTGTATGTGAAGTTTGCTGCCTACCGGATTAAGGGGCAAAACTGAACCCCCAGCCATCAGTGAATCGTAAGACGAAAAATTGACTGCGCCAGAGCTGTGGCATGTTAAGCATTTAACTTGAAAAACATTTTTATACAGCTCTGAATAGGCGGGTGGATCCGAATACACACTTTTCGAGGACATGAACCGTTCGGGTTCTGATGGGCCTGCATAGCCACAGTTTTGAAAAGCAACAACTGTTACCAAACCAAACAACAAAGAAATGCCTGCATTTATGATTTTATTTTTCCCCATGCTTTAACTATCGGTGAAAAATAAAAATTACTTTATAAAAAAAATGTATTTAAGTTGTAAGATTTTTCAAAAAAAAATAAGATCCATTATGAGACACAATCTTGATTCATAAATAGATTGTAAATTAATAATTTTTTCTCGACCTTTTACAATGAAAATTGCGCAGCCCATGTCCACATCGTTGAACCGTCAAAATTCAAAAAAGTATAACCTTGCAAAAAAGCTACGCGACGAATGACTTGCCAACGCATTAGCAGCTGCCCTGCAACTTGAGTGTTTGCTGAAGGTTTCACTGTTAATGTTAAATCTTTAGGAATCCAATCAGCATCCCGCTGACGCACTAATAAGCCAACACCACCACTAAAAGTTGTGTCAAATCGGTAAAGACTAAAAACAGAACCTTGTGTTGACTGCCAAGATCTGTTGATACCATCTGTAAATGTTGGAGTTGTATCAAATCCGCCACTTGATGCTTTACCAAAAGCGTAGCCTAATGATGCGCCCCGAAACCAACGCCCCTTTGTCCAATTTTTTTCCAAATTAATTCCAAACCCTGCATAGTTTGCGAACCCTTCGGTTGTAACAGCCCCATTTGAAACAACTAGCCGTTCGTTCCACATATTATAACTGGTGCCTAACTCAAAAGACGACGACGTTTTAGATATCGCTTTTTTTATTGTCGCTGTCGCCACGGGCGTTCCTGCCGCAGTTGATTGAGATGCCGCTGCGGGAGCTGCCGGTGCAGTCAGCACGGGATTTGCCTTCGGCACAACAACTTGTGGCGCAATTTTAGGTTTGACCTTGGCAGGCAAAGCTTTTTCTAGAGCCATCTTAACAGGCGATTTTTTTACAGGCGTTACTTTTTTTTGCGCCCATGCCGATTGTGAGAAAATTAAGTTAAGAACGATAATTACTAATAATAAAAATGCCTTCTTAGTAAGAGACATGGACCTGGCCTTGCAGTTGCCATTGATCTTTTGATACGACTTCTGGCGAAAAATTTTTGAACTGAACAGCAGTCAATCTGACTTCAGTTCGTTGCAATGGAAACATTAGAAATCCGAATGTCCAGCGCTCAAACTCTGTCGATGAAAACTTTGCTTCTTTCTGACTGCGCTCGATAACAGTTAAAAAATTATAGCCCCGGACTAAGTGAATCAACGACTGAACTAGGGTATATGCCCCAATCACTGCTTTACTATTTACTTCTTGATCTTGCTTTAACCCGGCTTCAATTAGCACGCTAGAGCCTTGGGCTTTTGGAAATCCCCAGCGCGTGTGCAGTGCAAAACGCTTTGAATCAACAAGCTGATTTTTTTCGGTTAAAGCTGATGCACCAATCCGGGTTTTTTCGCCAAGTGTGTATTCAAACTGCAATGCGGCCCCCGCTTTTCTTATCGCAGCTGGACGCAATAAATTACCCGCAAAAAGATGTAGACTGGCATCCCATTCTTCTTCATTCCATTGCAAATGTGTTCCATGAACTTGATCGTCTTGGCCCAAACCAATCGCGGCCCTTCCATACTGAGTATGATTGGATGTGCGCAGGCCGTAAACTTTGTCCATCAATCCTATAGCCATAAGCAGTTTTTTCATCGGATAAAATCTGAAATAATGTTCACGGGAAATGGCATCTGTTGTTTTTCCATCACCATAATAATCGGCAGCCGGCAACGCAGTCAGACCATAATTTAGTACAATAATATTTTGTGAGGCCTCGTCAAAACTGAAAACAACGTTTAAATCGCGCTGCATTTGAATCCATTTGCCAACAGAATCTGTACCACCAGGTTTTGTTTGGAACCAAAGCCCACGATATTTAATTGAAGGTCGAATCCACCATGGAAGTTCTGCCCCGGGAATAAATCCTGTGTATTTTTCTGCATAATCTTCATCTGTTACTTTATCTGATAACCAAAAATTTCTTGCGGCAATTTCCTGCGAAAACAGAGCACGACCATAGTCTGTTAGCGGACCATTTCCTTGGCTGTTGTAGTGGCACATTACGCAAGTCTTGTACCCATAACCGATAAAGTCCGGGTAAGCCCAAGCTTGAAAAGAAAAGTAAAACAGTAATATAAAAATCAATTTTCGCATTCGCTAAAGTTAAACCTTTGCGAAAGAAAATTTCAAGTCATTTGCTAATCTTTTATAAACTCAACTGCATAGGATGTGCTCAACGCTATTGCAGTTTTTCGTCTAAAATTATGTAGATTTCAATCCGACGATTCTGCGAACGGCCCTCTTCAGAATCGTTGCTTTTTATGGGCCTGGTGTCCGCGTAAGAAATAGCAGACATTCTTTTGGGATCAATGTTGTGATATTTATGAAAATAGCGAACTATGCTGGTGGCCCGAAGCGAAGCCAATTCCCAGTTTGATTCATATACCGCGCCTTTTGCTACGGCTGTATCATCTGTGTGACCTTCGATAACTACTTTTCTATCAGTTTCTTTCAGTAGTTGCGCAATTTTGTCTAAAGCTTTCAAAGCACCAACTTTTATCTTTGTCCCACCCGGGTTAAAAAACTGTGCCGATGCCAGAGCGATTCGAACACCCAATGCATCATGCCTTAGTTCTTGTATTTTTGATTTTTCGTCCTCATCAAATTTCTTTTCAACAAAACGATTTAGATAATCTTTGGTCTCGCCCGGGCCACGATTGGCCGGAAACCCTTCTAGCGGAATTATAACATCCGATGCTTTTTCGCCACCGATACTTCCAGCATCACCCTTCTCCGTAGATTCATTGCCAGCGCCCGTTAATTTGAGATTAATGCGCACAGAATCTTGAAACGATTTCTGTTTTTCTTGATTGTTGCTTGAAGTAGCATACATCACGACAAAGAACGCAAATAACAAGGTAATAAAATCCGCATACGATACCAACCACCGCTCGTGGTTTTCGGGTTCTTCTTCGTTGTTTTTTTTTCGGTCCTTATTTTCTGACATTTTCACTTACATACGAAATTAATTTCTGCTCGATTAACTGAGCATTAAGGCCAGTTCCAATAAGCAGCGCGCCTTCTAAAATCATTTCCTTATGCCTTGTTATTTCAAAAATGTTTTTCTTGATTTTGTTACCAATCGGTAAGAATAAAAGATTGGCAAAACCCACTCCGTACACGGTGGCAACAAAGGCTACGGCTATACCACCGCCCAATTTAGAAGTGTCCGTTAAATTACCCATCACATGAATTAAACCTAGAACCGCACCAATAATTCCAATTGTCGGAGAATACCCGCCAGCATCTAGCCAAATTTTTCCAGCCGTCAGTAGTTTTTTTTCTTCTTTATCAATGCGGTATTCAAAAATTTTTCGTGTTAAATCAACATCTACGCCGTCAATTACATTTTTTAAAATTTCTTTTAAAAGCGGTGTTTGTATTTGCGCCAGTTTGGGTTCTAACGATAGTGGTGATTCTTTTTTTGCTAAACGTGCACAATCCAATATTTCAGCAATTGGTCTTTGGTAGTCTAAGCTAGATTCTTTAAATGTTTGTTTAAATAGTTTAAGCCCTAATCGCAAATCGCTTGTCTTGTTTGAAATTAGAACAGCACCCATTGTTCCGGTGATCACAATAACAAAGGCTGTGCCCTGCATTAAGGATGCTAAGTGACCGCCTTCAAGAAAGTTCCCTAATAAAACTCCACCAACGCCCAAAAGCAATCCCAGTACCGTAGATCTATCCATGGATCTAAGTCTGACATACTTAAACAGTGCTTTCACCTTGATCCATTCCGGTCTAGACTTAGGTGTATATGAATTCAATTATTAGTTTTATTTTAGACCTTGATTACAAAATTTTTAATTTCATTAATCAAACCGCGACAAATTCTTCATTGGATCAATTTTTCCCATTTATTACGGATTTACACTTGAATCCTTACTTTAAATGGCCGGCACTACTTTTTGTTGTTGCGATGTTTTTACGAAAGTATGGTCGTTTTGGCATGACGCTTTTTTTGATTTTACTTTTAGCTGTTGGCTTTAATGATTTTATGGGGGCCAAGGTTAAAAATCATTATCTACGGCTACGTCCGTTTGAAAATACTGAAATCACAGCTACGCAAAAAAGCCCTGCCGGTAGTAAAAGTTTTTATTCGAACCACACATCCAACATGTTCACCTTTGCAACGTACACGACTGCGTTTTTTCCAGTCGCCGCCGTGCCAGTGTATACAATTGCGGTTATGGTGGGCTACAGCCGAATTTATAATGGCGTTCATTATCCAAGCGATGTGACCGTCGGCGCCTTGATGGGAATTATCTGGGGACTTATGTTTGCTTCAATTGCTAACCGCTTAGTTAAGTTATTAAAAAGAGAGAAAAAGTGAAAGTACTAATTACCGGAGCAAACGGATTTTTAGGATCTTGGCTAACAAAGCGCATGCTTGCTGAAGGACACGCCGTATCAGCTTTAGTTCGCAAAAATAGTGATCTATCTGAACTAGC
>JAYTMU010000179.1:0-13912 GCA_043728195.1 Bdellovibrionales bacterium
AATTCGACCCCATTTCAAAACAAATAAAATGGGTTTCCAGACGGAAACGTTGTTTAACTTTACAAAATTGATTTAATTATCGACGTTCGAAAATGAAACTACTGTCTCATTGCCAAACAAAAGTATTGTTATTCATAAGAGGTACTAAACGTTGAATTCTCGAAAAAAACCAAAAATATTTCTTAGTTGAATCAATTTGAGAAAGTCTAAAATTGCGTTTAATCGGCAAAGTTGCGCAGACGTAATCTGAGCTTACCTTATGAACAAAAATACTTTGATTTTAGTTACCGATCTTAATTAATTTTAGATTCCACATTCATTATATTTCTTCCATTAGCCTGCTTCAAAAACAGGATACATCTAGAATAATAATTTTTTCTAGGTTTATAATTCACAACACCTAACGGTTTAGACAGTAACCGACTAATCATCTGACTATTATGGATCATATTCCCGATTAGTCAGACTTTTCGGGAATATACTCCCGATTGGCCAAGGTGAAACAGCCGTGGTTCACTTTAAGACATATTCCAATCAAGGGATGTATAACAAATTTTGTTAGCTTCGCCCCACATGGCGGTTAACCGCTGTCTTATTCGTTTTGAATCGGCTGCTTCATTGCAACTGAACATCTTAGGAATTAAACCTAGGAGAATGAAATGAAAAATCTAATGTTAACTACACTTGTGATTCTAGCAGCTGCAACGTCAGCACAAGCTATGGAAGAATGCAGCCGCGGAGCCAAATCCCTTTACAAAGATATTCAAATTTATAATCAGACAGAAAAATTGATGCCTAACGAAGGTTTAGTTGGCGATCGCCTAGCTAAAGACTTAGCGTCGCTGCGAATGGAAGATTCAATCAAAGGCAAAGTTCAAGCGCTTTTAACCGGCTTTGCACGTTGCGAAGTTTATTTAGACTCGGATGATGAGTTGGAAATTATGATGACCGTAGAGGCGGTTAAGAAGATGAAAAATCCATTGATTACGGATTAAGTTACAAGCTGGATTGCTAGTCGTAGATTTTGAATAAAAAAAGCCTTGGTTTCCCAAGGCTTTTTTCGATTTAACTTTTCTTATAAAGAAAAATTAGAACATGTATGTAACGCCAACTTGGCCTAATAAATCAGATGTATTTACGGTTTGCGAAACTCCGCCAGCTGATAAAGTTCCGTCGAAAGTTAATTTGTTGAACTTTAAACCAGCACCTAAAGCAGCCACAGTAGAATTTGCACCTGGTGAAGTTTCAGTGTTTACAGTTGCTCCTACTTCAATTTTTGTATTATCAAGTAAAACTAGCTTTTGAGTTAGTGATCCACGTAGTACTAACCAGCTGCTAGCATCAACTTCTAAACCCATGAACACAGGTAAATTCAGAACGTTTGCTTTGATATCGCCTACAGAATTTTTAGAAGTTTGATTAACTAATTTAGCACCGTAGAAAAATTCGCTGCCATCTTTTTTGACAGTAGAAATTGCACCCAGTTGAATCTCTGTGTTATCAACTTTAGCAGTTTCTGCTCCAGCTGCATTTTCAGTCTTATAACCAGCCGCAACAATCTTACCAAATAAGTACATTGTATCCATTGTGTAACCTGCTTCAGCAGAAACTCCTAAAGTTCCTTTGTACTTAGCCGTTGGTGTGTCAACAGTGTTCATCAAACCTAATCCAACAGCTGCATCGATTGCGCCCATGCGCATACCTAAACGTAATCCAGCAGAAGATTCTTTCGAACTAGTAACTTTGTCGTTATAATTTGAATAAACTAGGGTTCCAGCATAGGCCATATCGCCCGCTTTCATTCCGTATGTTAATTCAAGTGGATTTTGCTGATTCGCATTTACCAAACCAGGAAGTACAAGCGCTGGAGTTGTTGAACGCAAACCGCCTGTATAAGACGATGCGTTGTCAGAACGGTGACCCAAAGATAAACCTAATTTTGCATCGCCCATCGAACGAACAACTAAACCTTCAGGATTTGTTCCTTTAGTATTTGTGTTTGCCGTTCCAGATTCAATGTTCACGAAATCGCCGCCGACATAGAACATGTCAGAAGGATTGATGTAAGTAGTCTGAGTATCGATTAAGTGTTCTGCGTTTCCTAAAGCCGTCATACGAGCGCGAGATCCGAATGCGTTTACAGAAGCTAATGCTAATGCAATCACTAATATTTTTTTCATTTTGCGTCCTTTCATTAAGAGCAAATTGTTATTGTTAACCTATGTATCAAATCGTAATGAGGTGCGTTTTTAAACGCAACGGAAAAAGCTATTCCGCCTACATAGGGGCGTGTTTGCCGAAGCTAAAAATTCAGCAGAGTGTAGCAAAAGACATCATTTAAATTTTATTTTATTTTTGGATTTACGTCTTGAAAGTTAACATGAAATTTGTCGTATTTGTTTCTTCTTAACTTCCGTCAGACCCTTATCTGCCAATAGTCTCCGGCAATAATTCTGAACATTTTTTTTAGCAAATATTCATCGAATTTTTTCTGGCATTCCTGACTTGTTTTTAGGTATGTATTAAACGCCTGAAAAATAACGCGTGGGCTAAATGCGCGCAAAGTCATTTGCAGCCCTTAGTCTAGGAAGTGTTAACAAAAAACCATTTTACAAGTTTGATTAAACTACAGGCGGTATGTCACAGCTACTAATTAAACTAAACTTGGATTTTGACATGACTTTTATCATTCATAATCTGAATATGAAAACATGAGCTTAAAACACAGAACAGCAACACTTGTAGGTATGATCAAACGCCATCCTGATGGCTTCGGCTTTTTTATTCCTGACGATAAAGAGCACGCGGATGTTTACATCCCTTCCGGAGGAATGCATTCCGCAATGACCAATGATCGCGTTAGCGTTTCAGTTGAAAAGGAACGCGATGGCCGCTTTCGCGGTGAAATATTACACATTGAAGATCGTTCGCAAAAAAATATTGCCGGAAAATTTTCTAAATTAAATGACGCCTTTGGTGCAATCAAAGACGAAGGAAAAGGTTGGGGTACTGATTTACGCATACCAATCGATAAATCTATGGGTGCTAAAGAAGGCGAATTGGTCGCTGCAAAAATCACACGGTATCCGGACACTGGAAAATTTGAAGGCGAAGTGATCGAAGTTCTTGGTGACGCATTAAATCCTTTGAACGACATCAAGCGTGTAATCATAACGCAAAATATTGCCGACAAGTTTTCAGCGGCCACACTGGCAGAAGCTAAAACCTTTTCAGGTAATCCAACAGAAAAAGATTTTGCAGGACGAACTGATTTACGCCATTTGCCAATTATTACTATCGATGGCGCCACGGCAAAAGATTTCGACGATGCAGTTCATGTTGTGATGACGAACATTGGGTTTCATTTGCATGTGGCTATTGCTGACGTCAGTCACTACGTCAATGTAGCCTCTGCGATGGACAAAGATGCTTACGAACGCGGAACATCGGTTTATTTTCCAAATTACGTTGTGCCTATGTTACCCGAAGCCCTTAGTAACGGCCTGTGTTCACTGAATCCTCATGTTCCACGTTTGGCACTTGTTGCTGAAATGACTTTTGATTTCACGGGCGAAATGACTAGTTCTAAATTTTATGAAGCCGTCATTGAAAGTAAATCGCGCGTTACCTACGGTGAGGCGCAAGAATTAATTGATGGCAACCCCGCTGAAGTCACGACATCGACAAAGAATAAAGACGTGCAAGAAAATATTTTTCGCTGCGCAGACCTAGCCAAAGTATTAATGGCAAAACGATTCAAAGAAGGTTCGCTAGACTTAGAAGTTGCTGAAACAGAATTGGTCATCGATGGAACTGGCGAACCTATTGACGTGATCAAGTCAGAACGCTTGTTTGCCCATCGATTAATTGAAGAACTTATGCTTGCTGCAAACGTCGCTGTTGCAAAGTTTCTTTCGTCAAAAGAAATCCCAGCTTTTTACCGTGTACATGAAGAACCTTCCGGTGAAAAAATTGAAATGTTGCAGCGGTACGCGAAAAATTTCGGTGCAACAGTGATGATGAACGGTGGCAAGCTACAAAAGCGACTAACGCGCATGCTGCAAGAGTTCGAAGGAAAACCCGAAGCCCAAATCATTCATATTTTGACATTACGCTCAATGAGCCAAGCTAAATACACCAAAGAAAATGTCGGTCATTTTGGATTGGGTTTTGAGTTTTACACGCATTTTACCTCACCTATTCGCCGTTACCCCGATTTAATCGTTCATCGTTTAATTAAAAATTTAGTCCTGCCAGGAAGTCGCTACCGCTTAATGAGCGAAGATGATTTAGCAACTGCAGGAACATGGCTTTCGGCATGTGAACAAAAATCAGCAAAAGCGGAACGCCAAATTCAAGCCATAAAAAAAGCCCGTTTTATGAAAAAACTTGAAGGCGAAGAATTCGAAGGAATTATTAGCTCGGTAACTAAATTTGGGTTGTTCGTACTACTAAGACAATTCAATATTGATGGTTTAATTAGACTAGATGATCTTGGGTTAGATAAATGGGAATTTGACGAAGAAAATTTGACATTATCAGCTAAACGCTCGGGGTTTATGTACAAAATGGGCGACATGCTAAAAGTAATCGTCAGTGCTGTCGATGTTGAACAAGGTCAGATAAACTTTGTGATCGATAAAGAGAAAAAAGACCACCACGTTGGTAAAGTTACAACGTATGCGCGCTCGACAACTGATCAAAAGCGTCCAAAATTTCAAGAGCGCGAATCACGCGAAAAAGCAAAGCCAGGTCAAAAGAATTTTAGAAATGATCGTCAGACTGAAAATCGTACAGACAAAAAATCAGATAAGAAATTCTCTGACAAAAAGTCTTTCGATCGAAAGCCTACACAAAAAACAACGGAAGTTAAGCCAGCCTTCGATGTGAAAAAATTTAGACCAAGCGCAGTCATTAAGCCAAGTCAGGCAGGCCAAGGCCCTGCACCTGGCGGCGGCACGTATGAAATCAAACCACGCTACGCTTCATTGTCCGATTATTTAGATCAAAAAAGGGATAGCAAGAATGAAGAAACCTCAAACTCGAAATCAGCAGCGAAGTCCACTACTGGGTCCACTCCGAATCGGCCGGACTCTACGAAACGCCAGCCGCCTTCGAACGATCCTGGGGGTTTTCGCAAAGCACGGTCTAAAAAATCTAGTCGAAAGAATAAATCTAGGTAATCTGGTATCGTCTGCTTCAACAACTGAAGCCCAAGAACTGCTGTCTGTTCCCACCAGGCTGCGTTTAAGTTTTGAAGAGCTTGGTCCCACGTTTGTAAAATTTGGCCAATTGCTAGCCTCGCGCCCTGACTTAGTCCCCGATGATTACATGGAAGAAATGGTCCTTTTGCATGACCAGGTTCAACCGTTAGATTTTAAAATTATCGAAGGTGTTTTAGCAGACGAACTTGGTAAAGATTGGAAAAAGAATTTTTCGTCGGTTGATGAAACAACGTTAGGTTCTGCAAGTATTGCTCAAGTGCACAAAGCCATCATGATGGATGGGAAAATTGTGGTGTTAAAGGTACAACGCCCAGGCATTGTTAATATCATAAATGACGATTTAAATGTTCTTTATTTCATAGCTGAACTGCTAGAAAAATACATACCAGAAGTTCGCCCCTTCAACCCAGTTGCCATGGTCGACGAGTATTTTAAAACTTTAGAACTTGAAACAAATTTCGTAATTGAAGGCAACAACGTTCGCAAATTTAAAGAAAATTTCAAGACCGAAGAAAATGTGCAAATTCCCAGTGTGTATTTTGATTTAACAACCGAGCGCGTGCTGGTTATGGATATGATGCTAGGAAAAAGACTTTCACAAGACGGAGCTTTGCAACAACCCGGGGTACAAGCCGAAGAAATTGTTAAATTGGGTTTACGTTCCTACCTAAAAATGGTTTTTATAGATGGTTTTTTTCACGGTGACCTACACGCAGGAAATTTCTTTGTCTACCCCAACAATAAAATAGGCCTAATAGATTTTGGTGTGGTCGGTCGGCTTAACAATAAAACTCAGACCGCAATTGTTAATATGTTGGTTGCGCTGTCAAAAGAAGATTACCTACGCTTAGCCTACGAGTATGTGGATTTAGCTCCTTTTTCAGATACCGTTAATGTTGATCAGTTCGCTAAAGAGCTTCAGTCATTGATATCTCCCTATTATGGATTAACCATGAAGCACATGAATGTCGGAAAAATTTTGATGACGTCATCAAGTGTTGCGGCTTCCCACGGTTTATCTGTTCCGGCAGAATTAATGATGTTTTTCAAATCTATTGTTTCAATCGAAGGCTTAGGACAAAAAATTGTGCCGGACTTTGATTTTTTAAAGTTTACATTATCTATGGTGGGCGAAGTTGCTCAACACCAATTTCAGCCAACTAAATTTATCGATGAAGCCGCACTGTTGCTGCGTGAATCCAGAGGCTTCCTGTACTCGTTACCACGTCAGCTAAATTTAATACTACGTCGCTTTAATTCACCTGACTACCGTAGCCGAGTTGAAGTGCAAGGTTTTGACGAGCTTCGCCGCAGTATTGAAATCTCGTTTAATCTTCTGTTTTTGGGAATTATCATTGCGGCACTTATTATTTCAAGTTCAATGATCTACCCGACATCGGTATCTTGGATGTTAGGTGGTATGCCGGCAGTTAGTTTGATCGGCTACACTTTGGCTGCAGTATTTGGTCTTGTTGCCGTTTTTAATTACATCAAAAAGTCTTGAAGGGAACCGGATGCAGCATATTTATTACGAACTCAGCGTGTTAGGAAAAGCGATTCATTTTAAAAACCTATCCGCGGCCGCATTGCACGTTGGCTTAAGCCAACCCCAGCTTTCACGAATTATCGCGAAAATTGAAGATGAATTAAAAATTGTGTTGTTAGACCGCTCTGCCAAACGTAAATCTGGCTGGACACCTGTTGCATTTCAATTGTCTATCATGTTTGAAAAATCAAGTAAGCGCCTAGAAGCAGAGCTTGCTAATTTAAGCCAAAATCAAGTGGTCGCAGAAATTCGCATTGGCACCCTGGAAGGACTTTCGTCGTTTGCGATGGATACGTGCCAATTTTGTTTTGATCATGTAGGGGTTTCAAAAATATTTATTGAGATCTATGATTTAAATGAACTTGAAGCCCACTTTTTATCAGGCAATCTGGATCTTATTTTTACCTCGAAAACCCCGGGTCGCCAAAAGTTCAAATACTGGCTAGAACTTGGATTTCAGGTCCTTGAAAAAATTCAAACGAATAAAAACTATGCTGTGTTATCAACCTTCGAACATGGCCGCAGTGTTCGAAAAGAATTTGAAGAATTTAAACATGTGCTTGTTACAAATTCACTTGCGCTACGACGGGAATGGTTCAAAGAAATTGGCGGAACTGGTTTTTTGCCAACGGAAGCTAAAAAAGGAAAAGCCAAAGAGCACGAACCTGTTTATCTTATTGGTTCAGAAATTCTAAACCCGGTCTTATGGTCGCAAATTAGCCTAGGCATTGAAAGCTAGGCTGCTATTCGCGCCAGTAATGGCACGTGTAACCTGTCGGATTTTTTTGTAAATAATCTTGGTGATATTCTTCGGCCGAATGAAACGGCATAGCGTCTACGATTTGGGTAATCACAGGCCGCTTCCATTTTCCAGAATCATGTACTTCTATTTTAATTTTTTCAGCAATTTCCTTTTGCGAACTATCCATACAAAAAATAACTGATCGGTACTGGGTCCCAATATCGTTGCCCTGCTGATTCGGCGTCGTGGGGTCATGCAATTTGAAAAATGCCTGTAGTAACGTTTCATAAGAAATCTTTTCGCTATCAAATTCAATAAGCACTGACTCGGCGTGTCCGGTACCACCTGTTTTCACTTTTGAATACAACGCATCCGCCGCGGCCTTACCACCGCAATAACCAACTTCTGTTTTTAAAACTCCAGGAAATTTTCTTAAAAGCTCTTCGACCCCCCAAAAACAGCCTGCCGCTAAAATTGCTTTTTGTTCTTTCATTTTTGGCCTTTCATTTTTTCACTCGGTCGAACGTCACAATCTAAACTAGATTCTTCCTCGGCCACTTGTAATCGTGTCACTAATGATTTTAATTGCAAATCACTTGCAGAATAAGAGTGCGAAGAGACATCCTTTTTTAGGTGACTAATTTTAATCGAATTCATTCGCCCTTCGACAACGCTCGCTTCGTATTTAAATTCACCGAAAGTTTCTTCGATAAATGCCATCGCGTATTCATCAACTGGAACTTTAATAACTTTAATCTCGGGTTTCGACCAAAGAATGCATACAAGTGTAAAACTTATCATTTTTTTTCTCCCATCAGGCAAAGAAGTTCAAATAGTGTATCGACAGCTGCCAGCGATGTGATTTGCGAGGAATCAAATGGAGGGCAAACTTCAACAATGTCTGCGCCAACCAAATTTTCAATCCTTAATGCACGTAAAATTCTTTGAGTTTCATACGTCGTGAGACCACCTGGAACTGGCGTTCCAGTCCCAGGTGCGTAGGCAGGGTCTAAACAATCGATATCAAAACTAATATATGTCGGCCCAGAAAATGTTGGCAGTGTTTTTAAAAATTCTTGAATGGGTTGTTCGCGAATGTCATCAACAGTTCGAACTTGCACCTTGTGGTCCGTTACAATTTTTAAATCATTGCTTCCCGCAAGTGGTCCACGAATGCCAATTTGTAACATCCTTTTTGGATCAACCAGTCCCTCTTCGATTGCATGCCGTGCAAACGCTCCGTGATGATATTCGCACCCCCATGCCGCTGGATAGGTATCTAAGTGTGCATCGAAGTGAATAAAACTAAGAGCGGTGCCGTATTTTTTCTTTAGCGCTCGGAGCAGTGGCAAAGTTGTCGAGTGATCGCCACCGATTGAAATGAATTTTTTATTAGTTTTTAAAATCGCGTCCGCGAACTTTTCTATTTTTTCATAGGTTTGCGCTTGATCAATAGGTACGGTAGGACAGTCGCCCACATCTGCGACTTTCAATTTTTCAAACAGCGATATCGCTCGTGTCATGTGAAAGCCTCGTCCTAGGCTTGAAGCATCACGTATCTGGGTCGGTGCAAAGCGGGCTCCGGGACGATAAGAAACTGCGCCATCGTACGGAATACCAAATAACGCCACATCAAAATTTTCTTCAATTTCAGCAATGGGCAAACGAAAAAAAGTTTTTATACCTGAAAATCTGGGGAATTCGCGGCCACTCATGGGTTTAAAGTCTTTGATCATAGATGCAATTATTGTCAAAAATGATCTTGGTTACAAATAGATTATCTACTAAAGTACTGTGTCATGGGTGCTAAAAGTGGGTTAAATAATCTTAAGGAATTGTCGGTCGACCAAGCCGATTTATTAACTTGGTATTTAGCTAACAAACGCGATCTTCCCTGGCGCAAACACAAGGATAATTACAAAGATCCTTACAAAGTTTGGATTTCCGAAGTGATGTTGCAACAGACCACTGTGGCCGCAGTCATTCCCTATTACGAAAAATTCATCGCTAAATTTCCCAATGTCAGCGCCTTGGCCAGCGCAAAAGAAGACGAAGTTCTTGAACACTGGGCAGGTCTTGGCTATTACTCGCGTGCACGAAATTTACACCGCTCAGCACAGCATTTGGCTGAATCTGGCTTTTACAAAACAGCCGCTAAGTTGCTTGAGCTTCCCGGATTTGGTCCTTATACATCCCGGGCCGTAGCTAGTTTGGCATTTGATGAGCCAGTAGGCGTATTAGATGGCAATGTCATTCGGGTTCTTAGCAGACGCTACGGCTTAAAGTTAAATTGGTGGAATGGAAAAGAAAAAAAGATCCTACAAGACTTAGCCGACGCATTAGCGAATACAAAAAGTAATTCCGATATGAATCAGGGTCTTATGGAACTAGGCGCAACAGTTTGCACCCCAAAAAAACCGTTGTGTCTGTTGTGTCCCTGGAAAAAAAGGTGTGTTGCCTTAAAAACCGATCAAATTACAACGCTGCCAACCCCGCGCCCACGTGCCGCAATCGAAATTTGGCACTGGGTTTTACGCCCACAGTTTAAAAAAGATCAAATTTATTTAACACCGTTGTTGAAGTCGCCGTTTCTAAAAAATCTGCATTTTCCAGACAGCAGTTTGTCGAAGTTAAGTAAAAAACCCAAAGCTTTCCATCTTAAACACAGCGTAACGAAATACGCCCTATATATATTTATTGAACCACCGAAGCAGCCGCTTCCTAAGACGTTGCAGCATGGCAAGTGGGTTAATTTAAATGATGTGAAAAAGATAAACCCGACCAGTTTACTGACTAAAATTTTGAAGTTTTCAGAAAAAAATGGCAAAATTAAGATATGAAACTAATTTTAATCTCAATAGCCGTATTTCAAAACTATGCACTGGCGGCGCCGCACCCCATGACCGGAAGTTCCCTTATTAATCAAGTTCATACAAGTACAGTCTTCAGCCAAATGGGTTTCCAAATAAAACAAATTCCTACGGATTGGGTTTTAAGAAATCCACTTGCATCGCAGACACAAGTTATTGAGATGGCACCTTCAAGTTCCACAACGAAAGCTATTTTAAGTTTTACGTCTGAAAAAGTTTCAGCGAAAACAGACCTTGAAAAATATGTGCGGCAGTATTTGCGTGACTACAATCAATATGGTTTCGAAGTTATCGGATTGCAGTCATTAAAAAACTCGGACTTAAATTCAGTGGTTGTCGACTTAAGTCAAAAAAATAAAGCTACCAAATCGCGCCAAGTTTTTTTTAAAAAAGATGATAAGATTGTATTGGCAACCTGCCTTGATAGTTTTGCGAGATTTAACAAGACACTCTTAACATGTAATGCAATTTTAGACACGTTCCAATGGCGGTCGAATATTTTGGTTCGTTAAAAATATTTTTGGGCTGGCTCAGGAACTTCGAGTTTTCCAAGCTAATGATGTTACATGCTTTTAAGAACTTCTGCTGTCTTAAATCCAATTACTACTGGTTTTTAACTAAACTTTTGAGAAATTATCTACGAATTGTTTAAATCCATTTATTCACACTCTGAAACTTGGCAGCATATAGGGTGCACAGTTACAGAGTGTGGTTAAAAGAGTTTGCTTAAGAAAGGCAAACTAACCAAATATTTTTTTAATTAGTGATTTCACGGTTGTACCCAAACCTTTTGAAGTACTTACCGATTTCCCTGAATTACTTCGAAACGACTTTGTTGGCTTCTGAGCAGTCTTTGATTGTTCTTTTTTTGCTGCCAGCGGCTTCGTAGAAATTGCTTTACTTGGGTGAGCTTTAGGACCAACACCTTTAGTTTGCGGATGAATTTTTCGATCATGCTTTTCCGCCTTCGGTGCATGACTTGTAGCACTTGGAACTTTGCGTTCGATTGGCTTAGGTCCTTGCTTTACGCCGTCTTTAGGCATTGGCTTAGAGTGATCTTTTTTGAAATTGTCTGAACGGGCTGGGCGCTTGCCGTCGCCACGTGCATCAAAAGATCTTGGCTTACGGTCACGGTCTTGACCACCGCCACCTGGACGGCTTTTCGAGCGATCAAAACGATCGCTGTAACTTCCGCGCTGTTCTGACTGTAATTTTTTGTATTCTTTAATTACATCTGCATCTTCAAGATATGAATTTTCAATTTTCTTCTTGGTGTACTCTTCAATGCGCCCCAAAGAATCGATATCTTTATCGCATACCAATGAAAAAGCTTTGCCTTCACGACCAGCGCGACCTGTACGACCAATGCGGTGAACGTAAGATTCAGCATCTTGCGGTAGTTCGAAATTAACCACCATATCAACACCGGTAATATCTAACCCGCGCGCAGCAACGTCAGTTGCCACTAAAATATTTTGATCATTTTCAGCTTTAAACTTTTCGATGACCGAGTTTCGTTGCGGCTGCGAATTTAGGCTTGAAATTCCCATTGCCGGAATATGATTATCCATTAGAAATTTCGAAATGCGGTCCACATTGTGTTTGAAATTTGTAAATATCATTGCCTGCTTTGGATTTTCTTTTTTCAAAAGTGACAACAACTGCTGTGGTTTTTCTTCGTGACCCACGTGCATTAAAAAATCTTTTACGTGATCCGCTTTGGCTTGATCCCGACTTATATTTATTTCAACGGGTTCGGCACCAAATTGATAAGCGGTATTTAGTACATCAAAATTAAGGGTAGCACTGAAAACTAGAAACTGACGATCCCGCGGAACACGCCCTAAAACGAACTTCATGTCGTCTTTAAAGCCCATATCAAACATACGGTCAGCTTCATCAAAAATAATGACTCGGACTTGTTTCAGATCCACATGGTTTTCTTTGTATAAATCAATCAGACGGCCGGGCGTTGAAACAATGAACTGTAATCCCGATTTTAATGCTTCTTTTTGCTTATCGTAACCAGTTCCGCCGTACAGGGGATAACTTTTGATTCCAGTACCGGCTGAAATTTTTAGTACGTTTTCATTAATTTGATCTGCTAGTTCGCGTGTAGGAACTAAAATTAAAACTTGGCTGATTGGTAGCCAGTTTTTAAATGCGCGTTCGTGATCGGGTTCAGCTTGAGTTCGTAAAATACGCTCAATCAAGGGCACTAAAAACGCTGCCGTTTTGCCGGTCCCCGTCTGTGCTAATCCAGCAACATCCGTTCCTGCCATAATCAGCGGAATGGCTTGCTCCTGAATAGGGGTCATTTCAACATAGTTCAATTTTTCAATTGCAGAATTTAGACGCGGTTCCAGATTTAATTCAGAATATTTCATAGCAAGCTATGTGATAGTCTTATGCGGTTTCACTGTCACGCGTTTCACAGCCACCACATGTGACTTTATGCATTGTGCAATTTTATAAATTCCCGCAGAACAGTCGTGAATTCTTCAAACTTCTCGTAATGTATCCAATGTCCAGCGCCCGTTATTTGCACACCTTGAATATTCGGATTTACCTGCTGCATCTTTTCGAATGTTTCAGGTTTAAGCACATGCGAAGTCTCGCCGCGAACTAATAACACTGGCATTTTAAACGAACTAACTTCTAGCCAACGATCTTTCTGATGGCCTTCTTGAACAATTGCAATCACGGCATGCTTTGAAAATTTCCAATCGTAAACTCCAGAGGGTTTTTCCTCAAGATTCGCCTGTAAAAATAGCGATAATACCGAAGGTGATTCCTTTGGAGTAAACACACTTAAAAAATTTTGACTGAAAAAATCTTTAACCTGCTGTTTGTACGCAAACGGAGTGGGAATGCTGCCAAGCATTTTTTCATAGTATAGATATGATTTTGAATCGGCGTCAGGGCCCATATCTTCAATGGTCAAGGTTCGAACTTTGTCGGGATACAAATGCGCAAATACCATGGCATTTCGCCCACCCATCGAGTGGCCAACTAAATGAAAATTTATCCAGCCCAGCTCATCGGTAATCTTGTTTAAGTCTTCAGCAAAAATCTCGGGGGTGTAGCCACTTTCAGGTTTGAACGAGCGACCATGTCCCCTTTGATCATAAATCAGACATTGAAATTCATTTTCTAAACGACCAGCGATTTTACGCCAGTTTGCAGAAAATGCCATTAAACCGTGAATAAATACAATTCGGCTTTCTGAATTTGTGCCCAACACAGAATAGTTGAAATTATCTAAGAACATTGATTTTAAGTACTCGACTTGAAAACGAAGCTCAATTAAAAATGTAGACGACATGACAGAAATGACAAAGTCTTCACTGACGAAGATTTATACTGAAAAACTTCACCAGATGCAGGATGCCATCGACCCGCAGGCTATCGGCATATTGAAACGTCTAAAAGAGGGCGGATTTCAGGCTTATTTAGTTGGCGGCGGAGTTCGCGACTTGTTGGTCAGTATCAAACCAAAAGATTTTGATATTGCAACGAATGCATTACC
>JAYTMU010000180.1:0-9478 GCA_043728195.1 Bdellovibrionales bacterium
CTTTTAAAATTCGCAGCTAAAATTAATCGCCGTTCAAATCGAAATTAAGAAGCTTTCAAAGCTTAGACGCGAATTTAACGGGAACTATGCATCCGCGCGCCATATTATGAGGGGTTCAGATAAACTGTGCGCTTACAATCCGATGCGCTGATCTTTAGCGGAACTAGCGTAAATCATCGGAATCACCTGACTCAAGTCTCAAATATCTATAAAATATTACAAGCTTTATAACCCAATATACTTAAGTTATTTCAACATGTTACCGATAAATTAAGTGTAAAGTTGACTTTCCACTTAATTATGATAGGATAATTATATGAATACGAATGAGTTTTTCAACAAATTAAAATCGGAAAACCTTTCTAAACTAGAGAAAGTTTCACATATAAGCCGACAAGCTTTACATTCAGCCTCAAAAAATAGAAATATGAAACTAGACAACTTAAGTTCGGTGGCAAAAGCGTTAAATTTTCAAGTTGTGTTAGTGCCTCGTAGAACCGAAGAAAATTTAATGTCTAGTTTGGCACTTTTCGGAGCCCCCTTAGCCAATTCAAAAAATGGAACACTTTCTTTAACTGAAAGTGTTGGCGAAGCCCTAAAAAGAGCCCGGCAAGATGGCGTTTATGAATCACTAGTTCCCTATGTTCTTTGGAAAAATGTAAACCAGCTTCATCCGCTTAATTTAGTTGCCGAAGCTTACTCCGTAAACCAAGTAAATGTATTCGGATATTTTGTTGAAATGGCTCAAGCTTTTCGACCGCATGAAAAATTCAGACTGATGTTGAAAATACTGGAGCCTGCGCGATCACCAACTGAAGAATTTTTGGTTGCTGCGACTAAGACCCACTTTCCTGAGCTTTTTTTAAAAAACAAATTGGCCGTCAAATGGAACTTAAAAGTACGTGGATCAGTTGATGATCACCTGCAAAGATGGGAAAAATGGGCGCAGTCACCGGCAAACTATTAGAAGAATTATTGAGCCGCATAGATGCACGGCTAAAAAAGAAAATTAACCTATTCATTATTGGCGGCGCCTCAGCTATTTTAGGTTAGAATGTAACCAAAGTTACAAACGACGTCGATATTGATGGCGAAATCGACGAGGAACTTAACACAATTTTTTCCGAAGAAGCTAAAATATTAAAAATGGATTTGTACCTATCTTCACGGGGCGGTGTGTTTTTCCCGCCAGATGGCTATCGAAGTCGGTCAAAATTTAAAGATTTTAAAAAAAATAATTTACGTGTTTGGTATCTTGATAAATACGATCTGGCTATAAGTAAAATTGAAAGAGGACTTGAAAAAGACTATGAAGATATCGAACGTGTTCATGTGAAATCGCCGCTTGAATTGGATCGATTAATTCAAATTTTTAATGACGAATATATTAATGTTGTCGCCACAGGAAATAGGCGAGAAAAGATGATGACCCTTTTAGATCTGATCGGTCGTCTTTTCGGAGAAGCTGTAATAGAAGTTTCGGCAAAAAAGATTGGTTTTAATAAAAATTCAGCAGATTAAATTAGTTGGGCTCGTGTTCGAAGTCGGGGCTTGGTCATCACAGATCAGATGTTTTTCATCATCAGATTTGAATTGGATATCCTCATTTTACAAACAAAACAGGTTCTCGCAAGCAGGAAAAGAAGACTAAAACTTCCGCTACGGCTGCCTAGTTTAAACATCGCTCCCTCCTAAGTTGAAAGGCTGGTTTAAAAACCGGCATTTTGCTTTTGGGATTACAGAGGGACGCGGAAAGTTTCTAGGGGGATGGATGTCGTAGGCATTAGGAAACCGGTTACTGAGTTTCCGGATTGTTTGAGCATGTACAGCTTTAGATAAAAAGGGCTTAAGCCAGTTACACCGCCCTAATCGTTTTCAAATGTACTGCTTAGGTGTAACTGAAAGCGAATCGAAAGAATTAATTGCTTTATACGATCAACTGAATGAGAAAATTAATGCTCTTTCGAAAGCCGCAAGAAATCCAGAACGGTTATTTTTTATTTCAAATAATATTTTTTCAATCTCAAAATAAGACCTCATCTGCCTGTCTAACAAAATTTGTCCAACCTGTAGGTTAAGCCCAATCAACTAATCTGAATTTGTTTTAACCTGGTCCGCAAAGTGAAAAGTAGTCTTTTGAATAAAACAAAGGACATTTTATGAAAAATCTAGGCTTGCTGTTTTCGTTAGTATTTGCGGCATCGATAGCTTCTGCTTACGTGGCTGAATTTGATAAAAAATCTGTTTTCATGGCAGTTAAGCTTGGAAGTGGTATTAACCAGGATGGCAAGCAAATGACCCATGTTGTGGCAAAAGTTCAAGTAGATCCAAAAACAAATACTTTGAAAAACTCTGCCGGCCAATTAAATATTGTTAAATATTTAGGTTATATTAATGAATCTGTTGTAGAAAATTATCTAGAAACGAAAGACAATTACCCTTTGAAAAATGCTGATGTGTTGAAGCTTCATGAAAAAGTAACTGATTACAAAAAACATTTAGAGTCTTCGCAGCGCATACCTTTTGCATCGTTGATTGTGTTATATAGTGATCCTAGATACGAAATAAGCGTTCAGCTTCAAAACGACTCAAACCCGCTTCGAACTTTAATGATGGCAAAGCAGTTCCCTATTTATATAGAGCGCCTTGATCTTTTTGAGACTTCATTAATTAAGGCTCTGAGTGAGCTTTAATATTTTTAGTTTCTTAAACTGTGGTTTCAACTTCGCTCCCTACTAAATTGAATCAGCCAATGGGTAGCCGAAGCGTAAAGGTGGAACCTTCGCCAAGCTTGCTATTTAAAATAAGCTCACCACCATGGGCTTCGGCAATTTCTTTGCAAATAAATAACCCTAAACCTAAACCTGAGATCTCATTTTCTGATACGGCACGCTCGTACTTTTCAAAAATGCGGGCCTGGTCACCGGCTGCGATTCCTAAACCCTGGTCTACAACCATGATCTCTGCAAAGTTTCCATTTAAACGTAATTCAACCGAAACCGGGTTTTTCAGGCCGTACTTAAATGCATTGGTAACTAAATTTGTAAGGACTCGTTCAATTTGGATTTTGTCACATTCAACTTCTGAGGGAACACCTTTGAAGGTTAGCGCACTGTTCACCGAATCAAATTGCTCTTGATACCGTTTTGTTACCTCGGACGTTAGTGCAAAAAGATCCACCGTTGATTTCGTTAATGCAACCCCGCGGGTTGCAATCTTTGTTACATCCAGCATTTCTGTGATCAAGTTTCCTAGCCATTGTATTTGTCTGGCAGATGTTTGGAAAATATTTTGTAGCTTTGCAAAATTTAGCATTGCAGCATCTTTTTTGCTAATTTGATCCTGCACGATTTCATTTTGTAGTTGTAAAGACATAAGTGGCGTCTTTAGTTCATGCGAAGCTATCGATAAAAAATGATCGCGCGCTTGCAACGCTTTTTCAGCATCCGCACGAGCAATTTTTTCGAGTGCTAACAACTCCAATTTTTTAATTTCATTTTCGTGAAGTGCTTTGCCAGTCAGTAGCACCACGAAAGCTGTGACGATCATGCTGCCTATAAGTAGGATTAAGGTTTCAAAATCCTTGTCGAACAGGCCTGCTTCGAAACCTTTTTTTGAAGCCCATCTAGTTATCGGCGGCGCGAATAGGACAGCAAGCAGAAGTCGTCGTACTAACACGGACGTCGATGTTTTCGCAGTGAAGGCTTTAACGTAACCTTCGTCAGCGCGTGACAGTAACGTTGCAATACTTAATAAGATAAAGCCAACAGCGGTGTGCAAAGCCATCTGCGTGTAGTATGCAGCGCCGAATACGTAGCTCATGCCCATGACATAGCCCAGGAATGCCTGCCCTCCTGAGAAAAAAACCAAAATTGTTAAAAATTGCGAGAATTGAATCCATGGTTTTCTAGGCACATTGCCTACCAAAAAAGCTACTGATAGAAAAATAAAATTTACCCCTGTTATTGGCGCTAATCGGCCAGGCGGAAAGCGCCCAAGAGCTGCGGCTTCTTCAAGGAATAGCATTTCATCGATGCCAAAGTTTGCGTTGGTTAGGTATTGCAATAGGGTTAAAACGGACAAAACTATTACGAAAATGCATATCACTGTCGACAGTACTACTCTGTTAATAGACTTCGTTCGTTCGTGTAAAATTATTAGAACTGTCGATAGCAACACTAGAATTGCTGCGGTATTTGCTTTCATGCTAATGAAGCCTGGAAGTACAGATTTCATAGCGCTGTTATCTATTGCCCACCCAAGCAAAACCGTAAAGCCAATCGCCATAACTATGAATGCACAGAAAACAACAACCAAAGATCTTTTCATTTTAAGAGATTTTTTTGCAATGTTGCTCGGCTATCGCAAGTAAAGTTTTTCTGTCCAATGGTTTTTTTATGAATTTAACGTTCGCGGGTTGTTTTTCAGTTACTGCTGAGCAAACTACAATTGGAATTTTTAAAAGCATTGGATCTTGCTCGCATTCTTTTAAAAAATCCCAACCATTCATTACGGGCATCATTAGGTCTAATATGATCAGGCACGGCGGCACCTTAGAAATTTGTAAAAATGCTAAGGCTTCTTTACCATTGCTTGCAATCTGCACCTTGTATCCATCATGGGTTAGGCATTGCTTATAAAGCGCCTGCAAATCTAAATTGTCGTCAACTATCAAAATGAATTTGTCTGTTATGTTTTCGATAAATTACCACATTGAAATGGGGGTGCTAATTCCGCAACCGGTGATTCTCAGATTCTAGAACTTTGATCAAAGTTTTCAAATCCGAGTTCTCTTGATTCAAATGTCTGATTTGTTGTTCTTTTTCTTGCAGAATTTGCGTGTAGGCTTTTTTCAGATCTGCCAAAAGCCGATTAGCTGCGGTAATAACGGATTCGCTGGAATCCGTTTTTACTTCAGCAGTCTGATTTTTCATTATTCCAGGCTCAGCGTCACTTTTAAGGGAGGGGCGATGTTCCTGGACATAATTATTCGGGCCCGTGTCCGAAGTCGGGGCTTGGTCATCACAGATTAGATACTTTCCATCATCAAATTTGAATTGGATATCCTCTGTTTTAATCCGACGGCGCAAAGTAGAAACACTGATCTTATACTTCATTGAATAGTCAGCTAAAGGTAACCAACTTTTCGATGCGTGTTCTATGTTCATACTCTAACGTCCCCTCGACTACTCAAGCCTAACATGGGCGAAAGCCGTGTCAAACGTGAATTTTAAACAGGTCCATGGTCGTGACTAATCACTATTTTGGCTTAAAAACTGTGCTGACTAGCTGGCTGAAGGTCTGGATAAGCAATCTTAATTTAACTAAAATCAGGTTTCTTGGTTATTTAAACCGTGGTTAACTACCGCAGTAATATGAATATTCACAAGAAAAAGAAGATAGCTTTGGTCTTAAGTGGTGGTGGTATAAAAGCCGCCGCTTACCACATCGGAGTTTGTCTTGCCTTAAAAGAAAAGGGATTTGTTTTCGCGGGTGGTCCTAAAGAGTTAGTGCGCCAAAAGTATGTGGATGCAAAAATTCCTGATGTACCAAATGCACCAACAATAAGATTATATGTGGGATCTAGTGCGGGATCTTTCGTCGCATCCGTTTTAGCATCGGGCAGATCACTAGAGTCTTTAATTACCGCATTTCAAGTGGGTGCTGGCTCAAAGCTGTTTTACAGCCTTCCCAAAGAAGAACATATTAAGCCGATTGGCTACCGCCATTTGTTTAATTTAAATTCGAAACGACTTTTAAGCTGGTTACCTGAAAGTTTATTACAAAAATCACTCCTGACCGGAGGTCTAGAGGCTTTTCTAAAGAAAGGCTTCACCTTAAATGGAATATTTAACACCAGCGGAATCGAGCGCTACTTAAGAAAATATGTTTTGGATGAAAATGATTTCTCGCGGCTAGGCGTCGAACTTTACGTGGTTGCTACACAATTAAATCATTCCCGTAAAACAATCTTCGGTCCTTTTTTAGAAAGCACAAAAAACGATACAACCCGGTACATTGGCTACACAAAAATTTCTGAAGCAGTTGCGGCCTCGACATCTTTACCTCCAGTATTTGCGCCCTATCCTGTTAAAAAACCAGACGGTAATACGATCTACCACTATGACGGAGAAATTCGCGATACTTTAAGTACACATGTGGCGGCTGATCATGGCGCTGATTTGGTCATAGCCTCGTATTCCATGCAACCATACCACTATGCCCCCGAGGTTGGGTCACTTCATACTTATGGAATGCCTGCAATCATAAATCAGGCTTTGTATCAGGTGCTTGAACAAAAAGTTGCGCGAAGCATCCAATTTCAACAGCAGAAAAAAGATGTGTATTTTGCATTGAAGCAGGCGGCTGACGATTTAAATTTACCGATAGCTCAAAAAAATCTGATTTTAAAAACAGTAAAAGATAAACTAACTTACAATCCGGATGTTGATTACATTTACATTGCTCCACGAGCGCAGGATTACGAAATGTTTTTCGCTGATCACTTTTCGCTTAACGCAAACATCCTGCAAAAGATTTTAAAGATTGGCTTCAAATCCGGACTGCAGGGGTTAAGAGATTACATTTAATTTTTTATTCGTCTGAAGAATTAGTCGGTGAATTTTAAAGATGCCGAGCCAACAACAGCAGTAATAGGTAATTTTTCAGATCTTCCATCCGTGAGAACGCTCACTTATGGCCATCGTGGCCATAAGTTCTAAAAATAAATTTAAGAATTCAAATGTACCCGCTGGCCACGAAGTATTAAGTGAATGGAATCTTTTTTAGAAAGTGGCTTGTTAGGGGTTTTTTTATGAAGTAGCACGAGGTTTGGACTTGGTTCTTGCGTATTGCTTGTGGATTTTATTTTTTCGCCTATACAGTGATCTCATACTTTAATTAAAAAGCTCCCACTATTGCTTTTCTATTTCGAACTTATGGCCACGATGGCCATAAGTAAGCGTTCCCATGGATGGATGATCCGTGAATCACCAATTACTGCTGTTTAATGTGAAAATATAAAAAATTTACCTGCTAATTTTTTTATCCCAAGCTTCGTTCAATCATTTTGAATATTGGACCAGATGCTAGTCCTAAAATAAGTATCAAGGCTGCAGCAACAACAATCATAATGATCGTTGCGTACGAATGATCATCAGCAATGTCACAGTCGCCGTCGTGCATGTACATCATAACTATTGGTCGCAAATAATAATAAACACTTAGCACTGAGTTTAAAACTCCCCAAAGCGCAAGCCAAACTAAACCTTCATTGACGGCCGCACTAAATAAATAAAGTTTTCCAAAAAATCCAAGTGTTGGTGGCAAGCCTGCTAGTGATAGAAGGAAAATAGTAAAACAAAACGCAAGTAGGGGCTGCTTTTTCGCAAAGCCTGCTAAGTTTTCCACTTGAATCACCGAGTTTTCGTTTTTTTCCATTAAACTTACGATGGCAAATGCACCGGTAGTCATCAACGCATAACCAATCAAGTAAAAAATCACGCTGCCCGCGCCAAATGCTGAGTTTTGACTAACACCCGCACAAATTAAACCCACCAGTAAATAACCGGAATGTGATATGGACGAATAAGCCAAGGTTCGTTTTAAATTCGATTGAATAAGTGCAGCAATATTTCCAACCGTCATAGTAATTACTGCTAGCCACTGCAATACATCGAACAGGTTTTGCGAACCGAGCAGTGGTTTCGTTGCTAATACCCGCAGGAACGCTGCGAAAGACGCTGTTTTTACTGCCGTCGCCATAAATGAGGTTAATGGTGTCGGAGCCCCTTGATACACATCCGGGGTCCACGCGTGAAACGGAGCAATTGAAACCTTAAAACAAAAACCAATAACAATAAAGGTAACTCCGAACAAAAATAATTTGTTTGTGGCCATCAAGTTGGCCGAGTTATCCATCAAATCCAACAGGTTAACAGTTCCTGCTGTTCCAAATATGAATGAAATTCCATACAAGAAAATGGCTGAGGCAAAAGATCCTAATACAAAGTATTTTATTGCAGCTTCTTTAGAAATCTTTTGTTCATGAGACATAGCAATCATTAGATAAAGCGAAAGCGACATTAGCTCTAAGCCAATAAATATAATTAGTAAATCAACCGCAGATACCAGTATGAGCATACCGACTATTGAATTCATCGCTAAAAAAACAAGTTCCGAAAATTGCGAGCCCCTTGTAGCCGGGTTTTCGTACATTAGTATCAGCCCACCGGCAGCAGCTGCCACTGCGATAAGTCCCATCCACTGCGTTAACCCATCGAAAACAAGCTGTCCGCTGAAAGCAGTTTTTCCCGAACCACCAAATACAATTAGCAGACCCGCAGCTAACGTCAGGCCAATAAGTGCTTCAATGGTTGTCGCGGCAGGCGACTGTTCGATATTTCCACGAAGAACTTTTATGGTTATAGGAATTAAGCTAAAAATAAAAAGTGCAATCAGCGGCGAAATTAGTAAAACGTCAGATAGGCCGAATGTATTTATCATTCTAGTTCCCTTCGCCCTTCCATGTTAAGGAGTAATTCATTTTGTTCTTTATCAAATGATCAACACTGGCTTTCGAGTAATCCATAAAGTGATTTGGCAATAAGCCCATCCAAAATATTAAAAATACCAATGGCGCTAACACAACTAATTCGCGAAAGTTTAAGTCTAACAAGGCATGGCTTTTATTATGGCTAGAATGATTTACAATTTCACCTGCAGGACCAAAGAATACGCGCTTTACCATCCATAACATGTAGGCCGCACCAAACACGACACCAGTAACGGATACAGCAGCCACCCACGGAGAATACTGAAAAGATCCAAGAAGAATTAAAAATTCACCTACGAAACCGTTGGTCATTGGCACTGCAATCGAAGAAAGTGTCACTACAACAAAGCCAATCGTAAAAATTGGCATGGCTGCTGCTAAGCCACCGTACTTAGATATTTCGCGCGAATGCGTACGCTCATAAATCATTCCGATCAAAATGAAAAGGGCTCCGGTCGAAATTCCGTGGTTCAGCATCTGGTATAAAGCTCCATTAACACCGTACGCATTCATTACAAAAAGACCTACTATGATATAACCCATGTGCGAAACTGAAGAATATGCGACAAGTTTTTTAATGTCGGGTTGAACCATAGCAACCAATGCACCATAAATTATTCCAATCACTCCAACAGCTATAAATAACCAAGCAAAATGATCCGCAGCTTCAGGAAACAAAGGAATTACCCAGCGTAAAAAACAGTAGGTTCCCATTTTCAACATCACGCCGGCAAGTATAACTGACCCAGGCGTTGGTGCTTCCACATGCGCATCTGGCAACCAAGTATGCAGTGGAAAAAGCGGAACTTTGATAGCAAATGCAATCGCAAAAGCAAAAAATAGCAGTGTCTGCGCTGTAAAAAAGTCGCCAGCAATAAACGGAATTTGTAGTTTATAAAAATCAAGCAGGTTCGCGCTGATTAC
>JAYTMU010000181.1:0-8101 GCA_043728195.1 Bdellovibrionales bacterium
ATGCGATTACCGATGACACTTCCCGCGTAGGAAGGGTTTGCTAAGTGGGTTTTAAACGAACGAAATAGGCGCCCTTCCATATCGTGTTCACTGTACTGTGATAAGGCTTCAGCACCGTAGTAACACAGATCCCCATGCGGAAAATAAAGCAGCGTGCGCATTAAGGTGGGGTCTGCCGCATACGGATCGATCGGTAAAGCGCCTACAGATTTTCCGTTTATGACCGCACCAACTAAAGAATTACTGGTTCCGAAATCGATCGCTAAAACAGAATCTTTATTAATTAGCATTCATTACTGCTTCCAAATTTGTTGTAAGCGCTTATCGCGGCCACAGCCATTTCGGTAGTACTTATATCTGATCGGATTCACTTTGTAATAATCTTGGTGATAGTCTTCAGCGACGAAAAATTCAGCTTCTGGTAAAAATTTAGTTTTTAATTCGCCTTTTTGTAAAACTTTTTTCTGACTGTCTTGCCAACTTTTTGAAAACGCCGCATTTTGTTCACTATTTTTATAAAATAGTGCACTAACGTACTGGCTACCCTTATCACAAAACTGACCGGTTCCGTCGTAAGGGTCAATATTTTGCCAGAATACGTCTAGAATTTTCTCCTGGGAAACTTTGCTTGGGTCATACTCAACTTGTACAACTTCGATGTGCCCAGTGCCACCACTTGATACTTGCTCATAAGTTGGGTTTTTGCCCGACCCACCAGCGTAGCCTGATTTTGCCGAAATCACACCGGGTAAAATTTCGAAGGGTTTTTCCATACACCAGAAACACCCACCAGCTAAAATTAGTTTTTCAAACTTTTTTTTTTATCACCAAACAATTTGGCTAATTCAACATACCCTTCTTTTTCTAACTGGGTGGCAGGAATAAATCTCATCGAAGCTGAATTCATACAAAAACGTTTACCTGTTGGCTGTGGACCGTCATCAAAAACATGTCCCAAATGGGAATCGGCTTTGGCACTTCGCACTTCAGTGCGGGTTGAAAAAAGCTTACGATCTTGTTTTAAAGTTACCATTTTATCGTCGATTGGCTTGGTAAAACTTGGCCAGCCTGTGCCGGAATCAAATTTGTCGACCGAGCTAAACAGCGGTTCACCAGACACGATGTCCACGTAAATTCCGTCGTCTTTATTTTTGTCGTATTCATTTTGAAAAGGCCGCTCGGTGCCCTCTTTTTGCGTCACTTCATATTGAATTTTAGTAAGCTTTGCTTTTAATTCAGCATCTGTCGGTTTTTTCCAGTCCATGCCGGGGGCTCCTGCGTAAGTGGTTAATGAAAAACATCCTACTATAAAACCTATTTTAAAACTGTTCATAACGGGCCTCATTTTCTTTTTGTCGATTTTTTTCTATTTTTACGTTTTTCCTTTTTGGGTTTTTCACACTCAGGCAGTTGAAACTTATTTAACGTTACGCGGTCCGCTAAGTCGCAGGTTTTAAAAGGAACTTTAACTAATAGTGTTCCACGTTCCTTGTTGTCAATGTAGGGGTAAAGAACCTCTTTATACTCATCGATGTAAAAGCGAACGTGAGAAATTTCCCCTATGCTGTTAAACATGTCCTTATTCCACTCGCAAACCTTAACACCCAGGTCATTCACCAGCGTGATGTTATCAGTCACAACCAAGCTATTTCTTTCGGTGGACCAAATTGGCTTACTTGGCCTACTTAAAAGCTCGTCTTTTTTCATCATGGCGCACACGCGCGGTGGCTCTTTCACATTTCGCATACGAATGCGTGCCTCAGCACTACCAACGGTCACTACAATAAGAAGTAAGGAAATTAAAATTTGAAACACCCGTTATTTTATGTCGATCTTATTTTGAAAGTAAATACTGAAATGCGGTTGCATAGTACTTTATTTGTTTAATCATCGAGTATAATCCATTTGAGCGGCTTGGGCTTAAGCCGGTATCAAAACCAATATCTTTTAAGAAACCGATATCGGTCTGCAGTATCGTCTGCGGGGTCTCATTCGTATAAACAGTTAGAATCAGCGCAACCAAGCCTTTTACTAATAGCGCGTCGCTATCACCTAAAAATTTTATTTTTTTGTCATCAGTTAATTCAGCCTTTATCCAGACCTGTGACTGGCAACCTTTTACCTTTAAATCTTCAATTTTTAAGGATTCATCTAAGCCTGGCCATTGTTTACCAAGCTCGATTATTTTTTCATACTTCTTTTCCCACGTGGTGCAGGCATGAAACATATCCTTTAAGGCTTTAATTTTATCGTCTATGGCCATAATCTATTACTTCTTTTTCTAACTCAAGCCCTTGCTGGCCTAAAATTTCTTTAAAATGATTTCTATCCATGTTTTGCACGATTGCAAAACATTTTTTGTAGTAATCTATTTTATCCGCGTATCCGTTCCAAAGTTTAAAATCTATATCGGCAGCTATTGCTTTTTGTTGCTGCTCATCACTACTAAAATCACGCTTATTTAAATACATCAGCTGATCCGAAATATCTCGCGGCGAAAAATCTAACTGCACTAGACATTCTTCGGCTAACGCCATTTCAACATAGCTTAAGTAATCACTAAACACGGCCCAAAACTTTTGCCCGTTTTGCCCGTAATCACTACGGCAGTAAAACGATGTGCACACCACACCCCGGTACTGCCAAATCGAGCACTGATTATCGCTAACGCTAAAATATGGACAAAGCAAATCACTGCGATTTCCAAAATCAGTTTCATCTTTTGATAAAAATGCCAACTGATAATCAAATGGCGCCATAAGACCTAGTGGTAACGCAAATTGACGTTCACGAATTTTTTGTTCAATTTTTTCAATACCAATTGTTTTTGTTGTTTCAGAAAGTAAAGCGCCCACGGCGTAATTGGGCAAGTACGGATGAAACGTGCAGCACTTAAGATTTTCCTTATACGGATAGCTAAACCGTTTATCCCTAGAGCGTAAGCAGTTCGCGCATGTGGCCTTAGTTTCAACAGCACTAAGTCCCAACACCTTGGCGGAAATAAAACTTTGATACAATGCCGGCACAACGCTTTTAATTTGCATAAGGTATAGATACTACCCTGCTTTTAAAAACTTATCTACACACAGACTTGACTTTTTGCACCAACGGCACCAGCGCATTTGTCACTGGCCAGCGCCAAACAAAGTCACGACAGCGCTGAAATGAAGGAAACATGATCGCGCCGAATGAATCACTGTCATAATACTTTTCTGCGGCGATAAATGGCGCAAGTTGCTCGGTAACCCAAGTTAGGGATTCGGTATCCAATAAGCCCTGTTGCTGCAGTTCAAGTGCGATTTCAACCGGTGTTACATACCCTACTTGTTCTGCCAGCGGCTTAATCCCTACTTCAGGAAAAAGTAAATTGTCGAAATGGTCTCTTTTAGTTTTATACACCTGGTGAATAAACGTCATAATTTGAATGTTTCGACTACGAAATTCCAATCGCGCTTGGTTATAAATTTCGACATCACGCTCGCCGTTATCACCAAGAAATATAATAGCATCTGGATTTTGTGATTTCACCAGTTTCCGAATTTCAACTATTTTATGATCACGTTCGAAAAGACCGACGCGCAAATTCAGTTCTCCCGCTGGAAATTTATTGTGAGCCAAAAATCGCTTATGAGCGTTAAGCAACGTGGCAAAACCTGCTACGTGGGCCGGCGCATTTGAAAGATAAACAAACTTTGTATCTGTACCCGGTTGACGCTGTAAAAGCTGAAATAGCTGCGCCATTCCAGTGAAGTGCGCCGAGTAATTTGGGACCCTAGCTGCTGCACGCACTGGGTTTAAAATGTGTGACACCTTCAAGGTGTCATCAACATCGCTGATCACGAGGACCTTTTTATTTGCCGCAAATGACAGACTGGTTGTAAGTAAAACTATTAAAAATACCTGAAAATTTGAATTCATAAGTGCCCCCCTAAAACTGTCTCAAACTAGCCCAATGCTTACGTTTTCCACAGCACATTGTTATGTGGTGTTTAACACTTTTCGTCAGTTGCGGTGAACCAAATTTCACCGCGTTATTCTTTAAACAATTCAGTAAGTTATAGGTCTCAGTTTAAGACATTTCAGGAAAACCTGGCCCCGGGTTTTGCAATCAATACAGGGTAGATAACTAACTGGCCCGGAGGCTTAGATGAAAACACTTTTAACATTTACCATTTTATTTAGCGCATTAATCACATTCGCAGCACCATCGCCCGCAAAGGACTACAAGTTCACTTTCAAATCCGGCAAGGAAACATTTGAAATAAAACAAAAGGCCGCATCGCAAGATATTGCGTTTAAATTAGCAGCAAAAGAGTGTTTCAAGACCTTAACCGGTGGACGCTACCCAGGTGAAGAACGCGGCATGGACATTATTGATATTTGCGCAAACCCAAAAATGTAGTTAGTCTTAGTGCATGAGCATACTAAAAAAGATCGCCGATTTCATCGGCGGCAAAGAACCTGAAATATTCGACGACAAAGGCCAAGTCTCTCATAAGCTTCCAAAAAAACAATGGGACGACTGGAACAACCGCTTAGTCAAAAGCTCTGAATACAACTGGCGCGAACACAAGGGAAGCCTTGCTGGAGCCGCTTCCGATAAAACTAAAACTCCGCAGAAATAATTCACATCGTATGTAAATAAAGACAATATTCGTTGAAACTAGAATTTTGCTATATGCAGCCAAATTTATGACTTCGCCAGAACAAAGTTATAACTATGCGAAATGTATTAGTTTATTGATTTCGCAAACTGGACGGCTATGTGGTAATGTTAAGCAATGAAGGCTATGAAAAATTCAGTCTTAGAAGGTAAAGTTATGATTGTAGCAGAAGCTAATAAAGATTCCTCTCCGTGGGTACAGTCTGCTCTTAAAGAGCTCAGCAACACGTTGCCTCAATTTAAAACGAAGGCCGAAGCTATCAAGGCCTTGAATTCCGAATTGGAAACCTTGGCAACAAACCGATCTTTATCTGTCGCAGACTTACTAAAACTTGCTTCGTCTTCAGTTGAAAATCATGAGGATTTAGATAAAAGTCTTCGACTTAGTTCCCTTATTTATTCTCTAAAAAATTGCTGAAGGTTTTTGGAAATGATCGGCAGTAGAAGAAAACATGACTGGAATTCTTGGGAAAATTATCTTTTAGTCCATGAAACGACTTTGAACAAGTATATTAATACCCGTCACGTAGCTGGCCCTCGTCAATACACTAGAAACAAATTAACCGATCAAAATATCCAGTTATCAATTGAAGGTTTAATATTAAAATCAGATCTAGGTGTTGAAATTCAAATAAAAATTGAAAAAACGGTTGAGCTTGATATTGAGTACAGCCGGCCCAGAGCAAGAACTTTCTCCTACAGCTACCATGCTTTAACTCCAAAACCAAACGCTCGTAATCTTATGAGGTATTGTTCACCTCATGAACACCGGCCACATCACCACAAGCATCTTTATTATTCGGATGGAACATATAATGTGTTAGATGTGCCGGATAGAACATGGCCGCACGTGAGTGAGTTTCTTGACGAGGTTTTGTGTCAATATTAGGGCCTAACTCAAACGTCTCAAAATGAACCCTCATATTTGCATCTAAGAATTCCAACGCGCTTAAATGCCTAATCTTCGTTTTAACTTCACAAAAAACAGCGGTCATCGCCGTTTTTTGTAGATTTGTAAATTACTTGGACGGCTATCAAGGCGCTAAAAAAGGACGTCTTATGAAATATGGTGTTGGAATTATTTGCCTATTATTTTCGGTTTTTGCAGTGGCTAATGTGCAATCGGGTTATATTAAAAACGTCATCGAAGATGATGAAGGTTTAAAAGTTATTCTGGGTAAAAAAGCAGAAAGTGCAACTTTACAAGATGTTACGACGCTTCATGTGTCTAACACGACGGCTGAGTTTAAAAATACAAAACAGCTTCTATCGAACGCTAAAGGTTCGAAATACCGAGTCACGATCACCCCAGATACGGAAAAAAACCTAACCTTTAAAGTTGGGCCGTAATATGAAAACTTCCATTCTAGTTTTAGCAAATGTAGCAAACTTTTTTATATCATCACTTGCGTACGCTCAAGTGACTAGTGACAGTCAATTGCGCCAATCCGTATACGATCTGATTGCGGAAAGTGAAAAACAGGGGTTAGTCTCACGAAAATATTTACCTTTGCAGTCTATTTTAACTAGTTTAACGAATAACGGTCGAACGGCTCAAGCGCAAAAGTTATCAGCGGAATTAATCCTGCAGGTTTCAAGTGATTTTGCCACCGGTCAGGTTAAAGCGGACGATCTAGACCGCACCCACATGATACCAACAAAAAAATTAGGAAAAAACCAACTTGAAGCAGTTAACCAATATACTTTGGGACAGCTATCAACCAAAGATTTATTGCAGATTCTAATGCCAAAGAATTCATACTACACAGGCTTAGTTAAAACGTTACAACGCTTTCAGCAAACTATAAATTCAGGCCAAGCGCTGAATACACCTGGCATTTTAAAAACAATTAAGCCAAGTTCACAAGACACGGCTTCAATTTTACATGCGCGTTTTCGGTTAGCATTACTTGGTTACACTAGCGACCAAGACACTCCCGCTTTAACTGAAGAACTGACTAACGCCATATACAATTTTCAAGTCGATCACCAATTAGCAGCCGATGGCGTTTTAGGTCCGGCTTCGTGGGCTATTCTCAATCAAGACATTCCAGCACTGGTAACTAAATTGCGATTGAATATCGATCGCACGCGCTGGTTGCCTGATGACTTGGGTACAAATCATGTTTTCGTTAATTTAGCCGAACAAAAACTGAAACTTGTTCTTAATGGCCAGCAAAGTATGTCGTTTAAAACTATCAACGGCCGGTTAGATCGTCAAACTCCGCTACTGTTTGATTCCATGTCGCATATTTATTTAAATCCGACTTGGACCGTGCCACAGAGTATTTTACTAAAAGATAAGGTCCCGTCGTTTATCGAAAATCCGCAAGCTGTCATCGATTTAAAAATGGATGTCATCAACGACTTAACTGGCAATAAAGAAGATCCGTTTTTAATTGATTGGTCAAAAATTAACGAAAATTACAGCCCCTATACTTTGGTACAACGGCCCGGCAAACACAATGCCTTAGGATTTATCAAATTTCCCTTAACAAATCCCTACGCAATTTATTTGCATGACACAAATTCAAGAGAACTGTTTGCTAATTCCGAGCGCTTATTTAGCTCAGGCTGTGTGCGCTTAGAACAACCGTTTGAATTTGCTGAAAAGGTACTTAATTCGCTAGAATGGAATGCAGAAAGCTTGCGTGCCGCCAGCGAATACTTAACTCCGGAAGCAGCTGAATCAACCAAAGTAAGATTCAAAGCTATTCCAGTATATCTTTTCTATTTAACAACTGCTGTGAACGAAGATGGAAGAGCAGTTATATCAAAAGATGCTTACGGACTAGATACAGAAATGTACGAAATTCTCACGCAAGAGTAAGCGATGAGTTGTAGCATCAGTTAAAAATAACAAAGATCGCCACCATGACCGACACAGTCGCAGCAACAAGTACAGCTGCGGCGGCTAGGTCCTTGATTTTCCCAATCGACACATTTTTTTCAGTAGTCATTGAATTACAAAGTTGTTCAATTGCCGTATTAAAAATTTCAGTTACAAGTACTAGCCCTATGCATATCCAAATTGCGATCCACTCAAAAGAAGAAAAGCGAAGCCATAAGCCAATAAGATTTAATAAAAGCACAGCGGCAATGTGAATTTGAAAATTAGGTTCATCCCGAACCATAATCTTTAGCCCGTTATAAGCGTAAGCAAAGCTTTGCAGTCTTTGTTTTACTGAAAATTTAATTTAATTTCTCCTGCCACTTGGCAATCTGATTAAGTGCTTCAAGTGGTGATGTTTTTAGAATTGAAAACATTTTTAGTTCTTCAATTAGCTTCTGCTTCTTTGGATCAATGGTTTGAATAGTTTCAAATAATGACATTTGCGGAACAGCTGGCTTTTCCTTTTGTAAAGTTATTGTCTCTACAGACTTTGGACTTTCAAAAGATTTAAGCAGTGCTGTGGCGCGCTCGGTGATTTCTTTTGG
>JAYTMU010000182.1:0-5015 GCA_043728195.1 Bdellovibrionales bacterium
GATGGATCATTGCCGCCGCCTAATCCAGTGCCATACATAATCGGAGATTTCACGGGCCCTAGCTGCATTTTCTCTTTACTGACCTCGGGGCTAGCAAAACCACTAGGACCGCCTTTATTCAAACGATTATCACTTGGACTGCCACTATCATTGGTAGTTGTCGAACTTGTAGTGGTACTAGCAACGATATGCCCCGAACACCCTAACTGCGTGTTGTCTTTCTGACATTTACAATAGCTAGAAGCTGTATTTGCGGGTTGCGCGCAATATTCAACCGTTGTTGGGCCATCGCCCGCTTTCAATTTATCCGCGCAAGCTTTTGCGCCTTTTTGCGCTTGAATAGTTCCTGCGATGTTGACTGCCATTAACAAGATATCTTGCATGTGGCCTTTGCATTTTAAGGCTGTCGCTGGGGATGTTCCAACTGTTGCCGGAGTGGCTTCAACATTTACAGCGACCATAAGTTGCTTTGCAATCGCAATACTTACCGCTTGATTTCCCACTGCTTCAGCCACGCAGGCTGATTGGGTTAAAGTATTAATGGAACAAGTTACCAGAGCGGTACCATAATCACCCTCGATATCTAATTCTAAAGCGTGAATATTCGTTGCCAATGTTGTTAACTGGCTTTTCGCGATTGTACATGAGCCGTCGCAAGCTAACTTTGTTCCGACACAGGCAGCTTTTGCAATTGTCATTGCCGTTCCGACCATTCGAGTTACCTTAGCTGTTGTAGAACACGACTTCTGGGCAGAGTTAATTGCTGCCAATGCAGGACCTGCCACGTTCATTACAGTTTTTGCCGTTTGCATTCCTTCGCTTGTGCCTTCAAGACACAGAAAACTTGCGGCCTCTGCCGTTTTGATACAGGCTTGTTTTGCTGTGCTAACGTATCCCGTAATATGCATGCTAATTGCCGACAGCGCCGCACCTGTAAGCGTAAACGGAGCCATTCCTACTTGGATTTTACCGGCAGTATTCGTAGCTTGCAATGCTACTTCACGAAGATTCTTATCTATGGCCGCTGCTGAACTAGATAAACTTGTAGTTACCCCCTTAGCAGCAGCATCTGGGTTTTTAGCTGCTTCTAAAAGCGCATTAGTCGCAGGCGTCGCAACGTCACCAAGTTCAGTTTTTACAGCAGCAGCTTCGCCACCTATCTTAGCTTGCGCAGCTGATTTTTCATTAGCTGCATCGGAAGCATTCATACCACTTTGTTGCTCTGGGTGATTTGCTCTGTATTGTCTTTCGATTTCCGCAGTGGCTTGTTCCTCAGTCATTCCATCTTTTTTTCCACTTGCCTCATTGTTTGAGCCTACCTGACTTGGTTCTTGCCCAGCTTTAATTCGCTGTTCTTCAGCAACTACACTTCTGCTTCGCTCAGCTCGAGCCTTGGCATCATCGGGGATCACACCTGCCGCAGGTAATTCTGTTGAAGTGGTTTTAGTAGTGCCAGATGTTGTTGGCAAAACTGTTGCTTCTTTTTTTTCTGAGTTTGCATTCGCTGTCACCGGCGTCTTTTTATCTTTTTTATCAAAAGCTGCTACTAGCGGGACTCCCACGGCCCCCATCAGTGCAACCAAATCACCACCACTTGTTCCGCTACCAGCCACAGGCTTCGGCGCACTAGCGCCAGGCTTCGAAGCTGCAGCTGCAGCAGCTTGTTGCTGGGTTGCGCGTGCGCAGTAACTTCCGGATTGCTGAACCACTACTTTTTGAAAGCTGTCAGCGCATAATTTACTTATTGATTTTACATTCGTGCAGTTTGCACCCGCGCTTGTGGACTCTAGGGTCGATGCAATATCTGGTGGTAACTGGCATGTGGTAAATTTCTCCAACACTGATTTTTTTGAAAAGAACGCCACTGAATCACAGCTGCCATTTTTATACTGGGTTTTGCAACGTTCGTATAAACCAAATTCCGCGTCGTAGTTAGCGTTAGCACTAAGCGAAAAAAGTGCCGCCGAAATAAAACAAACTAACAAGCTTAAAGCTATACGCATAACCATCCCCCAGGTATTGTCCTATCGGTCGAAAGTCCAGTTAACTTAAACTGTTTCAAACTGATACATTAATTTAAAAAATCTGCCGGTATCGGGTTCAATATTTTTCCCGAAGTTCCCGGTCCACCCAACGGTTGATCGGGTGAAGTTGCACGCAGTAAAGCCGGCGAAACTAATTTTACCGAATAGCCAACTCGCCCACCCGTCACACAATTACCCGGTGTCGGCGGTAGCGGCGGCGTATCAACAGGGCTGCCGTAACCAGGGGGATTGCCACTTTCTTTTTGCCAGTCATCGCGACACCGGCCGAATGCCATTGTGCCATCGGGTGAATTAATATCGTCTTTTGGAAAAGTATCGAAGTCGGTGAAGTTTTTAAACGTCCATCCGGTTAATAATGAGGATTGATTTGTAATTAAATAGGGAAAGGCCTCAAGCATATTTGATTTTGCACCTGGCAACCCCGAGCCGTTCGTACCAATTGTTTTCTTCACGATTTCCATTTGGTGACGAACAGAAAAATCAGTCTTGTTGTAGACATTTTTACTGTGACCAAAATCTGGTCTTACAAAGCTGACTGAGTCCGGACCCATTTGCGCGGATTGTTTTAATTTACTAAAAATGCTTGAATTTGAAAGACGTAAATAATAATTATTATAAAAATCTGGGTCTATTGAATAATAGCTAAGGTCAAATTGATTCGGCGCCATTGCTGATATTTCTAAATCGCGTAAATAGGAATCTCTGTCGTTGGGCTCTTTCGTTAAAGGATCGTAGCTGTTGCTGTTAACATCAAATGCATTGTCCCATGATGCCATCGCAGGCCATGCTTTCGGCTGCGATAATGTTGCAGTACCAGGATCTGCAGCCTTCGACGTACTGAACGGAGCCGGATTACTATCGGGCTTTCTGGTTATAAGTGCAGCGTGGTACTCAGCAATGTAAGCTGGGTCACTCAGACCAAGTGTGTCTCCTACGAAGCGGCTAAAGTTTGGAAGCAATCTTGCGAATTGAGTCTTCGTCACTATCGAGCCTATGTTAGCTGCAACAGGTAAATTTTCATCAAGCTGTAAATTCTGATCGTTGAAAGTAATTCCATCTTGCGTATTTTTAGCTCCACTGTCCCATTTTCGTCCGTACCAAGGCCCAATCGTTCCACCGAAGGGTTTGGCAACCGCTTTAGCATTCAGTTTAATTTTTAACAGTGGCAAAAAAGGAATCATAGGTTCTGAAGATGCGCTCACAACATAGTAAGCAGGGCACCAAGGATTTTTCTCATATCCTATTGTGTACTTATCGTTATCTAGCTGTACAAGTCTCAAAATTTCGTCCCGCAAGGCCTTAGGTAAGTTTGAATTGCTATTCAGTGTAAGCGATGAATTTGTTCCATCGGCAAGGTCGCTTAAGCCTGAATTATAAATTCGGCCCGAGCGAAATTCTTGGCGGCCGGGGTTTCCAGCAACCCAAAGACAATCGTGAATAAAAAATTCAATTAAATTAAACTCGATGCGTTTTAAAAATTCGCCAGTCTCTGCTTTATTGCCGGCTAAAGCCAAGTCTTGCTTCATCGCGCACCTTGGATCAGAAAGGCTATTGTACGTCTTGAAACCTAAACTAGTTCCGGAATCTAAGTTTGCTTCCGTCAAATTATTTCTAAACGTATTCTGTGCGCCTTTTACAACTTCATTTCCATCAAGGTCTAAAAGCTTTTCATTACTAAGATTTCCTGCAAGCATCATTAAAGTATGAGACCGCATCATCATTTCGCGGCGGTAAGAAACTATCATTTTTGCTAAAACATTCATGTTTGCATTGCCTACACTTTTGCAAAGACCTTCCAATTGATTGTTTACATTTACAATTGCTCCGGCAATAGAGCCCGATACTCCATTATCTCTGATGACAGTTAAGTTTGGAACAGCATTTACTGTCACAGGTATTGCTGTTGTCATGATATTACAGTTAATTTTGCAGCCATTCTCATCTTCAGCATTTTGTCCGCCGCGCCATCCAAGCATCCCGCCGTGACTAATGCAAAAGAATGGATGAGTGGCCGTGCTTATTCGATCTGTTCCCACAGGACATCCGTTATTGATAACGTCATCCGCAGTATTTATTGTCGAAGATTGCGTTCCATACTTTAATTCAACCGGAAAAAATGGCTGAGCTTGAGTATTACTGGCCTTCTGAAACCCAAACGTACCCACAATCCGGTACCGCCAAGCCAACAACTTCCACGCTTGTCGAATCTGAAAATTAATATGCGCAATCGCATTCAAAGATTCCGCTTGCTTCATCGCGCCGTAATACGCAGCTAAGTCCGCCGACTGTTGTAAATTAATTTTGTGGTGTACTAAAAGGCCAACGTTTATTAAAATTGCGAAGAAGACAAAAAGAATTTGAAATATCAACGCCACAAATATGGCGACCTGACCTTTTTGGTTTTTTCTGGATAGTACAAATTGGGGTTTCTTCATTCCTGAGTCTTATTCTAAACTTAAAACAGAGCGGAACAACAGATCGTTTTCATACGCTGAAAAAAAATAGGATGGCTCGACTTAAGTTGAGACATCTTTTCGCCGTTAGCCCTTTGCCTAGTTGGTTGCAGATATGTCAGGTGCGCGGGTGCCTTTTGCGCGTTTATTTCTTAGTATTAGTCTTCAACACTCGAAGGAGCCCTTCCATTTCATGAAAAACTTATTCCGTGCCCTACCCCTGCTTATTTTATTTGGTTCGTTATCCGCAAATTCTGAAATTTTATTTGAAGGCTACTACAAAGTTTTGCAATTTAAAAAGCATGTTGGCTTTTATGTTTTACGTACAGAAATTGATGCCAAGACTGGTCAATTTAAAACATCTTCTTTTACGCGGCTTGCGAAAAATGGATTTGATATGACCGAGTCGTTGCAGACTGTTTCAAACAGTGATTTAGCTCCTATCAGTTACAATTACCTAGCTGCCGAGGGCAAAAAAACTAAAACGATTGATGCCAAATTTGCCAAAGATAAGATG
>JAYTMU010000183.1:0-5375 GCA_043728195.1 Bdellovibrionales bacterium
TTGTATTTAATCACACGCTGATACAGCTGGTGAAAATACAAATTGGGATTAATTCCTAAACTGATTCCGTGTTCTAAAGTATCGATGTGCCAAATATTCATGGCATTATCAACAGCTTGTATGCCACGCTTAAGCGTGTGCCACGTTTCGCCGTGATGGGATCTTATTTTAAAGCCGCGGTACTGTAGTTTTCGAAATCCAGAACTAAGTTCAGAAAAGTGTTCCTTGCGGTACATTTCACGTTCGTCACCGACGGTGTCGACTTCGTTTAGGTGACGGCCTAATTGCGGATACTTATCGATCAAGGCAAGAATTTCATCGATCTGATGTAGGAAATGTTCTTTTCTAGTTTTGAACTTAGCAGCATCAAAGAAATTCGCTTCTTTTCGAAATGACGGGGACAATATAAAATTAAACTCAGGATGTTCATTTTGAAATTTTTTAAACCCGTCATACAGACCCATGACGACATCGTCTGATGTGACTGTATCGATGTAGGGAATTTGCTCTTCAACTTTAGAAGTCGATCTGCTTAAGGAAAACTTAAGGCGAATTAATCCCACATTGTATTTGTAGTAAAGCTCGTGCGCTAAATGGTAGGCTGCATCGGCGTGGGCTTGCTTTGAAATAAAAATAAGCTTGGTTAAATACAAAATACGTAAGTAAGTCGTGAAACCTTCATGGTCTTTTAGGCGAATCAGTTTATCAATGTCATCGGCCGATGTAATTGGCCACGCACTTGCGCCATAAACCTCGGTGATTTTTTGTTTGTACACACTGGCCTGGGTGCCTTCGATAAGTGGTTTTAATTGCGTCCAAATAAATTCCGAAGTTAACGAACCAGTTAAATGAATATGTTCTTCTTTGTATTTTATTGGAAAAGCTTTAAAAAAATCTTCTAGTACATTTGCAAACGGGTGGCTCATGACTTTTTGTAAATTAATTTCGTTCGTTATAAACTGGTTCAGTAAACTGCGAAAATCAGTGATCCACGAATAGGCTTCTGCGTTTTTATTTTTTAACGAAGATGAAATCATCAGATCTAAAGTATCAATCAGCGAAATGCCGTTCGTCTCAGAAACGATCTCGACAAATTCTTTAAGAAGTAGTTTTCTTGTGAGTGAAATAATCATAGATGCACCTGCTTTAAGTTTGTCTTAATTAGACAAGACCTAAAGCCATTTGTACATGACTTTATGGGGCCCAACAGCGGGAATATCAAAGATGATAGGATCAGCGCTAAAGCCTAACTTCTGATAAAAAATCTCAGCAGATGTTCGTGCATTAAACCAAAGTAAATCACACGTTCTAACGTGCAATTCCTTTTCGGCAAACATAAGAATTGAACGCCCTAAACCTTGTTTTTGAAAACCAGTTTCAGTTGCCATTCCGCGTAGACGGTATGGGTTTTTTGCCAATCTAAAAAGATCGTAGGTTTGGACAATGAAAGTTCCGTTAGCAATAATATTTTTGCTAACATCTCGAATGCCAACATGAAATGTCGAACTGAAATTGTCCTCGGCGTAGTGGCAAATGCTGACATCAAATCCGGGCCGTAAAATACGGTGACGCAAATCAATAGTCTGTGCGGCAGCAATGAATTCTGGAATTTTTTCGAACGACATTTAGCTAATTGGCTTTATAACGCAAATAATCTTTCCAAACAACGGGTGACGTGTCGGGATGAACTTCATGTTCAATGACGGGTAACCACGTTGGCGCGCGCGCGGGTTTTAACAGCGGCATTTTCGCTTTTTCTGGGGTGCGATTGGCTTTACGTTGATTGCACGCTCTGCACGCGGTCACCACATTGGTCCATGTCTTCGGACCGCCTTGCGACGCGGGCAGAACGTGATCAATAGTTAAATCTTTGTAATTAAATTTTTTCACGCAGTACTGGCATGTGTGTAAATCGCGAATGTAAACATTTTCGCGGCAGAATCTAACGCCATCTACTTTTTTTGGCCGGATATACGTTTTTAGTCTTAAAACGCTGGGTAGGTGAAATGAATCGCTGACCGACCTGACTTTTGTCGAGTGATATTCTAGGACTTCTACTTTATCTTGAAACCACATAATGACGGCTTTTTGCCATGATATTATTCGCAGAGGTTCGTAACTTGCGTTTAACACTAATGCTCGTAGGGTGGTCGAAAACACATCCGTAACCTGCATCCTATTATTATATGTTCTGTTATGAGGCATTTTCAATATCAAAAAACTTATAGCTAAAATTAGTTTATTTTTGGACTTGATTACACTAACGAATTCACGATAAATCCTAGACCAAAGTACGAAAGGCTTCCTTATGTCTCAAAATAAATCGTCAGCAGATACATCTTTGGCAACTCGCGTAATTGCTTTTAACTACGTACTAAAAAACACCGAAGGTCAGATCCTGGATCAGTCGGAAACTAATCAGCCACTGCCATTTCTTGAAGGTAAACAACAAATCATCCCGGCATTAGAACGCGTTCTTTCGTTAATGAGCGAAGGGGACAAAAAGAAAATTTCTTTAACTGCAGCAGAAGCCTACGGAGAATTTCGCCCGGACATGATCATGGAAGTTCCTAAAGAAGAGTTAGCCCATATTAAATTAGAATTAGGGGCCCATTTACAATTGCAATTGGACAAACAAATGCGCGTTGTGAAAGTTACCAAAATGACAGACACACATGTGACGCTTGATGGTAACCATCCTTTAGCTGGGGTTGGTTTAGTTTTCGAAGTAGAGATCATGCTGGTGCGTCAAGCGACTCAAGAAGAATTGCAACACGGACATGTCCACGGTTTACATGGCCATGAAAAACACCACTGATTTTTGTCCAGCTTTATTGGACTAAACTTGTCTGTAAATAGGTATTAATTTAGCCTGTTAACAGAATAAATAGAACAACGCCTTCGGAGGAACGACATGGCAAAAAAATTATACGTAGGGAATTTATCATTCTCTGTAACAGACGACGAACTTCAACAAGCTTTTGCTTCATTCGGAACAATCTCTTCAGCACGTGTGGTGATGGACCGCATGACGGGTCGAAGCAAAGGTTTCGGATTTGTCGAGCTTGAAGATGACGGCGCTGCTGATGATGCCATTAGTAAAATGGATGGCCAAACAATTGGTGGACGTCCAGTCCGAGTTTCTGAAGCTAAACCGCAGGAAGATCGTCCTCGTGGCGGTGGTGATCGTGGCGGTAACGGCGGCGGTGGTCGCGGAGAACGATATTAGTCCTACGCAAATCAGCATTTTTTTTATAACATTAGCGTACGCAATTTTTACTTCGGCCATGGGTGAAGCAAAGACATTTGTTTTTCTAGGTGATTCGCTGACAGAAGGCTACGGTGTTGCGCAGTCCTCTTCTTTTCCACAACTTATTCAACAAAAAGTAATCGCTGATAAATTGGATTGGAAAATTATCGGGGCAGGCTCAAGCGGTTCGACTTCGGCGTCGACTTTATCCCGCTTAAAGTGGATTGCTAAAGATAAGCCCGATTACGTCATGATTTTATTAGGTAGTAACGATGGCCTGCGCGGATTTAAACCTGAAGAGGTTGAAAAAAATCTTTCCGAAGCTTTAGAATGGGCCGAAAAAAACAATCAGAAAATTATTCTAGGCCAGCTAAATGTTCCTGCCAATTATGGGAAAGCGTATCAGCAAAAGTTTTCTGAAATTTATCCGCGGTTAGCAAAGAAATTTAACGTCGATCTAGCCCCATATATTTTAGAAGGTGTTTACGGTCGCCCCGAGCTTAATTTGCCAGACGGGGTTCACCCTAACGAAAAAGGTTATAAAGTTATTGCTGATCGCATGTATGCCTTTTTAAAAACGTATTTAAAGTAAAGGCATATGATATGAGTCTAAAAATTGAACGGGTTTCTAAAAGCTACGAACAGAATGCAACTGGCCAAATTGAAAAACTGCAAATTTTAAATGACCTTAATCTAACTGTTCCCACGGGCGAACTGGTAGCCATTGTTGGCGCGTCAGGTAGCGGAAAATCAACATTTTTAAGCCTAGTTGCCGGGCTAGACACATTCGATACGGGTTCCATATTTGTAAACGAACAGCAATTAAATAAACTATCGAAAAAACAGATGACTCAGTTTCGCTCTGAAAATATCGGTTTCGTGTTTCAACAGTTTCATTTAATTTCACATTTAACAGCGTTTGAAAACTTAGCCTTGCCATTGCAAATCTTAAATCGTCCCTACACCGTAGATTTTATTTTACAAGAACTGGACAATGTCGGCTTAAGACCCCGCGCGCAACACCGCCCCAGCGAAATGAGCGGCGGCGAATGCCAACGTTTAGCTATTGCCCGGGCCCTAATTACCAAACCGTCTTTACTTCTAGCGGACGAACCTTCTGGTAATTTAGATACAGAAACCGGCAAAAAAGTAATGGACTTATTTTTTACCCAGGTAAAAAAAACCAAAACAACAACGTTACTTGTTACCCACGACCATGAATTAGCAAAAATGTGCGACCGTAAGCTGACGTTAAAATCAGGTCAGCTGTGCGACTAGGGCATCTATTTAAGCTTGTACTGACTGAACTATGGCGATTTAAAAAGATGAACTTCTTTTTAGTATTAAATTTTGCCTTAGGTCTTATCGGGTTCTTTTTGCTGCAAATCTTTCAACAAAGCCTAACTGTTCAAACCGTTGAAAAAGCGCAAATTATTCTTGGGGGTGATATTTCTATAAGTGGTCGTCGTGGTTTCACTGAAGCAGAACGTCAAAAATGGGAAGCGAACATTCCTTTTGATCAGAAATCTCAATTTTTTTCACTTTTTGCGATGCTTCGTTTTGGTGAAGAATCCCGGCTAACTAATGTGGGCATTTTTGACGAAGCCTATCCCCTATATGGAAAACTTAAACTATCAGATCAAAATCTAAATTCGACTGAACCTTTGGTGTGGGTCGATCCCGAAGTGCAAGAGGTTTTAAATCTGAAGCTAATGGATGAGGTCACTTTAGGTGAAGCTAAATTTAAATTTGCTGGTGTTATTACTGAAGACCCCTCACGATTATTTCGTGCTGGCGGCTTTGCTCCGCGCATTTTAATTTCTAAAAAGTTTCTAGATTCGGCTAAGCTAATTGAAAAAGGCAGCACCTTCACCGAGTATTGGACCTATAAAACCAAGCCCACTGTAAATGCTGCCGCTGTAAAATTGAAATTAGAAAAAGAAATTCAAGACAACACCATTCAGGTTGAAACAATTTTAGAATCGGCCCAAGACGGCAACCGCGCTTTAAAGTACTTTACTGACTACTTAGGGTTAGTTGCTTTGGTGGCATTAGGGCTGTGCTTTATTTGCGGAAGTTACTTGTTGCAGTGGATTTTCCAATCGAAGCGTAAAAATATCGCTAT
>JAYTMU010000184.1:0-4064 GCA_043728195.1 Bdellovibrionales bacterium
CTCCTGAGGGTTGGCCAGTATCAATTGGGCGAAAGCCAGCGCCACCTTTACCAACGACTATATTTATCGTTTCATCACCAATTAAATTAAGTGGGTGTGCAAATACAAAACCGCCCGAGTGGCCCGGGTACACGCTGCTAAGAACACGCCACCCAGCACCGCTACCGCCACCGCCAGCCATGGTTACAAAGGCGCTAGTCACACCAGCAGGTACCGTCCAATTTTGTGTGGTGTTAAAAGCAAATCGGTACGATCGATCGGATTTTCCTGATTCTGTGCAGTTAACGATTGCTTTGGCATTTGCAGGATCTGTCGCTTTGGTTTCAATAACCATTTTTAAAGTGATAGGTTTTAGGGGTCTAATGCCACCTTTAAGTGAAATGACTAAATCTGCTATTTGCAAATCTGCAATTCCGGCAGTCGTGAAATTTTTAAAGGTTATGGTATCTATTTTTAACCCAGAGGGTCCGTCAGTGAGGGCATCGTTGGTGGCTACCAAAGTCGGCGCACCCACTACGTTGCTGGCATGAAAGCTATTTAAATTAATAACGGTGGCTGCTAAATCCGTGCTATCAATTTTATACGGGCCAGCAGCATTAAAAGTTGTACCTGCCAATTCGCTCGAGCATACTTTGCCATTGCCAAGGGTGTTTATAAGTAAACGTTCTACATCAAGGGCTGCTAACTTTTCAGAATTAGCTTTAATATCCTTTTGTTGATTCGAAATCATTGATGCTGAAGCCGCTAAAACAACAGCCATAATACCAGCAGCAACAAGGACTTCGACTAAGGACATTCCAGCAGTATTATTTATTCGATTAGCCATAAGTAACTTATCGGAGTAAAAGTCTAGGGCCAATAGCCAATTGTTTAGATTTCTAAATCTAAATCTGAATCTGAATGTGCGTGTATCAGATTGATCCACAAAACTGATTCTAGACTTCTTGCGTACTTTGTTAAAGCACTACATTTTCTGCTGGGCATCTAGTCGTGAAGATCTCTGACTAAAAGAGAGTTTTGATGATTTCTGTGAGCGGTCTCGTAGTTAATCATTAACACCTTTGAAATTCGATAGGGATTTATTTCAGGATCAAGCATTAGCAGAGAGGCCACGTCAGCCTTGAATCAAGTATCTCGGCTGATAACACAACATTAAAACCGAATCTGCTTAATACCGGGTCTTCCTTGTCGTTAAGTCCCCCTGAAAGAGATGCCGCTGCGCCAGTTTTTTGTGAAAGTTTGAATTTGTTAAGCTCTTTGTCTTTTGCGCAGTACTCAAAAAGTAATGCGGCTAAAACCGCCTTACTTACATCGTCTAGAATGCTTAAGGCAATCGTTTGTACTTAAATTATTATTCACTGCGCCTGATTCAAGTGAATTAGCATAGATATTTTTAAGCTCCGTCCGGTGCGCCTTTAGCCCTTTGGTCCGATTGGCAATCACGGAATTTATCTTAACTACTTCATCAAGAGTTTTGAATTTGCTTTCCTGTTCGTACTCATAACCTTGTGTACGAAAACCCACTTTTTTAAATTCTGGATCTGGGACAACCCCAGCCTTTTCGATTTTAATCCTACAAATTCTACTAAGGTAGGCGGGCTTCTGGCGTTCATATAAATTTATTGTCCTTTTGTATTTTTCAGAATTTACCTTCAATAAAATTCCGCACAAAAAGTTAGTTTCCGACTGGTTCTTAATTTTTGAGGCCTCCTGGAAAAGGATGTCTGCATCAATTAGCCAGTTAAAATAATGAAAATAAGAAATTAGCAATGAGGCAGCTCGGCCATCAGTTAGAGAAATTTCTAAATTATAACAAATAATTTCCTCTGAATTTTTTTTAGACCAGTCGAAAGTATTATTGTAATTTACATTAACTCCTATAAAATAAAGAGATGAAAATTCATACTGTTTCATTTTAACAAATCCTCGATGAAAGAATCTACGACAACTTCTGCAATAGGATCGGTATTATTTTTTATAACGAACAGCCTAGCTATCACTAGTTCTTTCTTTGTTGGTTTTAGCCAAATTAAGTCTACTTCATCTCTTGAAGAATTTCTATTTACAAGAGCGCTAAATTTAGTAAGCTAAGCCGTAGCCAACACGAAAAGACAGTAAGCTGCCGCTAACCGTGGACGAGCTTTGTAAAAACTGTTGTTCGATCGAAACGGGTATGAAGGTTTTAAAATCTATAAAATAATCTGTCCCTAAGGCAATGGCATAACTGGAAGTTAGTTTTAAGTCCGCAGTTTTTATTGCAGTCGATGTTTTTGAAATTGGAAAGCGCCCACTCATTCCTAATCCGGCCCAGATAAGAAATCTGTTCTTAAAAAAATTCATACGCGCGTAGCCGCCACCAACTAGGTAGCCGATAGATGCGTTACAATCTTTTGAGGTGGTGTTGCTGCACCCATTAATTTTTGCAGTGCCTGCGACAATAAACGGTTCGTATCCGGCAGTGCCTCGAAACTCAAACCAGTTATTGTATGGGTAATCCATAGTCGCCGTTATGCCGACCGAAGATCCAGTCATTGTGACATCCTCAATATTCGGAGTGGGTGAAACTCCGTCAGACTCTTTTGCTGTCATCGTATTGGTCATCACATTTAATAGCAGTCCAATTTTTTTAGAATGATAACGATACACTGTCGCTGGTGGCGTATCTGTTATCAAATCATTTTCATCTTCGGGTGTTGGCTTCTTAGCTGTAGACTTTGTTAAAGGCTTCAGCTTTAAACTTTGGCCGGCGCTGGCATTACCGCGAACTATCATAGCTACTGATTTGTCGCCGCGAACAGAAGTGATTTTTAGAATACTTCCCGTATTTTTTTTATTACTGCCTACAATGTAAAATTCTTGGCCGACCTCGATATCATCATTACCGTTATCAATAAGAACTTTGGATCCTTTTAACTGGGTGACAGTTGCTGCATACACCATAAGGTGAAATTGAAATACCAAAGTGCAAAGTAAAAATTTAACTATTCTCAAAGGCACAGTAAACTCCACTTAAATTATCAGACTCAAAGTAGGAATCACTGTTGATCAAATATTCCCATAAAAATTGGTTCTCTGAATTGCCGGTTTGATAGATGGTGATAAGTTTTGAAGTGCTTGCTTTAGACCTGATGCTTGAGTTGCTGCACCCCATAGGTTTTAAATTTTGCACCAAGAAGCCAGGCGCATCTGATTCAAATTGTTTTCGCTCAGGAGACCGATACACAGTGCAGCTCGATAGGCCTAGAAAAACAGCAGTTATAAGTTTTAAAGTGATGTATTTCACAGGTTCGATTTTGTAGAGTAATTGCAAAAAAGAAAAGACCTTTGTGAGGTCTTTTCAAAAAAATTAAATTTCAAAATGCTTGAAATGCTCTAAATGATTAAAAGGGGATTTCTTCACTTTGGTTAAAGGTAGGTTCAGGGCCAAAATCTCCGAAATTGAAATCAGCTGCGCCAGCTGCTGGTGATTGGCTCTGATTATTTACAGAGCTTGATGCTCCTGCTTCAGCATTCGTTGAGCCTAAGAATTGAACTGTACTGGCAACAATTTCAGTGGAATATTTCTTCTGACCGTTGTCTTCCCATGAACGAGTCTGCAGCTTACCTTCAACATAAACTTGGCGTCCTTTGGCTAAGTACTTGCCGCAGATTTCTGCTAGCTTGCCCCAGACAACAATGCGGTGCCATTCAGTACGTTCTTGCTTCTGTCCGCCTTTGTCGACCCAGTTTTCGCTTGTGGCAACGCTTAAGCGTGTCACTGTAGCGCCTTGGCCAACGGCTTTCATTTCAGGATCATTACCTAAACGACCTACGATAATTACTTTATTTACTCCGGACATAAACCCTCCTTCTTTCTTTTGCTTTCGGGTGTCAATTGAGTCAATCAGGACTTCTGATTTGCGGAAAGTATGTGCATAGCATACGCCTGATTTACAGCTAATGTAGACATGGAACAGCGAAAGGGGAACTTGTGATTCGGATTAACGCAGTGGTGAATAAGTTGGTGGTGGTCCGAAGGATGCGCCTGAAAGTTTAAACTTAAACTGCACGCCACCCGGCACTTC
>JAYTMU010000185.1:0-4819 GCA_043728195.1 Bdellovibrionales bacterium
CTTTTCGATCTTATCCGCCCCACTTATAAGCTTGGTAGTTGGTTTCATTAACACTGTTAATTGTTACCAATTAACATCATTAACTTATCCAAGCGCTTTTGCTGACATCGAAGAAATGTCCCCGACCTACAAATGGTTCCGCGCTATTGTCAAAACTCATTCTCGACATGTTGTCTTCCCGTTCTTAAAAGAAGCTATTAGCTGCAAATATCCAATGCTACACTAATAGTACCAGTCTTCACCGATGTTCAATGGCTCGACCTTCTTTTTCAATCTCCCGTTGTTCGTTCCGAACGTTCACAGATTGATGAACTTTTAAAGTTCGCTTTCGCTACAACCTATCGACTTACCAAGTTTTAACACGAACATGTTAAAACTTTTTCGATCAGCATACTAAAGGTTTTGAAGCTTTAGTTGACCCAGGGTACAACAGTAACTGGACGATTCCGTTGACAGGACTTCCGCCTGCTTGAATTCTAACTAGCATCGCTGCTTTGAACTTACTAATCACTATAGCACCGTCCGTGCCAGCAAGGATATTTTGTTTGTACGTATTTGCTTTGATTTGAAGTGCGAAAGCAAATCATGATGAGTCATTCTTGGAGTTGCTTGAGTTTAAAAGTCTCGACTATTTTATAAATTTTATTTCTGCGAAACATGTATGAATCTTTTTTTTTGAAATTTTAGCTGATTCCGGAACTGATTAGTTCACTTTGTTGTGCGACGGCTTCTGTGTTAATTTAATCCGAACTTCCAGCTAAATTTTAAAAAGCAAACATTCAATTAAAATCGTCCCGCATTCATGCGATTCAAATCCATCCACTCGGGATCAAATTTAGCTGTTTTTCCCAGAATTTTTCGCGTCTCTTTAAGATTTGAAAACATGAGATCCATTTTTTGATTTTCTAATTTTTCTAACTTAGATCGATATGTCGAAATTTCGCGATTCTCGAAATTTCCCGTGGCCAAATATTTAAATAATGATGACTTTGTTTGCGCCTCGTTTTGTCGAATGAAGGTCATTTCGGACTGCGTTTTACCAATCAAGGCTAGCATCTTTTCTTTTTGCGGGACGGACAGATTGCTTGATTTCATAATGGCCTCCCGTCCAGATGTAACGGCTTCCCGCGTGGTAATTTCAGGCTGCTGCAAAATGTTTTCTTCTATGTTTTCTTCAAAAGTTGATGTGCAACCAACCGAAAGGACTAGTGCCAAGATCGGTATTAAGTTAAATAGTTTCATATGCTTTTGCCCTTTGGTAGATAAATTATAATTTAAAACTATAACGGACTTATTAGAAAGCTTGTTACCCGAGAAGTAATACGTAAAAAATCTTTGCAACAAACCTCAGTGCCGATGAAGATTCATAGCACTAATAAAGCGATGCCAATCATTGCTTGGCATCGCTTTTATTTAAAAAGAATTCGTAATGTGAATATTATTTTTGACGCTCGTTACTCCAGCTGCGCAAAGTGCGGCCCACCTTGCATTATTCTTTTCGCTGAAAGAATGCACATTTCCGGATAAAGTAACCTTGCCTCCGCTCACTTCAACTGAAATGCCTCGAGCCTCGCGTTCGATTTCTCTTTTAAGCGCCTCTTCAATTTTTTGCTTAATAACTTCTGGTTGAACTTTTTTAGCCTTAATAGATATGTTGTTTGAAATACCTTTCACACTAGCAAGGCCTTGCACACAGTTTTCCGCTGCGGTCTTTTGATAGCCCCATTCAACTTCGCCTGTTAATTCGACCCAGCCGTCTTCAACGCTTGCCTGAACTAACTGATCAGGAACTTGAACATTCCATTTGAATTGTTCAATAATCGCTTTAGCAATATCGTGGTCATCTCTTAACAATGATCCGGCTAGTTTAACTTCAACTTTTTCAACGACAGCTTTTACGCCGGCTACTCGCTGCGTGGCTTTTTCAGCGGACCATTTTTCAATGTAGCTTGGCACAGTCCCCGTTAAAGTTGCGATTGCATCTGATACAGCTACTCCGATGTGTTCGTGCGTAACACTTGGATCCCATTTAAGGGCGTGAATTACATCAGCCTGAATTTGTGAATCTGTTTTCATTTTTTCTCCTATTTTTTGTTATTTAAGTATAATAACTTAAATTAATCTTGCGATTTTTTTCCTTATAAGTGCATGAATCAAGCCATCAAGACTATCTGTAAAAATGCGTTTCAAGAACTATTTAAGACAATTAGTCAAAATAAGAACCACATTGCCTCGTCAATTATCGATCAAGTTTTTTTTCAACTTCCTGTTCCACAACTCTTCGCATTGCTAAGATTGCGTCTGAATGCAAGGCTCTGTAAGTGCACGAACATCATGAAATCTACTTTCTTATTTTGGCTTTTTTTTCGGAATTAATTGGTACGCTTAGCGGCGTTAGCTCTTCGACCTTATTTGTTCCTTTAGGAAATTTGTTCGAATCATTTCAAATTACTTTAGCTCTAACGGCAACGTTACATGTGCTGGGGAATTCGGTGCGAACGGTAATGTACTGGAAAAATATAAATTGGCCGCTGACCTTCAAGTTTGGCATACCGTCCGTAATGTTCACTGGATTAGGGGCACAGTACTCAGATTTATTTTCAGAAAAATCGTATTCAATAGCTCTTGGAGGTTTTTTAATAAGTATTTCCAGTTACTTTCTTTTTTTTAAAACTAAACACATTTTCGCAGGAAAATGGCTTGCTTATGTTGACGGTGGCCTGTCAGGACTGCTTACCAGCATAATTGGATCTGGTGGCGCTGTACGCTCATTAGCACTAACGACATTTAATCTTAACCCGCTAGCATTTACGGTAACTTCAACATTAATAGATTTTGGCGGAGATATTTTTCGGTTTGTGGTCTATTTCAAAAAGGGATATCTTGATCAGCATCATTATTTTTATTTTCCTTTTTTGATTGTTATAGCGTTCGGAGCCAATTGGATCCGTCCGTCATCTAAGCTATTAGTATAGTTCGATCTGCCGCGATTGCCAAATGAGTCTTGATAAGATCCATAGCCTGATTGATCGTCTCGAGATGATTGATCGTAATTTTGATCAGACGAATACCGATTATAATTTTGATCACGGTTGTTAGAATCACGTCGATTAGAGGAATGGCGATTGTCACTATCTTGGTTGTACCTTTTGTTTTGCATAAAACTTCTTCTTAAATTTGCGGTGTATCTTGTTTGCTGATCTTTTAGTTCTGCAATAGTTTAGCCATGGCACACACAATGCACTTTCTCGGACGTTTAGAACTTGGAACTTTAATAAAGGGGATTGAATGAACAAATGCGAAAACTGTGGAAACGAATACGACAAGGCTTTCCAAGTAACGATAGCGGGCAAAGAGCACACATTCGACAGTTTTGAGTGCGCAATAAATATTTTAGCACCTCAGTGTTCGCACTGTTCCACAAGAATCATTGGGCACGGAGTTGAGAGCGATGACAAAATTTTTTGTTGTGCTCACTGTGCCAAAGCGAAAGGTGTTCATGGCTTACGCGATCATGCTTAGTGACTACGGGCTGTAGTTTAAAAATAACATGATCCAAGAAGGACATAATGCCTCGAATTTGTATTAAAGTAAATATCTGGCCCCAGCTCAGTTCTTGTTGTAATTAGGGTTTGAATTTTTAAATTTACCAGGGTCTGACCCAATAGGATTCTTAAAATGTGTTTTTCTGCTACAGCTAGTTTCGTCGCTGGCACTTCACTGTCGGTTATCGGAATTGTGACGCTTAAACAAGCGAAGACTAAATCTGAAATCCCCGTCGCGATAGTTCCGCTTTTGTTTGGTGTTCAACAGCTTGTTGAGGGAATCATCTGGCTAAGTTTTGACACAGACGCACCCCTCGTGAAACAAGTTATGACTTATATTTACTCGGGATTTTCTCACGTATTATGGCCGTTCTACATTCCGTTCGCGATGGGATTCCTAGAAGCAGTACCTTGGCGCAAGAAAACGATCTTCACTTTTGGGGCCATCGGGATTTCGGTGGGACTTTACCTTTTGTACTTTATCGTTAATCGCTCAGTGGTTGCAGAAGTTATTGGCCACCATATCGTCTATGTGATGCCGCATTTCTACTCCATTCCAGTGATGGTATTGTATGTTACGGCAACGTGTTTCAGCTGTTTCTTTTCAAGTCATGGTTTTGTTCGGATATTCGGTGGCCTGGCATTTTTGTCTTTCATCGGGGCATATTTGGTTGACCAAATGGCATTATTTTCCATTTGGTGCTTTTTCGCGGCTGTTTTAAGTCTTATGATTTATTTTCACCTGCGATTTAGAAATTTGGGTGGATTTCTAAAAATCACTAGTGCCACAAGGTGAATTAAATTTACTAAAATGAATCTGTCGCTAAAGAACTAGGAAAACTAGTCAGTTGGAACCTATTCTCTATTCCTGCAGGAATAACTGGCTCAAGAGCCATACCGCAATTACTGCAAAAACCGGGTTCGCTTTGCAGAGTATGAGAATGCATAGGACAGGTGTACTGAATGCCATCTGCTGTTCAAGTGCAATTGATGATCCACATTTTGTTTCACAAACTCAGTGTAAAATAGTTAATCATTGTTTCCGGACTCGACCAATGGCGTTGTTCGTAAACAAAATAGTCAAATCAAAAGAAATAAAGTCAAATAAGGTCTATGAAAATTTTTTATCAAAACGCCCCCGAATTACAAAATACCTTTGAATCCGATACGTTTTTAAAAAATTATTTAAAGCATAATATTCCCAGCGAATATCATAACTCGGTTTTTGATCACCTTCATAAAGTTGGCGAATTAGCCGCGACGACTTGGGTTGA
>JAYTMU010000186.1:0-17337 GCA_043728195.1 Bdellovibrionales bacterium
AAGGGTGGTATTGATTTAAAATCAATTGTTATCAAAACAAAAAGTACATTTGTCCAACCGGTAAATCCCCAATTAGCAATCATCGAAACCACAGCTGAAGCAACTCATTTCAATGACCGCCTGGTTGCCAATATTCCGTTTCACACCGAAGGCGAATGGAATATTTTATTTGTGGTGTTACAGAATGATCACTTGCTGACGCAATTTGAACTGCCGCTAACGGTGGTGCCCCCGGGGCCAAGTCCGCGCCAGTTTGTACTTTACGCGTTGCCATTTTTAATTCTTTTCGTAGTTGGACTTAGAATTTTTTTTCTAAAGCGAAAAAAATTGATTCGCCGTTCTAGGTAACGGTAAGCCCCCTAAAAGAGTTAATGATTTTCGACGCAACTAACGGTACTTGCTTTCGGCCGAACTGGCGCTCACAATTGCTGTAGCGGAAGGACTCTTCCTATGAAGTTAAAGACAGGTCTAATCATTTTCATCGCGTTAAGCGGAAGCGTCTTCATAGCTTTTGCCACCATGATAATAAAAACTTCTAATCTTCTCGAGCAGGAGGCGCATGAATTAGCGCAAGCGGGTGACAGTGTTAGGATTGCTAAGGAAATAAAAAGTCGCTTACTGCTGCATAATCGCAATACTTTTTTACAGGCGCTACAAGATGGTGTGCCACAGTTAATTACAACCGAGTTACGTCATAACGAACTGACTGACTTACTGAAGTCGTCCGGTGCTCTTAACGATGACAAACACGAATTAAGCGCAATCGCAGAAGTCGAAGCGAAAATTGCCGAGTACTTAAAAACCAAAGATAAATTGCAAACGACAACCTTGTCAGCACTCAAAAGATACGAACTAATTAGCAAAAAAGTCGACGAGGCAATTATACCGATCGACAATCTGATCGACATTAATAGATCTCAAATGTTGGATTTGGTTTCTACTACAGATAAAGTTAATGCAGATGCAAATCAGATGGGAATAATTATTTTGACAGCTGGATCTCTAATTCTGGTGTTACTTATCTTTGGAGTCGTTACTAGTGCTGGAAAACCCTTGGAAGCAATTAGTAAAGTTATAATTGATTATCGAACCGGTAATGGTTCTACACGTGCTACAATTAATGGATTTAAAGAAATCCGTGACATTGCTGAGAACTTCAATTTTATGACTGAGCGCCTTGAGCAGACCCGAGTTGATCAATTGCAGTTTATTGCTGCTATCGCCCATGACCTCAGAAATCCACTCAATTCTATTTCGATGGCGACAGAAATAATTATGGATGCGGAAAATGAAGACTTTAAAGAAATTTCAAATATTATTTTCCGACAGACTAAAAATTTAGACCGACTCGTCGGTGATCTTCTTGATACAACTCGCATCGAAGCTGGGCACTTACAGCTTGAGTCTTCGACGCAAGAAATTGGCAGATTGGTTGAGGATGCAGTAGAACTTTATCGTAACGGTGATAGCCTTCATCAATTCAAAATCAATTCGCCACACGTTCCCATTCTTTGTAACTGCGACCCGGCTAGAATTTCTCAGGTGATGAATAATTTGCTTTCAAATGCTATTAAGTATTCGCCTCATGGTGGGACTATAACCTTAGAAATTCGTTCAGTGGACGGAAAAATTTTTATTACTATCGCAGATCAGGGTATAGGTATTGCCGCTGCAGATCTCGAAAACATTTTTAAGCCGTTCCAGCGAACTAAAGCGACAAAAGGAACGATTCCAGGAATTGGGTTAGGTCTTTCCACAAGTCGCCGGATTATCGAAGCCCACCAGGGGGAAATGGTTGTCACCAGTGAGATTGAACAAGGATCAACTTTTAAAATAATGTTGCCCGCACTTGCAAAAGTTTATGCAGACATTAGCCGCTCTAACGAAGCGCAAAACTGAAACTTACTTCACCAATTCTACTGCTTTGTCAGAAAAAAGTTTTACGTAGTTTGTATAACCTTTACGTCGTACGCCGTGTTCCAATAATGCCAAAATAATTTTTTTCGTAGTAGTGATCAATTTCGCGAGTTTCAAAATCGATCTTTTCTAACGTGTTCTTAATTTCATGTTTCGGGTAAAGGTATCGCATAATTCCGGTGGCGTCGCCTTTGCCAAAATCATAGGGGTCGTAAATACCAAATTCGTCTTCGCCATTAGGCTTAAAGTAAAATTGTATATCTTGGATACGGGTGACTTCGTTGAAGCCCGAAACCCCTCTGGCAACGCCCGAAGGAAATTCCTTAGTCCACGAATTTTTAAGTTCGACCACATCAGGACAATCGACGATAAATTTTCCCTGCGGTTTAAGCCAGGAATGTATTTTTTTAAAAAGATTAAAGTCATCGCTTTTGCTCATAAGTCCAGCGGCTTCGATGAAACAAACGGCGTCGAAAGATCTTGGTTCAAAATCGATGTCGTTTAAATCAGTGGATATAAATTTAACTTTTTTAGTATCATCCGTCGTTTTTGCCATTTCTAACACTTTTGAATTTCTATCAACAGCTGTGACGTCAACTCCCATTCGTGAAAGCCAAACATCTATCATGCCGTCGCCGCAGCCCAAGTCTAAGATTTTAGCGCCTGCAGGTAATTGAAAATGTTTCTGTAGCCACTTAGCTTTTCGTTCGCGCGCGGGCCAAAGATCAGGGCGCCCTTGGTGAAACGTAATTTGCAAAAATTCGCCCCAGAATTCATTCCACGTTTTATTTTTCAACTTTCATCCTTTATTAAAGGCACCCATGGGTGATCAATGCCTGAATCAAGCTTGATCCATTCTTTTAAAGTTTTTTTCTTTTGTGCCGTTAGCTTCGGTAGGCAATTGTGTAAATCCTGAAAATCTTTGGGCCGCTTACTGCGCGATTTGTATAACAGTTGAATTTCAGGCGCTAGCACCACCAATCCACCGCCCGTTATCCAACTAAAGCTAGACATCGGGCCGCGAATAGAATTGTTTCTGCGGTAAACCCATTCATCACCTTCGAACTCGCTGAACAGTATTTCTAAATCCCAAGCAGACGTTTCGTTTTTACGACACCAGATATTGTGAACGGGTAGCTCGTAAAAATGTCCTTTTTGCCACAGTTGGTCTTCGCGTTTGACGACAAAATCTAAGTGTTCATGTGCCCGCGTTATGCGCCCTAAAAATAAATCAAGTGAATAGCCGCCAGCTAACCAAAATGGCTTACCTGTTTTTTTAAATATTTCGGAAACTTCAGTGATTAGGGGATAAAGCACACCCGGATTTTCGCTCGTCACAGTAAAGATCTTAAATCTTTGTTTGCAGCAATACGATTTTTTGCTTCATTCCATTGTAATGACAAAAACGGCGACACAGACCCAATTTCACTTACTTTTTGTAAAAGCGGAAAAAACGTAGCCGGTTGCCGGCGTATCCATTCGCCAGTTTCATTCTGTAAAATAGTGTTAGCGCCGTCATACGAGTGACGACCAAGCTTTACTTCGCCATCAGGGAATTGGTTTTTCATGAATGTAACAACGCCTGAAATTGAATCTTTCGGGATGGGCTGATTCGTTTTTTCAGACCAAGCTAGTAAAGCCATAAGGCCACGAAGCACATCGTACAAGTAGAAGCGCGGAAAACATAACTGGGTCCAGGTCTCGGCGCTTTTACGTTCACCAGAATTGTAATTGGTAGCAGACCCCAAACTTAATTTTCGCTTTATTAAAAAGTCTGCGGCCATGGTTAAAAATTTATTTTCTGCAACGGTCCATGTGTGGGGTGTGTACAGAAGCACTGCTTCAAACGCCGCAATGGTCCCCACCATGGAACTTGGAACTTCGTCTTTGACAAGATAGGCTTCATTGTCACAATTAAGGCCGCCGTCAGGCATTTGGTATTTTAAAAACCAAGGACGAATCCACGGAAGCTTCTGATCAACATCAACGCCCCATTTGGCAAGCACCTGATACACATTTCCTAGTTGGCAGTGACAGGGACTTCCGCGGTAAGGGTCGACATCTGCTGGCATCTCGTCTGGAAGAATAGGAAAAATTTTAAGTGGTAGTCGATTTAGAGTTGATATGTACGCCGAAATTATTTTTTCTGGTATCTGGTGCGTTTCACGCATTTCGTGTAGCAGCAGCATGTGCCACCACGGCGAATCCCACTTAGGCCAGTACGCATCCGCCGTTACAGTTTTTAAGGCTTGATCGGAATTTAAATAGTTTACCGAGTTTTGTATTTCTGTTTGCATGTCTTAAATATTCCTTATAAAAGTTAGATCCAATGAAGTCATGATATTGCCTCTGCCATTAAAGAATATAAATTAACAGAAGTGCAATAAAACACGCAGTTTTTTTCGCTGTTTTATCGAAAACCGCAAGTTCCGTGACGCTCTAGTTTTTGAAAAACTTAATCCCAAAGGGTAATGCTTAGTATCATATTGGAGTGGTCGAACTCACATCTGGCCTAATCCATACATAAGTCTAGAAAGTTAAGGTGCTTTAAGTATAGAAAACTTTATGTAAATTCACTTTGTATAGGACAGTTGTTACACTTAGAAATCTTAACAAACCAAGTTCTATCAAGATGTAAAAAGTCACGGGGATATAAATGAAATCAGTACAAGTGCATTTGCGCAAAAAAGATTTAACGAACAACATACTTAAACCAATTTTAGATTTGCAACCACATGTTGTCATAGCTTTTGCAGATATCGAATGGGCAAGCGACGGCGATTTTTTGCAACGGCTTCGCACGGCGCTTTCAGGTGTTGAACTAGTCGGGTGCTCGACTGCTGGTGAAATTTCAAATAAAGGATTATTTGATAAATCAATGGTTCTAACGGGTATTCGTTTTGACTCGGCTGACTCTAAAGTGCGTATATTTGAAGAAGTTGTAATTGCAGATCAAGCAGAAACTGGTCGGCAATTGGGAAAACAACTTGCTGCTGAAGATTTGCGTGGAGTTTTTTTATTTGCGCCGGGAATTGCAATTCAGGGATCTTCTTTGCTTAAAGGTCTGAAGTCAGTAATCGATGAATCCACGTTAGTTGTCGGCGGGCTAGCCGGTGACAGTGGTAAATTTAAAAGTACAGCCGTATTTCATAACGAAAAAAGCTTCAATGACAAAGTATTAGGACTTGCTTTTTATGGTAAAGATTTAGAGTTAAGGCACACCGCTCAAGCAGGTTTTAGCTCGTTTGGTGGCGTTCGACAAATCACTAAAGCGCAAGAACATATTGTTTTTGAAATCGACGGGCAGCCGGCACTAAAAATCTACAAAGAGGCATTAGGTAAGTATGCCAATGATCTTCCTTCAACGGGACTTATGTTTCCATTAGCTGTGCTTGATCATCAACAATCTGAAACGGGACTTATACGGGCTGTCCTAGGAGTTGACGAAGCTGCTCAATCTCTATTTTTAGCTGGTGATGTTGAGGCGAATACATTTTTTAAATTGATGCGAGCTGAAAATAAAGGTTTGATTGCCGCTGCCGGTAAAGCAGCGCAAAATGTTAATAAAAATGCAGTCGAGGGTTCATTAGGATTTTTAGTCTCTTGTGTTGCACGACGCATGGTTATGGGCGAAGTAGTCGAAGATGAAATTGAGGCAGCTATTTCTGAATTAAGTGATTGCACAAATGTCTCCGGGTTTTATGCGTATGGAGAATTTGGACCCTTTTTTACAGCTGGAGATTGTCAGTTACACAATCAAACGATGTCCGTAACCGTTTTAAGTGAAAGAGTTATTTGAACAACCGTGTCCTTCGGCGCCAATTAAAAAAGTTTGTACAGATCAACGGTGACGATGACCTTGCTGCGGTATTTAACTTTTTAACCGAGTCAGTGCGAGCGACCCCAAACCCACCGGAAGGGGTTACTAACTTTATCGAAGGGTTTCATGATTTCTTTGATGCAGTTGATAAAGGTTATAATGAATACGACCGCGTTCTTATCGCGCGAGAAACATCAATTGAAATAAATGAAACCGAAGTAAACCGTGTTCACGGTTTACTTAAAGCAGAATTACAAACTCGAGATCAAGTTTTAAAGCAACTAAGATTGATATTGGCTTCAATGACTGACTCTTCACCAAATTCCCAATCAGAAGAATTGGTGGAATTAGTCAATAATGTCGAAAAGCTAGTGCAAAACCATTTAGAGCGTTCACGAGACTTAGAGATTGTCTTTCATGAAAGTTTAAAGATATCCAAGAGTCGAAATTTTTCCGAGCTCGGACGTAATTTAAGAAATTGCGTAATTTCTTTGGTGAACACCAATTCATGCGTGAATATTTACTTAAATGCGCAGAAATTACAGCTAAATGAAAGTGGTGACTTTTTCAAACTGTCAGATCAAGATGACATTGAATATGGTGCCAGTTTTTCACTGGTTGACTTATCGCAATCGGGCGTAAAGATTTTCATGATAAACGATGATGAGGCCACTGATCCAACTTTTTTAATCGCTGTATCGGCAAAAGATTCTGAGCTTAAGTGGGAAATTTCTTCGACATTGTTTCAAATTATAAAGGCTTTATCAGCTTCAATTCTTGCAACTGTTGAAATTATTCATAATATTCAAAAAGAAAAAGTTAAGCAGCGCATGGAAATAGAACTAAACACCGCTCGGCTAGTTCAACAGACCTTAGTGCCAGGTGATTTTTTTACAGTTAATAATCAGATTATTTTTGCCAGCTGGTACCAAACTGCTTCTGAATGTGGCGGGGACTGGTGGGGAAATTACCAATTAAAAGATGGACGCCACTTAATTCTTATAGGCGATGTAACCGGTCATGGGATGGGTAGTGCGCTGCTTACAGCAGTTATAAAGGGGTTTTGTGACGGTATAGAAAATCGTTCCAATTTAAATATTTGCGATTTTTTTGTAGAACTGAATGAGCAAGTAATAAAATCGGCAATTAGTGAAAAATGGATGTCTATGCTGGGTATCGTGTACGATCCGCAACACCGAACTTTAGAAATGGTTACAGCGGGTCATCCCTTACCCATCTTAATTAGTGTCCCCAAAAATGGAAAGCTTAATTCTCAAATTATTGATGCATTAATTAATCCTATGCTTGGTCAAAACATCAGTAAACTTGCGGGCACTGATTTTCAGGTTCAGCGTTATGAAGTCAATAAAGGTGATAAATTATTTCTATATACAGATGGTTTAACTGAAGCGTGCTCACCCGAAAGTAAAGAATTTTCCGAATCAAGACTCTTGCGAGTTATAAAATCAGCATCGGCAGATGCTGATGCCATATTTTTTCGAGATCTTATTCGTAAAAAAAATGAAGACTTCCGTAAAGAAGCGCCATTGCTTGACGATATTTCTTTAGTCGTAGCTGAATTTATTTAATGAAATCCTTATGTAGCCGGAAAGCAAGACACAGTTTATTTTCAAACTGTTTATTTTCAAACTGTCTAGTTTCAAACTGTCAAAATATTTGTCAGTCTAGCAATTATTATAAATTAATAGGCTTAAGCTGCAGACCAAAACTTCTATACGGCTGTTAAAGATTTAATTTAGTACAAATAAGCCGCAATTTGTTATAACGACAGGATATGAAAAGAAAAACATTTAGTAATCTTTTGACTGTTGGGTTTCAATTTACAATCAGCTTGATCATCTTGGTATCGCAAAGTGTGCGTGCTGATGAAAACTTTAAGAAATTGAATTGGCAGATGTGGGATGTCTCGATCCTTTTGCCATTACCAAAAACTGACAAAGAAATTGATCAACTTCTAACTCCACAAAACCAGAATGAACTTGGTGCTTTAATCGCGCCCAGAATTATTCAAAAGCTTCCCATCTTAGTCAGTCGAAAACTAAATGAGGATGTATTTGGCAACCAATTAAAGGTGATTGGAATACGCCTCGATCCTTGCTTTCAAGAGGGAGTCGCTCCGAAAACCTGCGCGCAACAAATTCGTTTAATCTGGCAACCTATCGCGATCAACAATGGTCAGATATTAACTGTAGATGCTGCCGTTCATACATTCTACGAACTTACTGCAGACCAATGGTCAGAATTTTTAGTGCAATACGAAAGCCTGCTTAGGCAAACAAATCGTCCCGTGCAAACTGAGCTCAGTATACATCCAGTTATTGAAAAAGAAACTCTGAACGGCAAAATGTGGCTTCAATTAAAAGAGCTAGTTATGAAATATTGTGGTGAAAAGAATATTTCGCGTATTACCGTTATGACTTTAGAAGGTGGCGGCGATCAATGGACTTTCATGGGTTTTAATGTCACAGAAAATTCAGTTCAGCCGCTGGCTATTCCTAAAGTTTTTGGAGCTGGACAAACCATTATGGCGGCCCTTAATGACAGTTTTGATTTTGTGGGTTCAATTATGCCAATTAACTTTTCTAATTTAGGGTTGTGGTTTATGGATAACTCGAAGAACGCAAAAATCAAATTCCCTGAAAAAGATTTTAAAGTTTGGACTGAGGATCTTTTAAAAATTGAAAATCCGCGAATTCATAATCCTGGAACAACTGACTGTGTATCGTGTCATCTTGCTACAAACATACTTTCTTGGCAGGAGCGAAATTTTAATTCTTGGGACTGGAAATCTATAAAATCCAACCAGGCGTTTACTAGCTCACAGAACCTTTCAAATTCAACTATTAAAAATTCGCCCACGCAACATTTAAGAGCGTTCGGCTACCAAGACAAGGCAGCTCGGTTTTCCCAGCGCGTTGTCAATGAGACAGCCCTGGTGTTGGATTGGTTTAATCAGAAGTAGGACTAGCTTGAGATTCAATGTCCCGCCGTAGGCCCATCGGGACACTAATTGACTAACATACTAAAGAATATTAGAATGATAGTTATGAAAAAAGAAGTCAAGACCGCGATATACGAGCAGCTAGCCAGAGCAACCAAAGCCATGAGTCACCCGAAGCGAATTGAGATAATGGATTTGCTAAGTCAGGGCGAAAAGACTGTCGATACAATTGCAGATCAGGCTGACCTCGGAGTCAAAAATGCGAGTGCCCAACTGAAAGAGCTTAAATCAGCCCTTTTGGTAGAGTTTCGAAAAGTGGGAAAATACGTATTTTATCGTTTGGCTAACCAGCAAGCTTCCGATTTGTTGCTCTACTTAAGAAAACACAGTGAACAACAGTTCGTAGAACTTCAAAAAATCGCAGCAGAAACTTTTTTCGTATCAGATCAGCTGCAATCGGTGAATCGAAAACAACTTATTTCAAGGGCAAAGCGCGGTGATGTGATTTTACTGGATGTGCGCCCCACGGATGAGTATCAAAGTGCTCATCTACCGTTTGCGCGATCAGTTCCAATAAGTGAATTGTTGCAAAAGCTGAAGACGATTCCAAAGACCAAGGAAATCGTCGCCTATTGCAGGGGTTCTTATTGTTTCTTTGCGAAAGAAGCCGTTGAAATTTTGAGAAAGAAAGGTTTTAAAGCATATCGGCTTACGGATGGTGTGCCTGAATGGGAATCGTATGGCTTACCTGTGATTCGCACAAGAGGTGCCTAGATGAAGGTTTCAGCAGCGGGGTCTGCAATTGGTCCAAAGCTCGGGCTTCGTGAAAATGCATATCAGTTTTTTCTTTTAGTGATTGTGAATGCGTTCGTCGGAGCCATGATAGGTTTAGAAAGATCTATTCTCCCCCTGTTGGCAGAAAAAGAATTTTCACTGGCGGCAAAGTCAGCGATTTTATCATTCATTGTGGTTTTTGGATTTACGAAAGCAAGCATGAATTACTTCGCGGGCCGTCTATCAGATAAGTACGGACGCAAGCATGTTTTGATTGCTGGATGGCTCTTCGCGATTCCTGTTCCATTTCTTCTTATGTGGGCACCCACCTGGAACTGGATTTTAGTTGCGAATATTTTTTTGGGATTAAGCCAAGGGCTGACTTGGTCCACCACCGTCATAATGAAAATTGACCTTGTAGGTTCCAAGCAACGTGGTCTTGCTATGGGACTTAATGAATTCGCAGGCTACATTGCTGTTGCTGGGTCCGCACTTGTTACAGGCCTTATTGCAAGTCGATATGGAATTCGCCCAGAGCCATTTTATTTGGGAATTGCATACGTCGTTTTCGGGTTGCTAATCAGTTTGTTCTTGGTCAGCGACACACGCGATCATATGCTGGCGGAGGTAGAAAGCAACTCTGCACCGCAGGGCCTGCGGCAAAAAGAAGTATTTCTGCGAACGTCATTCACTGATAAGAATCTCTCGGCAGTTACGCAGGCTGGTTTTGTCAATAACTTGAACGACGGTATGGCCTGGGGTTTATTCCCAATTCTGTTTGCTTCTGCAGGGCTAGGTCTGAAGGACATTGGATGGTTGGCAGCTGTGTACCCTGCCTCTTGGGGTGTTCTTCAGCTTTTTACTGGGTATTTGTCAGATAAAGTTGGAAGGAAATGGTTAGTTGTCTGGGGTATGTGGATTCAAGCGATTGGAATTGCCGTCACAGTTCTTAATCAGCATATTTTCGGTTTTGTTTCTGGTGGACTTTTGTTGGGAGTTGGAACGGCGATGGTGTATCCGACTTTGCTGGCGACAATTGGTGATGTTGCACATCCTAGCTGGCGGGCTTCCTCTATAGGAGTTTATCGATTGTGGCGTGATTCAGGTTACGCTGTCGGTGCGTTGGTGTCTGGGATTATTGCCGATTCTTTTGGGTTAGATTCTGCAATTTGGTTTGTCGCCATTATTACATTCATAAGTGGAGTTGTGACTGCTGTACGGCAGTCAGAAACCCTATCCACTGAACTTCGGAATTAATCAGCAAAAATGAGTTCGATAACGGCAGCTATCTGTGCGCGCGCTTCTGCCAATGCCGAGTAGTAATAGATTGATTAATCAAAACGGTTAAGGCTAACTAAACAAGTGATTTACTTTATACATTTTTTGTTTTTTTTATTTACCTGTTGCGCAACTGCATAAACCAGGGGTGCCGGGAAGGCGAAATCGTCATCAATATCCGATCGACAATTCGTGGGTATCGGAGTGGGTTACTCCAGCCGACTTTATACAGGTTTTAATGGCGGGCGACTTTCTGGTATCGCTGGCGAATCAAATACTACGAGTGAATTTGAAGGTGCACCACTTCTTGAATTAGATCTTCGAATTATGTCAAAAAATAGCCCTTACGGCCTTCAGACCGGGGTCGTAATTGATTTTGAACATAAAAACAGATCAACGACTATAAACGGAATTTCTAACAGCACCTCAGTTTTTGAAAGATCAAAGCTTTCTACTTATACTTTAGAAGGAAGTTTGGCCGGCAGGTTCGAACGCTTCTTTGTTATGGCTGGAATTAATTATTCGGTCATAAGCTTTTCGCCCTCTCGGAACTTTTCTGGCTCGACTTCAATGCAGGGTGGAAACAACACGCATATAGGACTGGGTTATTATATCAACGACAATTTTGCGATCGAGCTTATGTTATGGCGACGAAAACGACTAAAATTTTCAACGACTGCATCGAATGGCACTGCGGATTCCTACGGAACTGGCGAAGCAGCTGCCACAAATCTAACACTAAAATACTTTCCAACATTTAAGTACTAAGATATTTGCGTTTCGTTTACGTCGAGACAACCTGTGCGGGCAGTGCACGATTTAAATCTTTCTTAAAAAAGAAATTAACAGCGTAGTTAAAGTAAGTGAACAGGTTACGGATCCACCACGAGCTTGCGTGAGCCTTAACTTGCAGATTAAGCAGTTCAGCCCTAAGCGCAGGTTCAAAAACTAATATTGATTTGTAAAATGCAGCAGCATCTAAACTTACAGACTCTTTAATCAACTTTTCGTGTAAGTAATGTGACCAGCTAGAGGCTTCATAGCAGTTCATTGTCGAGTGCGCCCAGTAGGGTGAAATAGTATAGAGGTTGTTTGCTGTGACTAAGCTAAATTGTTTCCGACTTGACTCAGATAAAACTGGCACGCCTTGAACGCGCGTACTAAATGTGGCAATAAAAAAGAAATCAGGTGGCGAGGATTTTAAAAAATCAAACGTCGTTTCAATGGTTGCTGCAGTTTCACCCGGGTAACCAACGATAAGTGTCGCAACGGTCGTTAAACCAAATTTTCTGCAATTAATAAGTGCTCGACTATTGATTTCAGGGGTTGTTCTTTTGTTCATACGCTGCAGCTGCCCCAGGTCACCAGATTCAATTCCAATTTGTACTTGGGTACAACCAGCAGCAACTAAAAGTTCAACGGCTTCTTCATCACACAGGTCATCGGCGCGCGCATAACAAATCCACTTTACCTTTACCTGGCGTTTGATAAGTTCGCGACAAAATTCGATCAATCTTGCTTTTGGCATTGTGAATAGTGAATCAAGACAGGTGATGTATTCAATATTTAGCTCGCTGACATAAGCCTGCCAGTCGTCAGCCATTTTTTGCGCTGATTTCATTCGAAACTTTTTATCATCAAACAAGTAAGGATAATTACAAAAGGCACAGCGGTAGGGACAGCCTCTGACGCTCTCGTAATAAATCATATTGAAATTGGTACGGTGATCAACCTGAGCAGCTTTCCAATCTGGACGTTCAATAAAATCAAGCGAGTTTGTTTGCGGCACCCCGCTGTACATGAAAACACTGTGAAGCTTGCGCTCAATTCGGCCTGTCGGCGGCGCAGTTAGTTTTTGGTAACCACTTTTTATCCATTCGGAAAGTGGATGCACTAGGAATTCGCCGTAGCCAACTGCTACCACATCTATAAATGGATGCCCTTGCCACGTTTTTGGCAAAGCTCCGGCTAAAGCACCGCCTAAAATTATTTTGTTATGAGGGCGTTTTAGTAATTCTAGTATCGGCTCAAGTTCACTTAGATCCCGAAGAAAGGTGCTCGATGCAAAGATAACACTGCAATCAGCCAAGCTTTTTTGAAGTTTTGCCGAGTTTTGAAAAACATCGTCATAAGTTGCTAAATCGTAATCTATACCTTCCTTACGAAGTAAAGAAGTCAGGGTAACTTCAGTCAGTTCTGGAATTTCAAAATTTTCATTGTGTTCTAGGAACATTTTTAGCGCTAAATTCTTCGTTTTTTTCAAAACGCGTTTTTTAAAAAGATTGATGTACAATAAAGGTTCAGCAATAACTGACTTAATCTTTAGCTCAAGCCAGGGTTGCTCAGAGGCTTTCCACTGAGAAATTTGCTTACGAAAAAAATTGGAAACTGATTTTTCTTTAGGGGTAATTACTCCGCCAGTTAAAATTAAAACCTTCATCAACCGTTGACTCCTACCTTCAGGCTAGTAGGACTCAGAAATATAAACCAATCAAGTATAAACGACTAGTTCCAGTTTGGATCTAGAGTTTTCCTTATGGGCTCCCCAAAAATTTCTAAATTTCATTCTAAGCTTTTATTGCTTATGCTTTAAAAATGGATTTGGTTGAAAAACAAAAGTTAGAAAAAAATATTTTAAAGCTTTCCTTCTACTCTTTTTTTCAAAGTTTTTTGGTCGTTATTCCGATCCTAGTTCCTTTTTGGCAAAATCAGGGACTGACACTTAAAGACATTTTTTTGCTACAAGGAATATTCGGTGTTTCACTTATCATTTTTGATGTTCCGGCTGGATATCTGGCTGATATTTTAGGTCGCAAGAAATCTTTGGTCGCAGGTGCCGTGGTTTCAGCGTTGGGATGGCAAATCTTATGGATGGGAAGTACTTTCACACATTTTGCAATTTACGAAGCAGTTTTGGGCTTAGGCCTAAGCCTTCAATCAGGTTGCGATATCGCACTTCTTTATAACACTTTAGAAAAGCTCGAATTGAAGGGGCGAAAAGCAGGGCTTCTTGGCCGTAGATTAACGTGTTTAACAGTCGGCGAAGGTGTGGCCTCACTTCGAGGAGGAGCATTGGCGACGATTAGCCTTTTTGTTCCAGCCTATGTAAATGGCGCCACGGCACTTATACCAATATTTATCGCATCAATCATTTACGAGCCTTCTGGGCAACAACTTAATCGTGGCGGCCATATTGAAAATTTCCGTGCGATTGGGAAAGCCTTGTTTGGTCATTCTAAACTTTTGACGTACGCCATCGGTAATTTTATTTTTTACGGATTTGCCACTTACTGTGCTGTTTGGTCGTTGCAACCGTACTGGAAAGATCGGGGGATAATGATCGCGTTCTTCGGCTATCTTTGGGCGGCGAACAGTTTTATGGTTGCTATCGTTAGTCGATACGCGCACTGGATTGAAGAAAAGATCGGTTCAACAAATGCGGTTCTAGCAATTGCGATTCTACCCATCATAGGATATTTAGGAATGGGTTACGTGGGCGGTCTGTGGGGCCTGGCTTTTACTTTAACGTTTCCGATTTGTCGGGGATTGAACCAAGTTATCTTTCAAGATGCCATCAATACCAGAGTATCTGCCGATATTCGCGCAACAGCGAACTCGATCGGAAGTTTAGGAATGCGCGCCCTATTTATTATTTTTGGACCCGTGCTTGGCCACCTTCTTGATACTGAAGGATCGGCTAGTGCAATGAAAGCTTTAGGTTATGTTTACCTGGCTGGGTTTTTCGTTGTGGCTGTGCCGTTACTGCAACAGCGAAAATCATTTCGTTTGGGTTAAGTATTCAGTATTCAGAATTGTTTGTGGCCGCGACGAAAGTACTGGTCCAAGCACTCTTTACAGTATTAAGGGTGCTTGTTACAATTAAACCAGGAGATACCAAAATGAAAATTACTTACTCGTCATGGATTTGTTTAAGTGCTGCAATAGCTGCTAGCGGAAGCGTGGCCACTTTTGCGCACGCAAAAGAAAGTTTATCTTATGCACAGGCGACTAAGTCGGCCGCGGCTAAAACTTCTGTATCTTCGAAACGTAATAGTCGCTCTCCGGCTAGTGCTGAAGACGCAGAAAAGCTGATACTTGGCAGTTGAAATCTTTCGCAAGTCACCGAGCAATGTGAAGACCTTGCCGGCGAACGCAAGGGCGAAGCTTGGCATTTCGAAAAGAACGGGCGTTTTGTGCACACTTTTGTGAATGGCCTTCCACCACAAGATGGCCAATGGAAATTAAAGCGCGGCAGTAAAATTGTCATTCGCTTTGCTAAAGGCCCGCAAAGTCGTGAATCCGAAGAGCAGTTTATTCAAATTCTTAATGGCAAGCAGCTTGAGCTTATAGCTCCGACTCAGGTGGAAAATGGCGTCGTTGTAAAAATGCAAAGACTGTCATCGTTTTTTCATTCTTGATCGCATGTTGATTTCTGTTTGTCTTATTACTAAAAATGAAGAAAAATTCTTAAGCGATTGCCTTCAATCGATTCGTGAAATTGCTGACGAAATCATCCTTGTCGATACTGGTTCTACAGATCGCACGGTTGAAATTGCTTGTGCATTTGGTTGTCGTGTCATTCATCATGAATGGCAAAACGATTTTTCGCTGGCCCGAAATACTGGAATCACTGCCGCAAACGGAAAGTGGATTCTGTGTATTGATGCTGACGAAAGGCTTAGCCCCCCTTGGTAATTTGCGCGAAATGCTGACCCACGCTTCAGCGGAAGTTGGCGGTTATGTTATCGAGCGCCATGATATCGTGAAAGATCCAACGTCTGGTAAATCTGAGGTTAATCCTGTTGGTATTGTACGGCTTTTTCGAAGGCATCCTAAGATTCGGTACCAAGGTGCCGTGCAGGAGCGTCCAGGTGATTCAATTCTTGCGGCAGGTTTTCAGCTTGGGTTAGCGACGCAGATTAAACTGACTCATTTGGTTAGCGCTCTTTCCCAAGAAGTCCTTACGCAAAAGCAGCATCGATATTTAAAGCTTTTGAATTTAGAGCTAACAAAAACTCCTGACGATGCATGGTTCGCTTACTACCGCGCTAAAACTTTGCTGTATCTGAAAGATCAAAGAAGCGCACTTTGCGATTTCAAATCCGTCGAGCAGTCGCCTACGGCCCCAGTTTTTCTAAAGGCTTCGGCCTACAGCATGAGCGCTATGGCATTAGCCGAGCTTGGATATCTCGACAAGGCCATGACTGCAATCAACTTAAGTTTGCTGTTGGCACCTAAGCAATCCCTTGCACATTACGTTGCAGCAGAAATTCTTTATCAACACGGAAAATATTTTCAAGCAAGTCAGCACTACACAGTTGTGCGTCAGTCGTTAAGCGAAGTTACAGCAGAAGGCGGCTTGCATGGTGACTTATACATTGCGACCGAAAAAAAATCCTACAAGCTGGGTTGTTGTGAACTTGCTCAGGGTGCAATTCGAAATGCATTTGTTCACTTTCGAACGGGAATAAAGGCAAACCCTAAAGGTAATGAATCAGAACACGCTTGCAACTGATAGTCTGAAGCGTGCGCGCCAGTGCGACCCCGAGTGGCTCGAACTTTTTTCTGACAATCAAGCTATTGAGCTGCCGTAGATAGATTTTTTTCGGGTAATTAGGAATAGGGTGGGCTCATATACACAATTTTGTAATGATCATGATTTCGACCAAGTCCCATTAAAAAAACTGCACCTTTATGTAGAAGAGAAATTAGGTCTTTGTCTGCAACAACCGGACTGTACTCAACATCATTAAAAAGATGCATGAGTTCAATTGAAGACGAATTCAAAATTTTGGTCACTTGAAACATGTCAACGCGGTATTCGCTAAATTTTGAAATTATCGGGTCTTCAAAGGGATCCACTTCTGAATACAAGGAATTAATTTTTTTTTGAAGTTGCGAATTCTGGTTTCTATTTTTTCTTTTCATAAGCAGCATGCAATGCACATTCTATGACACATCAAAATTTATTTTGTTGCCAACAGGCAACATAACCGAAGCGATAGTCGGATTGTACAACTCGTGTGTTCGCTGGGAAAGAGCCATGTTTCTAGAGGGGTTGGAAAGCTTTGTGCTGGGGTTAATAGGTAAAATTGAACGATGTTGACTTGTACCCATAATTAGGGTACAAGTATAAGGGCAGTTAGAAATAGATCAAGTTAATCTTTCAAAAGTTGAAAAGCAGCTAAAAAAGGTTCCGCAAGATATCGTTTTCCGATTAATGAGATGGATTCTAACTATTGAAGAGTTTGGTCTTAATGAGGCCCGTAAAGTTAAGGGATATCATGACGAACCTTTAATGGGTTTACGACAAGGGCAGCGATCTGTAAGACTTGGTATAAAGTGGCGAACCATTTATACCCTTTCTAAAACTGGCGCATTAAATATTGTAAAGGTTGAGGAGGTAACACCACATGAATACCGTAAGAAGTAAAAAAATTAAGTATGGATCTAATGAGCTTGAAAAAGAGTTTGGACTTTTGACGTTCGGTCGCCTTCTTGAATCACATCGTTTTGCTCAAGAAATCTCCCAAGCTAAGATGGCGAAGAAATTGAAAGTTTCACGTCAGAAATTGAACGACTTCGA
>JAYTMU010000187.1:0-8654 GCA_043728195.1 Bdellovibrionales bacterium
GGTGGAACGGGCGCAGCTACGGCTGCTGCTGCATTAAATAATCTTCTACCAACGCAAGCTACCAACGCAAATAAATACTTACAAACTGATGGCACCAATGCAACTTGGGTTGCCGGTAACGCTGGAACTGTAACAAGTATCACTGCAGGCACTGGCTTAACCGGCGGAGCCATTACCACTTCTGGAACCATTGGACTTGGTACAGAACTTACTGGTGTAAATGCATTAGCAACTCTTGGTTTTGTTAAAAGAACTGCGGCTGGTACATATTCAACTCCGGCAATTAGTTTAGCTGCGGATGTATCTGGAACTTTACCGATTGCAAATGGTGGAACGAATAACACCACACTGCCGGTGACTGCTGGCGGAGTAATCTACACCGATGGTACTAAATTAATGAACGTTGGTGCTGGAACCTCTGGACAAGTACTAAGTTCAAACGCTGCAGGGGCGCCGACCTGGATTAATTCGCCGGGCGATGCTACAAAATTACCACTAGCTGGCGGCACAATGACGGGTGCATTAGTTAATAACACGAACTCAGCATCAACTGCCTTAGCGCTAACTCAAGCTGGTGCGGGGTATGCCGCAACTGTTATGGGTGGTAACGTGGGGATTGGTACTGTAACGCCGGGAGCAAGGCTAGCCACCTTTATTACTGGTTCTGGAGCGATAACTACTGCAAGTGCAGGAGCAGGCCAAATAATGACCACAGGAAGCAATGGAACTGAAATCTATTCTACGTGGACGGGCGGAGGCGGCACTATTAGTTTATCTACCGGAGCTTCGGGCGGGGCGACCTACTTCAATTCAGGCAACGTGGGAATAGGCATGAGCTCGCCGACCGCCGTGTTACACCTAAAAGCAGGTACAGCCGCGGCCAACACAGCACCACTTAAATTCACATCAGGCGTTTTACAAACAACACCTGAAAATGGTGCCATGGAATATGACGGTACTAATTACTTCGTAACCTCTGGCGGAGCTAGACGAACAATTGCCTCTGGCGGCATAACTGGCACACTTGACGGTGTAAGCACTATTAATAACTGGAGTGGAAATATATCGCTAAATTCTGCACCTGCGGGGTCCGTACTTATTACCGCTACAACAGCTTCAACAAATGCCAGCACGGGCGCCTTGGTCGTATCTGGCGGTGTCGGCGTTGCTGGCGCCCTAAATGTAACCAGTAACATATTTTCAAGCGCAAGTATTCAAGCCGCAACCAGCGTGATTTCACCAATTATTTACGGAAGCAGCGCTGCTTCCGGAAATTTAACCATAGATTCAACTTCAAATGCCACCAAAGGAAATATCAGCCTAGCACCCACAACCGGCAACGTCGGTATTGGGACTCCCTCTCCCAATTCAAAGCTAGAAATTATGAACTGGGATGCTGGGTTCACTGGAAACGCCGGTACATTTTGGAATATTCAAACCAACCCCACGACATCTGCTAACGCAATTTACGCATCGACTCGGCCTACTTTTACAGTCAACTCATCATTTGCGTATTATTCAAGCGCGGCTGAAACTTATCCGTTGGTTACAACAGGTGTAACTCAGTCAGGATCTGCTGCAGCCTACTTTGGCCGAGCCATGCGAAACACAATAGCAGGCGACGGAAATGGAACGCAGTCCACGATCGCTGGGCTTCAATTAATTTATGGCCATGGTAATGCTGCAGCTGTGTCACCTCAGACTACTTCCGCAATCGGTATTCACATTATTCCAGAGATTAGAACCGGTACGATTTCAAATATGTATGATATTTATATTGCTGGAGACGCTACCGGCGGAACGGCTACAAATCGTTACGGAATTTATCAAGTTAGCGCCAATAACAATTATTTCGCTGGCAACGTAGGTATTGGTAACCCAGGGCCATCTTACAAGCTTGATGTAACAGGAAGCATCCGCACAACACAAGCCATCCTTAATTCGAGTGCGGTACCAACGATTAGCGTCTGCGGAACCTCACCGCCAGCAGCAACGACAGGCAGTAACAACAATAGCGGCCAGTTTACTCTAGGAACAGGAGCCACTGCGGCCTGCACAGTTACTTTTGCCAATGCCTTCCCGACCAATGCGTTCTGTACTGTTACTCCTGCTAGCAACTACACGGGCACATACTATATTTCAGCGCAAAGCAACTCGGCCTTCACTGTAACCCTGGGTACAGGTACTGCTAGTGTGAAATTTAACTACACTTGCGGTGGAAATTAAAACTAGAAAAAGCTCGCCTTGATAAAATCGAGAAAACCCTCAAATCAAAATAAAGAGGGTTTTCATCGTGCCTTCCGCGGCAAGGGGCCTGACGGCACTGCTACAACATGGTTTACAGAGTTAAACAACAACTCAGTACCGCTAACAGGTTTGGGAAATGTCCTAACTGGGGCGCCTAGTATGTTATGGAGTGTTTTTACATCTATCACAAAAATCAACCGCTACATGCAGTATAAATTCACACTTGAAACAGATAATACTACCTACAGTCCAAATGTAAAAACCGCAGGCCCAGGACGCTAAACTAAAAAAACTTAAGAATTACAAATTTTATAAAAACTATCCGGATCAAGCGACGCACCACCTATTAAAAAGCCGTGCACGTGCGGCACTTGCAATAGCTCTTTTGCGTAGATTTCTAATTTCTTGTTGATCACCAATGGAAAGCGCCAGTCTTTTAGACACCTTAGGGTATATTAGCGTCATCACCACATCATAAAACGGAGTCAACCCCCAGGCCTTATCCTGGCCCCTAAGAAGCGACACGTTTTTTAGGTGACCGTCACAGTTTCCTTATAAAACATTTAAAATTTGCCAATGAATAAGTTAATCTAAATGAATGCTGGCATTTTTTGAATCTAAAATAAGTTTTAATTTGTTAAATATATTTTTAAATTTAAGCCCACTGTCCCTTTCATACTTATTTTTTCTTGAAACTCCAAGTGCTTGGCAGAAATCCTCTTGATAAAATCTTAACTTTAATTCTGGGTCTGGGTCGTAACGTTCTATAACGTAATGATATTGCGAGTTGATTTTAATTAGCTGTGAATTCGGCACAGGCAATCCACATGACTTTAATAACAGCGAACAAATAAATTCATTTTCAGGTACGTAGCTAAATCGAGTTTGAGCAAACTTAATAATATGGGTTCTAGGTTCATCACTTGAAGGGGGATAGAAATACCTAATTTCTGGCACAAAGAATCACGAACGCTGCCTTCCGGCAAAAGGTTTCCAAAAAAGTTCTCACCTTCTTTTAAAAAATATTTAATGACTTCATATTTTCAATTTGTATTTCTTATGTTGATTTGTAAAGTTAGACCTAATCTTTTTAGCACATGCTGAATTTTTCGTGGGTGAAGTCTAGTTCTTTCCGTTTGGTTTTAATAATGTTTGCTAGCTCTTCGGCAAAGGTCATGTGTTCTTTAATGCATATTCTCTACCAAAGTGGAGAATATGCTTGATTATATACACTATGCATGTAATAGTATCCAAGTGTCTGTAATTAAGCGGTTTTTTTCACTTTCTCGAAGGTCTTTCTTGCTACTTGGCCCCCGTGGGGTGGGTAAAAGCACGTTGATTCGGCAGCAGATTAAATTTGATTTAGAAATCGACTTGCTGAAATCAAAATATTTTTTACCATTAAGCGCTAATCCCTCGCTGCTTGAAGATTGGACCAGTCAACTTAAAGCTGGCTCTTGGATTTACATCGACGAAATTCAAAAAATTCCAGCCCTAATGGACGAAGTTCATTCGCTGTATGAAAGTAAAAAATTTAACTTTGCACTTAGCGGATCTAGTGCTCGAAAATTAAAAAGGGGTGGTGCAAATCTGCTGGCAGGGCGCGCCCTATCGCTGCAGCTTTTTCCGTTTACATATTCTGAATACGGCTCAATTTACAAATTAAACCAAGCTATTCATTGGGGTTCCCTGCCACAGGTGGTGACTGAACCTGATTCAAAAATAGATTTTTTATATTCATATGTTGAAACTTATTTGCGGGAAGAACTTATTGAAGAAGGACTCATTAGAAAACTGGAACCTTTTTTACGAGTGCTGCAGGTTCTGGGTACTTACAATGGCCAGGTTTTAAATACAGAAAATATCGCCCGGGAAAGTCATGTCGGACGAACCACAGTTGACAAATACTTTGCGGTGATCGAAGAAACTTTGATTGGATACCGACTTGAATCATTAAGGCCCGGGTGGAATAAAAAAGAACAAACCCATCCGAAGTTCTATTTATTTGATGTGGGCGTTGCACGCGCGTGTGCCGGCCTGTTAACTGATGAATTAGATCCATCACAGTTAGGTCATTCATTTGAAGCCTTAATTGTTGGCGAAGTACGCGCTTACAACAGTTATTTAAAATTACATAAACCCTTATTCTACTATAAATTCAGCGGGGGCTATGAAATTGATCTTTTAATTGAATGTCGAAAAAAGACAATTTCAAATACCGCTACGTACACGGCAATTGAAATTAAATCTGCAAAAACCTGGGATGCCAGATGGAACAAGCCGATTTTTGATTTACAGATTAAATCAAAAGGTAAAATAAAACGACTTGTCGGAGTTTATCGTGGAGATAAAAAACTTCAATTTAAGAATATTGAGGTTTATCCAGCTGAAATGTTTTTGAACCTATTATCACAAGGTCATTTTTTTAAAATGCCCTAAGCACAATGTATATTAAGCGTTACAAATTTTATAAAAACTATCCGGATCAAGCGACGCTCCACCAATTAAAAAGCCATGCACATGTGGAACCTGCAAAAGCTCTTTAGCATTATCTGGTTTCACACTTCCACCATATAACAATTGAAATTTCTCAAAACCCAAACCACTAATTTTTTGAAATAGCTTGGCGTGAATTTCTGCGACTTGAGCAGCTGTTGCTACCTTGCCTGTGCCAATAGCCCAAATAGGTTCGTAGGCTACTATAAGATGTAAACTTGTATTTAACCCTGTTAAACTTTTTTCTAGCTGAGCAAAGCAAACTTTTTCAGTAAGGCCAGCTTCACGCTGTTCAAGCGTTTCGCCGATGCACAGAATGGGTGTCATTTTAAAATTTTGTAACAACTTTAGTTTCGCATTAATCAACGCATCTAATTCGCCAAAAAGCTGGCGGCGTTCACTGTGGCCTACAAGCGAATATTGCGCACCCAAAGATAGCGCCACATCGGCCGAGTTTTCACCGGTGTATGCGCCAGATTTTTCAGAAAAAATATTTTGCGGCCCAAACTGAATTTTTGTTCCAACGCAAGCTTTTGAAACGGCATCCAGTGAAAACGCAGATGGAAAAAGTAAAACTTCGCTTTGGCTAAAAACGCTGTTAGCGGCTAATTTCATAAAATCTTGAATAAATTTTACCGATTCAAGTGGGGATTTATTTAATTTCCAATTTGCAGCAAATATTTTCTTCATGGCATCACTTCGCTTTGTTTTCGCGGCCGTAATATTTCAAGGCCCGGTAATTTTTCACCTTGCAAGTATTCAAGGCTTGCGCCCCCACCCGTCGAAATATGCGTCATTTGGCCTGCAAAACCAGAAGCTTCGGCCGCTGCGGCAGAATCTCCGCCGCCTACGATTTTGACACCTTTTGAATTTGCTAAGGTCTTAGCAACTGCGAAAGTTCCCTCAGAAAACGCCGCATTTTCAAATACACCCATGGGGCCATTCCAAAAAATAGTTGCTGCATTTTCTAAAAGCGTGGTGAAGTTTTTAATCGTTTTGGGGCCGATATCTAAACCCATTTCATTTTCTTTTATGGATGCATCCAAAGTAACTCGCTTATTCGCGGTGTTACCAAATTCAGTGCTAACCACATGATCGACCGGAAGCAATAATGTTTTACCACGGGCTTCAATTCGCTGAATCATCTCTTTACAGTATTTAACTTTGTCGGCTTCAACCAACGATTTTCCGACAGAAATGTTTTGCGCTTTTAAAAAGGTGTAAGCCATAGCGCCGCCAATAACAAAACCATCGACCACATCAATTAATTTTTCAATGACAGGAATTTTGTCAGAAATTTTTGCGCCGCCTAAAATGGCGATGTATGGTTTTTTTGGCCCATCCATCAGGCTATCCATCATTTTTATTTCTTTTTCGATTAATAGCCCAACACCTTTTTTAGCCATTATTTCAGGTAAAGCGTGAATGCTTGCATGGGCGCGGTGGCTAGCACCAAACGCATCGTTTATATAAATATCAGAATACGAAGCCCAGTACTGGGCAAGTTCTAACTTGTTTTCCGTTTCACCGGCATCAAAACGCAAATTTTCTAAACAAATTATTTCGTTCTTCATATTGCCGTATAAAATGTGCTTCACGCCTTCCGAGCTAGGCTCGGCCATCAATACCACTTCTTTATTTAAAATTTCTGACAGGCGTGTTGCTATCGGTTCTAAAGAAAACTGTTTGTCATCCGCAGATTTAGGACGACCCAAGTGTGACGAAATAATAAGTTTTGCGCCTTTTTCTAAACAGTAGTTGATCGTTGGTAAACTAGCCGTGATGCGGGTTTCATCTGTGATCTTGCCATCTTTGATAGGGACATTTAAATCCAATCGCAAAAACACAGTCTTACCAGCCATTTCAAAATCGCGAACTGTTTTTATTCCTTTTAAACCTGACGACATATGAAAACCCCATTGCATTATTTTAAAGTAAAACCGAATTCAAATATTCTAGTGTGATGCCATATACAAAGCCATATCGACCATGCGACATGAAAAACCATATTCATTATCATACCAAGATAAAACTTTGGCCATACGCGGTCCTACGACCATTGTGGTTTTCGCATCAACAATTGATGAATGCGGATTTCCATTAAAATCGACACTGACAAGCTCTTGCTCTTCCACCGAAAGAATCCCTTTCAGCGGACCATTTGCTGCCTGTCTCAAAGCATCGTTAATAGAAGCAGCAGTCATATCTTTTTTCGAATTAAAAGTAAAATCAACTAAGCTAACATTCGGAGTAGGTACCCGAATTGATAATCCATCAATCTTGCCTTTTAATTCTGGCAACACCAAACCAACGGCTTTTGCTGCACCAGTTGTTGTAGGAATCAACGACACGGCTGCGCTACGCGCACGACGCAAATCTTTGTGTGACGAATCTAAAATACGCTGATCGCCGGTATACGAATGCACAGTCATCATTGTGCCATTCTCAATGCCAAAAGTTTCATGCAAAACTTTTGCAAGTGGCGCCAGACAATTTGTGGTGCACGATGCGTTTGAAATAAAGGTGTGTTTTGCAGAGTTATATTCTGTGTGGTTCAGACCGTAAACCACAGTCATATCCACACCATCTGCCGGGGATGATACCATAACTTTTTTCGCACCTGCCGTGATATGCTTTTGATAGTCTTCTTTACCTTTTAAAACGCCAGTGCATTCCATAACGTAATCTACGCCCCAACTTTTCCAAGGAATTTGTCCTGGATCTTTGCACTGTGACACCGGAATGCGTTTGCCATTAACAATAAGCATGTTGTCTTCATAGCTAACTTCGCCTTTGAAAATTCCATGAGTTGAATCATATTTTAGTAAATGCGCCATGCCTTCGGCACTGTCCAACGAGTTTATGCCAACAATGTCTAATTTTTCAAAACCAGCGCGAAATAAAATCCGACCAATGCGTCCGAACCCGTTGATACCTACTTTTACTTTAGCCATGAAAACTCTCCTTTTTATAATTCTAAAAAAACATAAACTTAAGCTTAATCCCAGATCAATTTTTTAAACATCTGCTTTGCGTTTTTCTTTGTCTGTTCCGATAACTGCTGCAAAGTAACATTTTTTAAATCAGCTACCACTTGCGCTGTGTGCACCACATAAGCAGATGTATTCACTTTACCCCGCATCGGTACCGGAGCCAAAAACGGAGCATCTGTTTCCACATGTAATCTGTCCAGTGGCACAATATCTTTGACGGTGTCACGCAAGCTTTGGGCATTTTTAAAAGTAACCACACCCGAAATCGAGATGTTGTACCCTAGTTTTAAAGCCTCGCTAGCAAGCCAACTTGTTCCCGTGAAACAATGAATGACGCCAACAACTTTATCTTTAAATTCGTTCATAATAGCAATGGTATCTTCTTCGGCATCACGGGTGTGAATTTCTACTGGTAAATTTAATTCGTGTGCAATTTTTAATTGTTCACGAAACGCATGCTTTTGTTCGTCGCGCGGTGATTGATCGTAATAGTAATCTAGACCAATTTCGCCGATGGCAACCACACACGGATCACTGGCATTGGCGCGCAAAAACTTTCCTACGTCATCGGTGTATTTCACACCTTCGTGCGGATGAATGCCAATGGTGCAGTAAACATCGGGCGCCATCTTTTTTGCTAACGCTAAAACTATGGGTAAATCATCTGGTTCAGTACCAATAGTAATCAGTTTTTTAACACCGACCGATTGTGCCAATTTAAATGCGGCTTCAGGCCCGCCTTCTAAGCGGTCTAAATGGCAATGAATATCAACCCACTCGAGCATAATGCACCCACATCTTTTCAAAAATTAAAACCGGATCAGCATTTCCCAAAATTTCTTTCTCTGCAGCAACCAATTCTTCTGCCAACTGAAAAAGTTTTTCACCAGCAATTTCTTTTAATTGATTAAAATATTT
>JAYTMU010000188.1:0-3174 GCA_043728195.1 Bdellovibrionales bacterium
GCGAAAGGCTGCGATGCCGTTTGCCTTTTCGCTAATGATCGTGCCGATGCCCCGACGCTAAGAATCCTAAAAGATCTAGGAATTAAACTAGTTGCATTGAGATCTGCAGGATTTAACCATGTCGATATTAAATGTGCCTCCGAATTAAAGTTAACGGTTGTCCGAGTTCCTGAGTATTCTCCTCACTCCGTTGCTGAACATGCGGTGGGGCTTCTGCTAGCTCTTAATAGGAAAATCCATAGGGCGCATAACCGAGTTCGCGAAATGAATTTTTCTTTGGACGGACTGGTCGGTTTCGATCTTCATGGAAAAACTGTGGGTGTTATCGGTACCGGAAAAATTGGAAAAGTTTTTTGCCAAATCATGCGTGGCTTCGGCTGCAGAGTGCTTGCTTTCGATAAGTTTCCAGACGCTCAGTGGGGCAAAAATAATGAAGTTGAATACGTTGATCTAAAAACTATTGTTAAGGAAAGCGATGTTATTTCGCTTCATATTCCACTTAATTCCGACACAAAATATATTATTGATAGTGCGTCATTTGAAATGATGAAGAAAAACGTTATTCTGATAAATACCGGTAGGGGTGCACTAATTAACACTCGGGCTCTTATACAATCACTTAAAAATCATTCGATTTCAGGAGCCTGTCTTGATGTTTATGAAGAAGAGGCGGGCGTATTTTTTAGCGATTTATCAGAATTTGGAATTGATGACGACTTACTTGCGCGGTTGTTAACTTTTCCGAATGTTTTAATTACTTCGCATCAAGCTTTTTTAACCCATGAGGCATTGAAGAATATCGCAGAGACAACAATTGAAAGCTTCACACTTTTTGAAAGTGCTGGAGACTTAACCCAAGTCAGTGTTTAAGATTATTTTTTATATGAGTTTTTCGAATGACGAAATAGGCTACGGCAAGCGCTATAATTATGGCAGCAACCCCTAACATTGATTCGCCAGAAACCTCTTTAAGATCAAGAGTTATAATCTTACGGGCCAGTGCAATAATCCCGACAAGTATGACGGCTTCAGCGCGGATCTCATTGTTTTGCATGTACGCTTTAAGCGTTTCGACTAACTCGATCCCGATCAAAACCAATAAAAATACAGAGAAAATTTCTAGAAGTTCTTCTGGGTCTAAAAGAAGAATCGGTGGCGTCATAGCACCTTTGATAAGAAACCAAGCAAGATCAGCAACTGCTAATAAAACTACAAACACCATCAGAACCATAAGAACTGAGGTAACTAGCCGTTCAAACTTTTTTATGTAGTCAGCCATCTTTTGAACCTTTAGGTGTATCTTTAGCACCGTGGAAATACATACATTGGCTAGCTTATATTTTTGCTTTATGCAATGTTAATGAAGGCAACGGAACTGCTTGTAACTTCTTCAAGCGCTGCTTCTTACACGATGCAGTCTCTATTTTTTTCTTAGAAAGGAATAACACCATGTTGAAAGATGCCCATACGTTATCCGCTACCGAAATTACAAAGGAACTTGCTGTTGATTTAAATTCAGGTCTTGTTGAGACTGATATCATTCAAAGAAGAAAAATAAACGGCGAGAACAAACTTATTAAATCTGACAATGGTAACACTTTAAAAATTGTCATTCGGCAGTTTCAGAATCCACTTATCTACATTTTACTTTTTTCGTCTGCGGCAGCATTTACATTAGGTAAAATAATAGATGGTGGTGTGGTTTTAGGAGTTGTGCTTATCAATGCATTGATCGGCTTCATACAAGAATTTAAAGCGGGCAAAGCCATCGAAGCTCTTTCTACAATGATTCCGGAAAATACTAAAGTGCTTAGAAATGCTATAAGAATTGAAGTCAGCGCTTCTGAATTGGTTCCCGGGGATGTAGTCTATCTGCAAAGCGGAGATAAAGTGCCAGCCGATCTAAGGCTAGTACTAACTAAAAATTTGCAGATTGAAGAAGCGGCACTAACCGGGGAATCTGTTCCCATAACTAAAACAATTTTGCCAGTTACAAAAGAAGCAGTCACTGGTGATCAGACAAATATGGCTTTCAGTGGAACATTGGTTACCTATGGTCAAGGGACCGGAATCGTAACTTCGACTGGAATGCAAACTGAGCTTGGCAAAATTGCTGGAATGTTAAAATCAACTTCACAAATTGAAACTCCGTTGACAAAGTCACTCGAAAAAATTGGTAAGGTTTTAACACTATCAATTTCGGTAGTAGCGGTTTTGCTTCTAGCCATTGCCTGGCTTCGAGGCCTCAATCTTATCGATTCTATTCTGGCTAGCGTGACACTTGCAGTTGCAGCAATTCCTGAAGGGCTTCCAGCAATTGTTACGATAACTTTGGCCATTGGGGTTCGCAGATTGGCTGCTATCAGCGCGATTATTAAAAGGCTGCCAGCTGTTGAAACACTGGGAAGTACCAGCGTCATCTGCTCTGATAAGACAGGAACGTTAACTAAGAATGAAATGACTGTAAAGCGTATCTGGACAAATACTGGCGAATACGAAATACAGGGTAGTGGATACGACACGAAGGGACCATTGTTAAAAATTCCTCGTGAACACGTTGTCTTATCATTTGACCTGCAAGAAGTAATTAAAGCCGGGGCTTTGTGCAATGATTCACAACTCAAAACTGAAAATGGAAAAACTTTTGTGCAAGGCGACCCGACCGAAGGCTCGCTTCTTGTGGTCTTTGTTAAATCAGGCCAAAGTTTTGAAGAACTGCAAGCTGCAAATCCGCGACTGGACGTCATTCCGTTTGAGTCAGAGCGGCAATTTATGGCAAGTTTGCACCAAGAGAATAATTTGCAAACTATCTATTTAAAAGGCGCGCCCGAGGCCATTTTAACTAAATTAATTTCATCGAAGTCGAACGCAAAAATTGAAGCCCAAATTCATAAATATGCCAGTCTTGGGATGCGAGTTTTAGCTTTCGCAAAAAAATCTGTAACTAAGGACACCATTACTGATGATGACGTATTGACAGGATTTGAATTTTTAGGTCTGCAGGCCATGATTGATCCACCACGACCGGAATCAATTGAAGCTATAGCGGCCTGTCACCGCGCGGGAATCATAGTCAAGATGATCACTGGAGACCACCGCGAGACAGCACTTGCTATAGCAAAAGAGCTTGGAATTGATAATGGCCACCCACCACTTTCTGGAGAAGAGCTTACA
>JAYTMU010000189.1:0-9332 GCA_043728195.1 Bdellovibrionales bacterium
ATCTTAGCATCGCGATTTTCAGGACATATCTGGAATTTCACAGCAGTGGGCGGAGCGGCCTTATTTGCGGGCGCGTATTTTTCAAAAAAATCATTTTCAGTTTTTACGGTGTTTGCTGGTTTACTAGTTTCAGATTTAGTCATTGGAATGCATAGCCAAATGCCAGCTGTTTATATTTCGTATGCGCTAATGATTGGGCTTGGATTATTACTGGCAAATAACCCACCGCGAACAAAAAGTGCTTTAGTCACTATTGGCGGATCGATTTTGTTCTATCTTGTTACGAATTTTGCGGTCTGGTTTGAAGGACGTTTATATCCGATGACAGTGGATGGGTTACTACAGTCCTACATTATGGCAGTTCCGTTTTTTAAAGCGCAATTTATTTCTGATCTGCTGTCGGCAGGAATTTTGTTTGAAATTGCGCACCAATTTAAGTTGTTGGAAAAACCTTCAGCTGCAAACGAGCAGTTACCAAGGACCTTGACTTAAACACTCAGCTTCATATTTTGCGCGTCGTAAGTTGTACGCGCAAAAATTATTGCGCGATTCATTTTTTAAGCCCTCGCACATACTAGCAAACGAGCTGTACTGTTGAAGCTCGGTGCTACAGCCATTTTCAGATAAGTTGTAGGATAAGTTCTGTGATTCATTTTTCACAACAACACCATCTTTTAAATCGACATTGCAAGATTGAAGAATTACGACCGCGAACAGCAAAACAGCTGGCAGAACAAACCTGTTTTTCATAAAAGTAAGCTAACACAAAAATTGTCACCGGTGTTGTAAAAAAAATATGACAGTATTTGTTACTGTCCACAGAATGGACAGTAGAAACTTCACCAAAAATTTTAATTTAAGTGTTTCTGGTCTTAATTTTTCAAGATCCGAAAAACCGTGGTACTAAGACGTCTAACAACAGGAGATTATATGACACCAACTAACATTATCTTAACAGCGTTTTTAGCTTTCTTGATAGTTTCTAATATCGTTTTAACTTAAATAGTCTGGCGGCTTTTCTTAAGAACCAAGTTCATGTTTTTGACTTTGGACTTTTGTTTTTTCTGAAAAGCCTGCAGCGCTTTTTTTAGGGACTGATCGTAAAGTCCTAGCATGCGCACAGCCAGTAGCCCCGCATTGTAGGCGTTATCAATAGCTACAGTTGCAACGGGCACACCCTTTGGCATTTGTGCGATAGACAGCAAGGCATCAATACCTTTTAACTTTCCAATCGTCACAGGCACGCCAATAACCGGAACTGTGGTTAGGCTTGCAACCATTCCCGGTAAGTGAGCAGCCCCCCCTGCGCCCGCAATTATAATCTTTATTCCATTTTCTTCAGCTGTTTGCGCAAAATCGAACATGGCTTTTGGCGTTCGGTGCGCTGAAATAATTTCGACCGTAAAAGGGACTTTAAATTCTGCTAAAGATTCCGTGGCCGCGGACATAATTTTTAAATCACTGCGGCTTCCCATGATAATCGCAACAACCGGTTTTTTTGACTTCACAAGACAATTCCCTTTCGTTCAAGCAAGGCTTTCTTCAAAAGCATTTTCTTATTCTTTCCAATGTAGTTGATATGACCCATTTTTCGCTTTGGACGGTTTTCCGTTTTATCGTACCAGTGCATAGATCCCGTTGGCATTTTACGAAGTATGGGCTGCCTGGTTGAAGTTCCCAATAAATTCACCATGACAAATACCGGCTGTTTTAATTGTGACTTCGGTAACGGTAATCCCAGCACACACCGTAAGTGAAGTTCAAACTGATCGACATTCAATGCATCTTGCGAAAAATGCCCCGTATTATGAACACGCGGAGCAATTTCGTTGATCACAAGTTTTGTGCCTATTTCAAATAATTCAAAGGCAATCACTCCAACGTAATTAATCTGATTTAAAAAAAATGAAATCTTTTGAATTAGTTTTGCTTCTTTAGGATGTCTCATGGGGCCTATGACATAATCACATTGATTATTTTTTTGTACAGACTGCACCATTGGTAAGTGAATCATTTCGCCTTTTGAATTGCGCGCAAAAATTAAACAACGCTCGGTCTTAAAAGGCGCGAACCGTTCGGCAATAAATTGATTTTCTAAAGATTTGAACTGGGTTTTAAAAGCAAGAAGTTCTGCTTTGGTAGAAATTACGAATGTTCCGTTGCCGTCATATCCACCATAACGGCGTTTGCAAACCATTTTTCCGTTGAAGGCTTTAAATGCCAATTCCAAATCATCTTTCGAGCTGATTTTTACATAATCTAAAGTCGGTAGATTAAAATCGTAAATCCATTCCTTTTGCAAAAGCCTATCTTGAATGCGCGCAAGAATCGTCAAATTAGGTTCAATTTTTTTACGGGCAACTGTTCGTAAACACGCCTTTAACAGATCGGCTGAAATAAATTCGCTTTCAAAAGTTACAAAGTCCACGCTGTTCATTAGGCGTGCGATATCTACAGTTGATTGCAGGCTGCCTTGAATCCACTGCGTGGCTACGCTGCACGCCGGATCTTGCGGCTTTTCAGACAACACCACAGTGGTTAAGCCCATTTGCGTGGCTTTTAAAGCCAACATGCGAGCTAACTGACCACCGCCCAAGATTCCGATCGATTTAGAGTGAATTGGCATAAATCATTGAACACTTTTATTCCGACAAAATAAAGTGTAAAAGGGCGTTATGCGCAACGTAACTGATCTTAACTTCCCGCTGACACTGGCACCGATGGTGGGCCTAAGCCATGTGGCCTTACGCCGCTTAATTCAAGATTATATGCCACCTAACGCCAGCACGCACTGGCCCACAGAAATGTTAAACAGTCGCCGCGTACCAGGCGAAAATTTGAAAACCACGCCGGAAACACTTCGCGATGATCACGAATCGAATTTAGTTCCGCAAATTTTAGGCAACGAGGAAATTCCGATCGAACGTTCGGTAAAACGCTTAGTCCACGAGTGGGGGGCTTCCGGCATCGATATAAACATGGGTTGTCCCGTGCAAAAAGCGTTGAAACACAATTACGGTGTTTCACTTATGGGTGACGTCAGTTATGCGGCCCGGGTCGTGGAAATTACTAAAAAAAATTCGGACGTTCCAATTTCAGTAAAATTGCGCGCCGTTGGCAGCACGCAATCGGTAAAAGAATTAATTAGCTTCGTAAATACGTTAGTTGATGCCGGTGCAGACTGGATTACACTGCATCCCCGAACGGCCGAGCAAAAACGCCGGGGCATGGCCGACTGGTCACAAATCACCGAACTTAAAAAGAATTGTAAAGTACCGATCGTTGGCAACGGCGATATTCAGATTGCAGATGATGTACTTGAAATGTTGAAACTGACCAATTGTGATAAAGTTATGGCGGGTAGGGCGTTAGCAGCAAGGCCTTGGATGATGTGGCAACTGGGTGAAAAATTAGGTTTTGAAAACCCAGTGCTACATGCGGATAAAAAAGCGCCGGTCACAGCTATTGATGAAGGGGCTGAATACGGACGGGCTTTACTTAAATATATTGATTACTGCGAATATTATTTTATGCAGCAAGCAGGCGCTAGCGAAAGCATCACTTTACGTAAAATTTCGTTTTTCGTTCGCACGACACACGTGTGGTTGGAATTTGGTCATTCATTGATGTCTGCAGTAAGTGTTGCAAAAAATTTAAATGAACTTCGAAATAATGTCCGTCGCTTTTTCGAAGCTGAACACCGTATGATGGAAAAAACCGAACTTAGACAGTAGGAAAATATGAAGAAAATAACCGGTCCAAAATTTGTCGTTTTATTTTTAGTACTTTGCGCATTTGTTGCAGGCGTCTTTTTATACGCCATGCGGGATGCTTACAATTCCCGGCCGCAACTAGCCATTCCAGATTTATCAAACAAGCGTTACAATCCAAAAATGTATGACGTTAGGCAAAAACTGGCTGAAGCTCAGCCATCAAAAATTGACTTATCACAGGTAGTAAATTCCGAAATTGAGGATAAATGTAGGGGCTCTTTTGCTGAGCTATTAAAATCTGATTTGGGTTCAGATACTAAAGAATTAGTTAATGCATTAGCAGCTGATTCCTGCTTTCAATCCAATGTGTTTAGAAACAACGGAAATTTAAATAAAGTTAATGTTCTAAAACTGTGTGCGACGGATGTGACCACACCACCATGCCAGCAAGCGGCTATATTTTTTAAAGTGGGTTTGTTAGACTTTATAACCAAGACTACGGATTTACACCAGCTGACCGAACAGCAACTAGTGGCCAAATTTTTAGCGCAGTTTGATCCACTGTTGATGAATGGAAAAGACCAAATTCATTTCGCGAAAATGAAAAATATTGCTGTAGAAATGTTAAAAAGAAATCCCGCAGATCCGCAGTATCAAGATGCATTTTTACAATCTGAAATGATACCGAACATGCAAATGGAAGGCACATCAAAATATTCGGCTGATTTTGACTCTTTACTTAAAGAAAAAATGCAGGACCGTCCTTACGATGAAAAACTACAAGAGTATTACTTTGTTAGAAACCTGCAGCAAACTTTAGATGAAAAACTAACCCAGGCCGAAGCCATTTTTGCACAAAATCCAGATTCATCAATTGCGGCTTACCAACTGTCGGCCTTGTATTTAAAAAAAGGTGATTTAGTTGCAACAAAAAAATACCTGGAACGCGCTATCGTTTTAAATCCGGACAGCGCTCGGTACAAAGAAACATTAAGGCGTTTCAATGCGGGCGAGCGCGCTGGGATTCATACGCTTTCATTAACTTGGGGACTGCAGTCCTAATTACCTGGTTGCGCTTTCAGGAACCTTACTTGCATCTACGGCCACTTCAATTTCAACGCGGCGGTTTTGCTGACGCCCTGCTGGCGTGGCATTATCTGCAATCGGAGATTCTTTGCCAAGACCTTTAGTTGCAATTGTTGCTGCCGGTAACTGATTCGCCACGAGAACATCTTTTACCGCGGCGGCACGGCGTTTCGATAGGGCTTGATTGGTTTGATCGCTTCCGGTGGCATCGGTGTAGCCTTTAATTGTTAAAACATTTTCAGGATATTTTTTCATGATTGCAGCCATCTGCTGTAAATTTGCAGCGGCTTCTGGCTTTAGTTCAGCTTGGCCGGTATCAAATAAAATATCACTTTTAAGTTTTGTAACTAAACCTTCTTCAGTCCTTTTAGTTTCAGCAATTTTATCAAGTTCTTGAACCTGCTTGTCCATTCGATTTCCGATGATGCTGCCGGCAGCGCCGCCTAAAATGCCGCCGACGACCGCGCCGCCTTTATTTTTCCCCGATTGATTGCCGATGATGGCGCCTGCTATAGCACCTGCGCCTGCGCCAATGGCTGCGCCCTTTTGTGTGTTCTTCATGCCAGAAGAACAACCAGCTGAAACAGTTAAAACAAGTGCTAATGCGGATGCTTGTAGAATTGAAATTTTTTTCATGAGTACTTCCTTTGGTGGTTGGTGTATCTGTAAACTGACACAAAAAAAGTTAAACACTTTTATTTTTAGATTTGAATGCGATTCATAATTCTTAAGAAGCTTTAACTGTAACTAGCTTTTTATTTTGCACGACGCCAAACGTACCTATGAGAATTAACACAGTTCCAAAGATCATTTGTGGGGTAATGATTTCATTTAAAAAAGTATAACCCCAAAGCATTCCGAATACAGGCATAAGCAGTGTGACTGATAATGCCTTTGTTGGGCCCACGTCAGCCATCAGCTGATAGTAGAAAATATAAGCTACGGCGCTGCACAATGTGGCAAGTGCTAAAAGCGCAAGAATTACCCCCGTAGTAACATTTTGTGGTGCGGGTTGAAATAGGGTGGGGCCAAACAAAATTAAACTTGCGCCAATTTGACTGCCGGCTGCAATACCTAAGGCAGGAACTTCTTGTGCAATTTTCTTTACAAAATTTCCTGAAAATCCGTAGCAAGCTGCGGCCGCAAGACAAGCTAAAAGCGAAAAATAAAAGTATTGATCGGTATTGGTTGCAGCAATATTTACCACAAAACCCACGCCAACTACACCTAGCAGCAGCCCCGCAATTTGTTTTACAGAAAAGTGTTCTTTAAACATAAGCCATGAAAAAATAGCGCCAAAAAATGGCGACGTGGAATTTAATATCACCGAATATGAAGCGGGAATATGCAGGCCGGCGAATGAATAAAGGCTAAACGGCAACGCCGAATTAATCAGGCCAATTAAGATGTACTTTCGCCAATGAAGTTTCCAGTAAATTTTGACATGAATAAGACGAAAGTAAACTAGCATGGTAAGGCTTGCAATAAACACACGCAAAAAAGTAGTTAGTATGGGACCCAAGCTTGGCGCTGTAAGACGAATAAATAAGAATGAAAAACCCCAAAGCGCCGCTAAAAAGACCAGCTTTATGGCATTAGCTAATGACACTGAAGTTTAGCTCATGACTAATGAGTCTAATTTGCCTTCGTCTTCTAAGGTTTTTAGATCGGTATAGCCACCAACTAATTTATCATTGATAAAAATCATCGGCACAGTTTTCCAACCCGTTTGTTCTTTTAATTTTTCAAGTTCGTCGTGATTATTTGTTAAATCAACCACTTCGTACTTAAAACCTTTATTGTCTAAGAATGTTTTAGCGCGGTCACAATAAGGACAAGGATTTTTTTTGATCATTTTAATAGTGGCAGTTTGTTTCATGAAATCTCCGTTAATAGGTGAAGCCTATCAGTTTGCGAAGTAGGACTCAAGCCGACTTCTAAATTCGGTGGGTTTTTTTAAAACTTTAATATCATCAAACATATCTTTGATGTGTGGCTGGTTAAATGACAGTTGTTTAAGCCAACCCTTGGTGCGGGCAACTGCAAAGTGATCATTCACGTACATGGTGCTGGATTCAAAAAAGCTTAATATAAGCTTGCCGGGTATTTTTTCCGTGCTAAGCGTAACTGGCACAAGCTGCTTAATTTTTGAAAACAGATAGGGATCGCGAATAGCGCCCCGGCCAATCATGTAGGCTTCGGTTTGCGCGACACGATGACAATTTTTGAAATTTTCTACTGTCCATATTTCGCCGTTAGTAATTAACGGAATAGTTACTACATCTTTTATGCGTGGGATCCATTCCCAAAATGCGGGTGGCTTGTAGCCATCGGTTTTAGTGCGGCAGTGCACGGTTATCCAACTGGCACCTGCGGCCTGAATGGCTTTTGCATTTTCTAAGCATGCAGCCGGATTATCAAACCCTAATCTGATTTTTGCAGTCACCGGGATGGCAGCAGGAACAGCTGCGCGTACGCTTGAGACAATTTCAAAAAGGCGGTCACATGATTTTAGTAACGTGGCGCCGCCGTCGTGGCGATTTACTGTTTTTGCAGGGCAGCCAAAGTTCAGATCAATACCAAGTGCACCCATTTCAGCCGCACGCGCTGCATTTTCTGCAAGCGGCTTAGCCTGACCACCTAGTAACTGCAGAAAAACTGGTGTGCCTGCGCGCGTTCTAGAACCAGTTTTCAATTCGGGACAGTTTTTTTCAAAAACCGAATAGGGATGGAGACGATCAGTGACTCGTAAAAATTCAGTTACACAGTGATCAATTCCACCTAGCGAAGTTAGCAGATCGCGCATGACCCAATCGGTAACGCCTTCCATAGGAGCTAAAAAAAGTTTTGGTGGCTTTAACATGAACCAATCCCTTTAGCGACCAAGTAATTGAAATCGATTTCGCTAACAGGTTGGATTGATAGTCTTTGCCCACGTTTAATAACCATCATGTCCTTGCAATTGGGATCTGACTTTAAAGTTTCTAACGAAATAAATTGCTTGAACTTCATTTTAAATTTTACTTCGACGCAGAACCAAATCGGTTTTTCAGGAAAAGCTTTTGCATCATAGTATTCGGATTTTTTATTAAACTGTAGGGCGTCTGGCAGTGGCTTACTGCTAACTGTCGCAGTTCCAGCTACACCGGGTGGTTCGGCGTTAGAGTGATAAAATAAAATTTCATCACCAATCGACATGTCAGTCGTCATAAAGTTTCTGGCTTGGTAATTTCTTACACCTTCCCAAAGCGTGGTCTTATCTTTTTGCAAATGATCAATGCTAAAAACATCGGGCTCGGACTTCATAAGCCAGTACTTTTTTGGATGTTTTTGCTGAGATTTCATACACGCATAATCAAAAATCACAGCAGCAGAGTCAAGAGTATTGCGGGCCCACACGTCTGCAGGTAAGCTTTCCAAATGTTAAAAAATAAAACTGTATTTATTACCGGCGCTTCATCGGGAATTGGTGCTGCTGTGGCCTTAGACTGCGCTAAAAACAGAACCCACCTTGTTTTGGTTGCTCGCCGGATGGACCGATTGAAAATTATTGAAAAACAGTGCCTTAAATCGGGTGCACTGTCAGTGCGCGTGTTTAAGTTGGACGTACAAGACGCCAAGCAAATTCAAAGTTTCATTAGCAAAAATAAAAAAATTCTTAAAAACGTTAGCGTACTGATTAACAACGCAGGCCTTGCAGCGGGCACAGAACTTTTTCAAAGTGCTAACCCCGCTGATTGGGACAAGATGCTTGATACCAACGTGCGCGGCTTGTTGCATTTAACTAGGGGTCTAATCGCTTCAATTATTCAAAACAGCGGACACATTATTAATATGGGATCCGTCGCAGGTCGTTTGGTTTATGAGGGTGGCAGTGTCTACTGTGCCAGTAAATTTGCAGTGCGCGCCATTTCCGAGGGCTTACGCATGGACCTAAAAGGCACCGATGTTCGGGTCACAAATATTGAACCCGGTATGGTGAACACCGAATTCTCGAAAGTTCGCTTAGGAAATCAGCAAAAAGCCGACGTTGTTTATCAGAATATGCAGCCCCTGACGGCCAGTGACATTTCCGAGACAATATTATGGTGTTTACAGCGTCCAGCGCATGTTAATATTCAAGAACTTGTCATCTATCCGACGGATCAAGCCTCTGTCGGACAAGTTGTCAGAAAAACGAAAATTTAGATATTTTTATACAGAACAGGATGCACTTATCATGTCAGAAAAATTTCGCACAGAAAAAGACACCATGGGTGATGTGCAAGTTCCAGCAACTGCTTTATGGGGCGCACAAACTCAAAGATCAATTCAAAACTTTAAAATTGGTGGGGACCGCTTCCCACGCGAAATGATTCGCGCTTTAGGAATTTTAAAAAAGTGCGCAGCAGTTACCAATGCTAGCTTAGGTTTATTAGAGGCAAAAAAATTAGAAGTTATTGTGCGCGCAGCAGATGAAGTTATTCGCGGAGACTTAGACGCGCATTTTCCCTTGGTAGTGTGGCAAACGGGCTCGGGCACGCAGACGAATAT
>JAYTMU010000190.1:0-17633 GCA_043728195.1 Bdellovibrionales bacterium
ATTTTTATTTATTAAAAACACTTTCAAAGAGTGACAAATTTTTAATTTATTACAATGACCACAGAGTCAAAAGCTACGCTAACTCCGAACTAGCTCTAATTAACACTTTCTTAGCCTTTATTATTTCCTGAACATAAAAGCATTCCAAGTTTTTTTCTTGTGAGAAAAAGGCTTTTTTTATATGCAAATTACAAAGCAAAATATTACAGATTTCTAATGAATGATTCGATTGCTTTCAGCTCTTTTTCCTCACGAGTTGTAAATGGTGGCATGTGATTGGGACCATTTGATCTAAACCGTCTCAATACGTCCATTTCTCATGTAGTTCAAGTTGGGAAGCTTTGAACGACTTGGATTTCGATTCAAGTGAAAAAGCTATGGACTCGGAGTCCGGAAACTTTGATATTTCTACTATTAATTGGATCAAACGCTAAACGTGTTCCAAATTCACTGGCTTCTTATCCGACTTTTGTCTAGCTAGCCGGTCATTTATAAATCCGCAGATGTAGCCGATAAAGAAATATGAATTTCAAAGACCTGGTTGGTAAAACATTTCATGAAAGTGAACTTTATGAATTATTGTTATTCGAACTAGAAGAAAACTTCGAAAAGAATTTTTCTAAGTATATTCATATTTATTTTGATCGAGTTGAAAATAATAAAATTAGGGTTACTGAAATGGTTCATTTTCAAGATACCATAGTGATGGATAAAAAAAGCCGAGAAATAATCGAAAAAAAAGAATGGTTTGAAATTGATGAAAACCAATGTCATCTTAATTTACTACTTTGTCGTTTTGATAGAACTGGTTTTACCTCGTCTATTTGGAAAAATGAAACCCGTACCGAAGAATGGCAACATGGCTGGGCAGATGAAAGACCTCATAAGCCCATGACTGCAGAAGAAATTCGATTAGGATGCTTGGAGTTAATGGGTGTATTTAAGGATCAACAGAAAATACAAAAACTAGGATCTAAAAAAGCCGTTTAGCTGGAATTCTTTAATTAAAAATTCTGATGGTGAAGTGTGCTTCAAGGAATCTTCAACTAAGTTGTGTGCTTTTGTAGTTAGCCCATCTCGAATTGATTTCTTAATTATATTTCGTGACAAGGTCAGGGATTTTTTATGATCGTCATAATCGTGCATAAATAGCTCATTCTTATTTTCACTGAAATAAAGTCTTATCTGCGATCGATCGCGCTCAATTGTGTAAATCCGAATTAACAGGTCTTTAAGTTCAGAAAATCCGGATACCAGTTCTAGCTGTTGAATAAAATTCCCTTCGAGCCGAAAGGAGCTTTAATTTGCAAAAGCTGAGCTTAATTGGTCACAGTGATTCGATACTAGAGTTTTAACGGAAATTGTGAAAAAATGGATTGTCATATTACCTGGGTTTAAACCACTTCCTTGTGAAAAATTTTAGTTACCGATAATCCGCTTTAAAAAAGCGGATTATTTTCTTTCCCCAGCTTGTACCCGCAAAAAATATATAAATAGATATAATTTTTATTTTTCGACCGGGACACGGCAGGTATCACTATTTTCAAAAGTCAGCAAAGATCGCTTTCGTAATTTGGCCAGCAAAGCGACCCATTTTGCTTGAACTAATTTGACTGTTTTCGTTAATACCCAGAATAATTTGACACATTCGTGGCTTTTTTACTTACCAGAATGTGCGACTTCACATTGAATAATATGAACCGTATCAAAACAGCAGTCTCAAATTGAGAAAATTGTGACATTTACAGCCTACTGTTAACAATATGCACAGACTTTAGTGTGCATATTGATACGCTAATATATTCATAACATATTGAAAATACTATAATATATAGTATTTTTTGTCATTTCATGTGTACTCGACGTGCGGATTGCTCTAATATATTTATATGGAAAATACACGATTAGACAACTTTTTAAATGATCTAAACCAGGGATTAAATAATCTGGAAGATATCGCGATTTTTCAAAAAATCATAACTGAAAGTTTGTCAGTGTTCAGTCTAACTGAATTACTTTTATCGGAAGAGTTGAAAACTAGCCGACCCACAGTGAATAGATGGAAGACCGGAGCAACTGTTCCGCACATTTTAATTCGCGAAGGCGTTTATAAAACACTTTTAAAGCGTGCGCGAGCATTAGCAAAAAGTATGAGTGCAGGGTCGCAAACAGAAAAAACTAAAACTGGCCGCCCTGAAGGAAAAGTCGCACACCCCTAGTTGACTGCATTTTTACTAACAGCTAAAATTTTGTGTGAGTAAAAAAAATATTTCTGACATCGAAATTCGCATTACCCCAATTTCAAATCAAGAAAATGCATTTCAATTTCATACTGAAAATCTGAATGACTACCTACTACCCCGCGCGAATAAGCGTTTTTTAAGCATGATTCAGGATCGCGAAGTTTTTGAAGCTTTCGAACACACTTCTAAAAAAATTGTGGGAATTTGCTATATAACAACAGATTTTTAACTTTGCGGCGAGCCAAAAAGAGCAGAGTTTGGTGGAGTATTTGTAAGTGAAGCTTATCGTAAATCAGACTTGGGATTTGCATTGGCTTCTTTTGCAATTTCGAAGTTTAGCTTAGAAAATTTGGCAGACGTCAAAAGATTAATTTCACACGTTCATCAATACAACAAAAGCCCTTTGCGTTTAATGAAACGACTTGGATTCAAGTGTTTCGGTGCGGAAATTCCTCCTCCAGAGTACGTAGAAGGAATGAGAAAAAATAAAAATGGCGAAGTAATAGGATTTCTTTTTGTATTCTGGAAAAAATTTTACATTGATATGAGCCGCTTTTTTAATGAACTTGATGTGAAAAATGGATTTAAAATTCGTCTTAAAGATGGGTCACATGTGAAAGTTAGATTCGATTTACTTGAGGGAACCAAATGGGATAGTTTTACTCGAACTATTAAAATTTTATCTAAGGAAAGCAGCTTTCAATTTATTCATAAATGTAACCCATGTTTGAAGAAATCTGTTATTGCATGGGCAAAAGCATTTTTCACCTGAGCATGGATTCAAACCCACACAGCCAGCGGGTTCGACCAAAGTGCCCGCAGCGCAAAGCATGATGGTAACAAAAACTTAACTTCAAATAAATTGTACAACTAAATTCAAAATACTTTCTTTCTATTTTAGTACGATGAAGAATCGAAAATCTGTTAGTGGTTATCTTTCAAAGATTTGAGCACCGTCTCCCGACAGAAACCCAATTTTTTTAATAATTGAATTTAAAATCTGTCATCAGCGTGTCATCAATCTGTCATCAAACTTTGAAATCTGCCGAAATTTCATGAAATATCAACGTCAGATCACTTCTTGGGTTTGTGTGTTATTAAGTACTTAGGTTTACTGGGGATTGCCATTTCTAGGTCCTCCAAACTCAAAGAGTTTGGAGCGGGAGACGGGACTCAAACCCGCGACCTATGCCTTGGCAAGGCATCGCTCTATCAACTGAGCTACTCCCGCAATCGAAAGACTGAAAATTTAAAATAAGCTGCCCCAACTGTCAACTGATGGTCTTAAATGACTTAAAAGATAGTCACACAACCGTAGGTCCACCCGCTTGAAGCAATCGACTATCCCCTGCCCAGAAGCTAAGCGTTTCTTAAAAAATCCACTACTGCGGGCATTGGCTAAGCACTGGTAATCATGACATAATAAGAACTATTTATGAATATTATGCACGTGTTATCACAAAATCATCTGACCGGAGCTGAAGTCTATGCGGCTCAGTTAATTGAAGAACAATCGGCCCAAGGGCAAAAAGTTTATCAAATATCAAACGGCTTTTTTACCCCCACGCGCGCCGAACAGTTCCCACTACCGGTAGAGACTAAAGGCGCCGTTTCATTCTTAAAGAATGTGCTGTGGCTACGAAAATTTTTACGGGGTAAAAACATTCACGTGGTGCACACCCATTCCCGAGCAGCCGCCAAATTGGTTTACTGGGCGCGGGCTTTTTTAAAAGTGGCTATGGTGTCAACGGTGCATGGCAGACAACACCCGTCGTTTTCAAAAAAACTATTTAACCAGTACGGCGATTTTCTTATTCCAGTTAGTGAAACTATTCAGCGACAGCTAAGCGTTGATTTTAAATATCTCGAACGCCGGATGGCCGTTGTACGAAATCCAATTGAATTGAATACGTTTAAATTTCAACAGGCTCAGCCTTTGGATTTAAATAATTTAAAAATCGCAGTCATCGGAAGAACAACGGGTCCAAAGGGCACACGCACCGAGCAAATTTTAAATGCATTACCAGATCAATTACGATTGCTGGGCGTAAACGCAACGTACTTTTTGGTTGGTGGATTTAAAAATGATTTAAAATTAAATTCCGATTTGATTGTTACCGAAAAACAAATCGCAAGCCTAACAGGTGCTGATTACCAGAAGTATGACTTAGTCATTGGCTCTGGCCGCGTGGCTGTCGAATCCCTTTTAACCGGTGTTCCTACGATTAGTTTTGGCGAAGCCAAGTATATGGGTCTAGTGAACTTGGATAATCTTAATGAAAATTACATTTCAAATTTTGGTGACATGGATTCAACTTCACACACCCCAACTTTAAATCCTGAGCAGTTGGCAAAGGATCTTACGAAATTTTTACAGGCTGCAACTGCAACCGATGCTCAAGAACTTTCGCTTCAGGTGGCTCGCGAATTTAGCGCAAAAAAAATCAGTCGGCGCATTCAGCGTCTTTACGAATCTGCCTTTTTCATTCGAAATTTCAGTCGCTGGATCCCAATCCTTATGTATCACAAAATTCCTTCAGAAGAATTACAGTCCCAGCACAAGATTTTTGTGACCAAAGACCGCTTTCGTAAACATCTGCAATTTTTTAAGATATTGGGTTTTAAGACGATTACTTTTAGTGATTTAAAGAAATTTAAATCAGGTGCTGTGGATTTTTCGCAGTTTCCAAAAAAACCGTTGCTGTTAACATTTGATGATGGCTACAAAGACAATTTAGAACATGCTTCACCGTTATTAAAAGAATTCGGTTTTAAAGCACAGTTGTTTTTGCTGGCTAACTCTGACATTGCTAGCAATCAGTGGGATCATTCGGCGACTGAACTTCCCCACGAAATTATCAGTGGTAGCGATCGCCAGAAATGGAAGACCTCAGCATTTGAGATTGGCTCGCACGGATTTAGTCATCAAAAAATCTCCGCGATGACGGAAGCTGAAGCAAGACTTGAACTTCGAAAGTCTAAAAATGATTTAGAAGCTGAATTTAAGTGTGACATTCCAGTGTACGCTTTTACTTATGGTGATACCAGTTTGCAAGCGGCCCAGTGGGCCTTTGAAGAGGGTTACGACTACGCAGTTAACACCGACACCGGTGGATTGAACATCGAAGAAAATCCGCATCAAATATTTCGCGTGAACATTTTCCCGAATGAAACATTTTTAAGTCTTTGGAAAAAAACGTCCAGTTGGTACCGCAATTACTATTTTCAAAAAAGAAAAAAATAATTACAAACCAAACGATTTTAATATTTGCACAACCACAACAGTCAATGCGTACGCTACAACGTTACTAATTCCTAATTGCATAAGTGCTATTTTCCACGAGCCCGATTCGCGGGCCATGACCCCGACAGTAGAAATACACTGAAGAGCGATGCTAAAGAAAATCAAAAGGCCCACGACAGATGCCACTGTGAATACTTTGGCACCGTCGCTAAATGTAGCCTCTTTCATTGCACTCATCAGACCCACAGTTTGTGCGTCGCCATCGCCTTCAATATTAAACACCAGCGCAAGTGCAGAGACAAAAACTTCGCGGGCCGCAAAAGCAGAAATTAATCCAAATCCGGCGCGCCAATCTAAACCCATCGGCAAAAATACAGGTTCGATTTTCTGACCTACACGCGCAGCATAACTTTGCTGCGAAATTTGTGCGGCCGTCATAGTTGGAGTTGTTTCCGGTCGCGGAAAATTAGTCGCAAACCACAGCACGATTGCCAAAGTCAAAATAATGGGACCAGCACGTTTCAAAAATGATTTCGATTTTTGATAGGCCTGTGTAAGTAATATTTGTAAACGTGGTTTGCGGTAAAGCGGAAGCTCCATCAAAAGTCGTGGTTTTTCAGACGTTGCAATAAGTTTTGCAAGAATACCAGAAGCAACAGCACTGACAAGAATTGAAAAAAAGTAAAGACTTGCCATCACAATACCTGCTAGCAACGGCTGGCTATCAGAAAAAATAAACGTGATCATTAAAGCAAAAACCGGTAGTCGTGCCGAACACGTAAGAAACGGAATTACACTTTGTGCAATGAGGCGCTCTTTCCTGGAACTTATATTTCGTGTCGCCATAATGGCAGGTATAGCGCACGCAAAGCCTGACAATAGCGGTACAAAAGAACGTCCGCCAAGACCTACCATGGCTAATGGGCGGTCAATAAGGGCTGCAACACGCGCCAAGTACCCCGAGGCCTCTAGAATTCCAATACCAAAAAATAAAATAAAAATTTGTGGAATAAAAATCACAACTCCACCGATGGCAGCTACTAATCCATTTCCTAAAAAATTACCAATCAGCCCCGGAACATGATTTGTTATGAGCTCGGTTCCCCAACCAAACGACATATCAACTAAATCCATTACTGGTGCGGCTACCCAGTAAATTGCAGCAAACAACAACGTCATAAAGAAAAAGAAAAACACTAAACCGAAAACTGGGTGCAGCAATACGCGGTCAATTTGTCGCGTCCGGCGTGTCACGCTGTGATTTTTTACTGTTTGTAATGTGATACGCTGAACTAAGTTGACGGTGCTTTTCATCAGCTGATGCTGCTTTTCCACGGACGTCGTTGGTATGTGTATGATCGGGTTTTTTCCAGCTTGAAATTCATCCACTTTTTTCATGCTGCTTACAATTTCGTGCAGCCCAGCACCCAGCAAGCCATCAAACAATACCACAGGGTGACCAAGTTCAGTTTCTAATTTTTTAAAATCAAAACGCATATCATTCTTTTTTAAAAGATCTGACATCGTCACAACAAAAAGAATAGGGTATCCAGATTCTTTCAGTTGCTGCGCTAACACCAAGTGCCTCGAAAGTTGTGTTCCATCCATTACGCAAATCACACCGTCAATTTTTTCACGTCCTGCTTTTTTCAAAAACAAAGTGGAAAACGTAACTTGCTCATCTTCCGTTTGCACTTGCAGCGAATATATTCCCGGAGTGTCGATAATGTTTGGTGCATAACCAACATTAATCTCGCTTAAGTGGTGTTGTAATGTTCCGACACTGTATTCGACGGTTGCACCTGGGTAATTTACGGTTTTAAATTTTGAACCTGTTAGCCAATTGTAGACCGTGGTTTTTCCAGAATTTGGCGAACCAATTAGGACCCATGCAGACATGCCATCTCCTCCTGATTTAGCGCTAAAATAGTTTCATTAAACTGCACCACGGTGACAGAATTAAAAGAAATTTTTTGAATAATTTCAATTTGCAGTTCCGGATAAAGACCTAAATCAAATAAGCGTTTTACAATATCGTCGGGTCCGGTAATTGTCTTAATCGTTAGCATTAAACTTGGTTTCATAGATGCTTAAATATTAGTGGGAAAGTGGCTGGTTGAGAATAACTATCACCTTCACCGATCTAGATGAAAATGAAGTGATAATTTTACCTGCTAATAGATTATAGCTGCGCGAAATCCTAGAACTTCAGTGATATTTTCAGGCTCTTTATAAAATTTGCCACTTTGTAGGCCGTTAATTCGCAGTTCTTTTGGTTCTGAACTGGGTAGTTCCCGTTTTTCATAATAAAGGCTTAGTACAAGGGGAACTGTTGTCACATTAGTAAATCGGCCGGAAGCCATCACGCGGAAAGCTTTGCCGTTTTCCTGTGAATGAGTGATGTCTTCATATGTACTATTTACTTCAGATAAGTGGGATTTAATCATTCCTTTCATAAAAAAATCGTACTCGAATTCAAAGCTGTAATTGTCAGCAGCCAATGTAATACCAGCAGGTAAAAATAAATAGGACGCCATACGGGTATAAAAACCGGCGCCTTGTCCGCGATCAATTAAACACCGAAAACCAGGCCCTGCAAAAAAATGAAATTGATTTGATACCGCGTAATCAAATCGATGAGTCAGGCGTAGAATTACGTCATTCGTTTTTGCTTTGTACTCTGTGCAGACGTTGGTGTTCACATCACATAAAGCGCCATCATAATTTAGCTCTCCGGAATTTATTTCACCCAAAATAAATCCGCCAGCATTTTCTGAATAAGCCCACGCAGCACTACCGTGGATACCAAACAGCAAGCCCGAGTGTGAAATAAGTCCAGGTTCTACATAGCGATAGTTTTCAAGCTGCACGCCAAACTGAAATGGTTTAAAAAAAATCTTTGTTGGCGCTACAAGATCTGATTGCGCTTTTAAGAATGGGCTAAACCCCACCATTAATAAAATATAAAATATTCCTGCGTGATACATCGTTATAAATGTAGGAAAGCTTAAAACCAAAGTCTAGTTTTAACTGTTACTTACAGACTTCTACCCTGCACGACTCAAGTCGCTTGGACCATGATCCGATTCCAGACTTATGAATAGAACAAAAATCACCTCCCTGATCATTTTCTGCGTGCTTACTACTACAACATCGGCCTTTGCTGAAGTCTTACGCTGGCCGCAGGGCTGCCTTCGCGGACAACTGCAGGTTACAAATCCTACCGGAACTGAAATGCAGGGCTGGGTGCAAAAGTTCAAGCCAAGTCTAGTCAGCGAGACCGAACATGTATTCCAAGCAAATTCCACAACCAAAATTTCTATCGCCGCTAAATCAACTGCTGAAAGTTTTTCGTTATTACATTTGGGGTCACAAGGATCGCTGCAAGCGACGTTTCACTGTAAAACTAAGTCGTACCCAGCCCATTCATTTGAAGGCGGAATACTTACGTACCGACGAACAGATTTTTCAGAAAATATATTACAGGTCATAAATTTGTATTCAGCTGAAAATATGGTGAATATTCAGTTGCTTGATCGCCGTTTTAATATTCTTAGTGAATCGACACTGAAATTAAAATCACGCAGCAAAACAAATTTTAAAATTAGCACGGTAAATTGGTCTTACGCTAGGGTCTCGGGCGATCACCGCCTAGCAGTTTTCAATATGACCACAACTGGATCAGAAGGGCCTATGATTATTGCTAGACAACCAAGCCAAGTTACCGAGGGCGCTGCTTACTTTGAAATGCAGTCCCGCGATAAAGTGGGCGATAGCTTTATTGTTAAAATCACAAGCCCTGAAATGATCCAGCAAGCGCGCGCACAAATTGCAAATCCCAGTTTAGAAAAAATTCTTTTCGCAAAAGTTACAAAAGGCCATGCTGGGTTTAATCGTAATTGGTCAAAAAAGGATCGTGCATTTTGGTCATGGTCTACAACTGAGGTAACAGCAATTGCTGATTTAGCCAGTACTTCATGTAATGGTATTCCGCAAGCAGTGGAAGACCGCGTGGATTTTTGGATTAAAAACCCAGGACGCATTTGTTTTTGGAGTTACCGCATTCAGCGTGAGCTAAAACCAGTGGATGTAGCTTCTGGCGAAACGCTTCAGTAAAAATTTTAAATTTAGTTAATTTATCCGATTGTGGTTGAGGCGCTTTGACCGCGGGTCTCTTCAACTTCGACGCAAATTTTCTGCACGTGAAATTTTTGAAACGCATTAAAAAATTCTTTAGCTAATAAGCCAGACAATTGCTCGACGCTGGTGTTTGTGATTTCTAGCCAGATAACTTCACTTATCGGTAACGAGTAAAATCGATCCCTAAAGTGAATGTCGTAATTTTTTCCATCAAGGCTTACTTTGTACTTCATATCCGGATGTTTTGCTGGCAGTAAAACGTGCTCATCCCACTGATCAAGCCTGGTTTTAATGGTTTTTTTTAATACATTAAAATCGATGAAATATCCCAGCTGCCCTTGTTCTGGCTGACTGGGACAGTCGATATCGACACGCACCTGATAATTGTGACCATGTAACATTTCAGCGCTTTTTTCGTCAAAAATCAGAAAATGCGCTGAAGAAAACTTGAAATTTTCTTTTGCTAAATGAAGAGTTGTCAAAGCCATAACCTATCCTTTATAAAATGCACTATGGACACGCTATCATGAACTATGAATTGAAGCAGCATTTTCAAATCGAATCGGCACGATTTTTACCCCACTTGCCAGAAACCCACCCGTGTTCACGGATGCATGGTCATAGTTTTAAAGTTATCTTAAGCCTTGTGGGTCCATTAGACGCAAAGCTTGGATGGGTTCTAGATTATCACGAAATAAGTTTAATTATGAAACCCGTTTTAGAGCTTCTAGATCACCGCACTTTAAATGATGTCCCGGGCCTTGAAAACCCCACTTCTGAGATTTTAGCTAAATGGATTTTTGAAAAAGCACGTCTGCAAATTCCGATTTTGAAATCTGTCACGATAATGGAAACTGCAACGACCGAATGTCGCTACCCCGCATGAGCTTAAATCCAAATTCGACTTTCCGTACCTACGGGCCACTAACACCATTACACATAAAAGTGCTGACGCAAACCTTAGATAAAGCAAAGGCGGCTTACCGCGTTTACACAGATGCTGACTTAATGAACCAAGCACAAGTGCGCGAAAAGAATTCTCCTGAAGCCTCGCCTTTTTTTCATAACACTCCGGGTATTTCGATGAAAGAGTATTTGTTTATTGATATTGAATTAAAGGATTTAATGCTGGTGCGTGCTGATCTGATAAAGCTAGGTTTTGAAAACACACAAAATATAAATTCTGACGAATCCTTGCAGGCCGAAGAATTTATCTGCCCCAAGTGCAATTTTATACAGACCTCAAAAGGTTTGTGCCACGTTCACCATATTTCGTTAGTTCCCTACTACGAAAAAGCTTTAGGCTCGCAAAAAAATAAAGCACTTGTCATACGATTTGTATTTGCTATTTTTATCGCAGTTCTAATCGGTGTAATTGTTCAGTCGGCATTGAAATAAACTTAAACAAAGTTTGCATTTACTTTCGCTGGTTTTCCTAAAAATCTTTCTACGTTTTCATCGCGTAAGACGCCATGAGCATAAAGCATAACAATAGTGCTACCCATTCTAAAGGCCCCAAGTTCATCACCTTTAGCAATATTTAAGGTATAGGCTTTTTCAACATTTTGGGTGGCTTTAAATTGATTACCAACAATTTCAGAATCAAAACTTAAAATAATTTGGCCCACGTTCGTAGCAGCCACAAACATAACACCAACTAAACCGCGGTCGGTTTCAATTTCAACCAGCACACGCTCGTTAATCGAGAAAAGTTCATCAACATTTTCCGTCGACCACGAATTAACAGGCCACAAGGCACCTGGGATATGCACAACTTTTTTAATGACGCCAGTTACAGGCGAATGCACCCGGTGGTAATCAGTAGGGCAAAGATAATAAGTTAGAAACACTCCGTCTTGCCATTTAAGATTTCCTGCGGCATTTGCCTGCGCCGTAAACTGCGCCAGCGAATAGGTTTTATCTTTCGCCTGGATCAACTTTCCGTCACGAATACGGGATGCCTGCGTAATGACGGAATCGGCAGGATGCACGGCCCAGGTTGAACCGATGGGCCTGATTCCTGGCTTTAACTTTCGAATAAAAAATTCACCAAGACTTGGGTACGCCTCTACCGCATGCTCGGCCTCGTTCAAATCAATGTGATACGTTTTAGCAAATGTAGAAATAAGCCAGGTGTTTATAAATTTCGGAAGCCTTAGATGCACAAACTTTCCGATAAAATAGCTCAGGTGGTTTTTTGGTAAAAATCGAGTGATTGCTGACATGGCTTAATGTTGCTATAAACAGGGTTAGATGTCGAAGATTTTTAAAGATATAAAAATTAAAATTGAGGATGACCTTGAACAGCATTTAGCATGGCTAATGCCTGATCACGGTCCCTACCGTATTTTAAAACAATCTGTCGACGCCAGACAAAAACATTCTCCGCATTTTGTATATTCGGTGGAAGTAGCTGAAAAAAATGAAACTTTAATATTAGAAGAATTTTCCTTAAGTCGACTGACAAAAAACACAAATGCTTTTAAAAAACCAATCGTCGTTGGTAGCGGCCCCGCAGGGCTTTTCGCAGCCCTGCGCTTTGTTGAACGTGGCATACCATGTGTACTTTTTGAACGCGGCAGCGAATCCACAGACCGCATCAAAGGTATTAATAAATTTTGGCGTTATGGTCAGTTGGATCAACGAAACAACGTCTGCTACGGTGAAGGCGGCGCAGGACTTTATTCAGACGGAAAGCTTATCACCCGAATTAAATCTGAGCATATTCCGTATGTACTAAATCGCTTAGTGCAATTTGGTGCGCCAAAAGAAATTCAGTGGTTATCAAATCCCCACGTGGGTTCAGATAAAATTCGTCGGGTTATTCCAAAAATGCGAGAATTTCTTCTACAAAATGGCTGCGAAATTCATTACAACACACAAGTGACCAAACTTATTTACGGCACCAAGTGCATTGAAGGCGTCATCACGGAAAAAGGTGATCGATTCCTGTCAGATCACGTCATACTTGCTACGGGGCATTCTGCGGAAGATATGTTGGATCACTTGATGGATTCCGGCGTGCATTTGGATGGAAAATCGTTTGCCATGGGTTTACGAATTGAACATGCGCAAAAAAAAATAAATGAAATTCAGTACCGGCAGTATGCCGAACACCCGAAGTTAGGCTCGGCCAATTACAAATTAGTTCATCACGACAAAATTTCTGAAATCGGAGTTTACAGCTTTTGCATGTGCCCAGGTGGCTACGTACTTTCAAGCGGCACTGAAAAAGACGGAATTGTCTGTAACGGCATGAGCAACTTTAACCGCAATTCTCCGTATGCGAATGCGGCCATTGTCATGAGCCTTGATCACAACGACCTTTTTGGATCAGACAAACTGGGTGGGATGAAATTGCGGCGTGAATTAGAAACCAACGCCTTTAAGGCTGTGCAACAGGCGAAGGGCACAAAGGAATTGCCTGCGCAGAATTTAATTTCATTTTTAAACCGTTCAGCAAAAAATGATTTGAAAAACACGTCGTCCCCGTCTGGAGTCAAAGCCATTAGACTGGATGAGCTTTTACCAAATTTTATGTTTCAAAAACTTAAAGAAGGACTAGAAAAATTCAACTTGAACATGAAGGGCTTTATTACCGAGGACGCGCAGCTGTACGGAATGGAGTCTAGAACCTCATGCCCGCTTCGCGTGACCCGCGATGCTGTAACATTACAAAGCTTAAGTCACCAAGGCCTGTTCCCTTGCGGCGAGGGCGCAGGTTATGCTGGTGGAATCACATCAGCTGCCTGTGATGGTATCAACTGCGCCGATCAAATATTTAAAGAATTGCAGGGTTAATTGCTGCAGCGCTCGATTACTATTTCGTTCAGGTCGTCACCGCTATCGTTAAAGCTAGCTAACATTAAAACAGTGTCACGAGTGGTATCATATTTATTCCAGGCTTCAGACTCCTGCACGGGGCTATCATCGCCATCGACCATATGATCTGTCTTACCAAAACGCCACGCCCAAACTGTAAGTTGTTCAGTAAATTCATAACTCACTAGCTTTTGTGCCACACTGACTGCAGCCTTCGGCGAACCCACGTAGCACGTTTTAAACTGCTCCGAATCGAAAGCCGTAGGAATTACGCCTAAGCCGATAGATAAATCTTGATAGTCTTTTCCTTTTTTAAGCATCACTTGACTGAAACGCTTCTGCAAATCAACCCAACGTGTATAGGCCGCTTCATCAGATTCCAGTTCGGAAACTTCAAAATATTCTGGAAAGCGTTCGTATGTTTTTAAAGCCTGGTTAATAACCGAAATATGTGAATTTAGATTGTCATCTACGACGATGGGGTGACGAACTTTGGTCTCTGTTTGTTTAGCTATAGCAATGTCGGAAAAAGCAAGAATCGAAAGTAAGGTTATAATAAAGGTTTTCAAAAGATCTCCGTTTTTTAGTGTTTGAACTTCCCTATGTATACCCGCTCGACCTAAATACTTCCAATTTTTTGCATACAAATTATTATCCTCAATTTGCATAGCGTGCGCAGGAAATGCTGCTAATTACAAATATTACGACATCTTTAAATATTCTCCTCTGTAACTTGGCATCCTAAAGGCTGCCAAGTTACAGAGGAAATTTAAATTGTAGCTACATCGAAGAATCAAAAAAAAACCCACTTTTGCAAGTGGGTTTTTTTCGACTACAGATTAACTACGTGTTCGTAAGATAACTTCAAATTAGCGATCACGTCTTTCGCGAAATGGCTTGTCTGACAACGGTGTCCGTCGTGGGCGGCTTTCACCACCGCGGCTATCTGCTGATGCAGACGCTGGTCGCGAGTCACTTCCGAAACCGAAACCCTCTTGCTTACGAAAGCCTGATGGCGCACGTGCGGGACGGTCTTCGTTGCGTCGTGCTGGACGCGAATCACCGTCATCGCTGTTCCATGACTTTCCTGCTGGTGCTTCATCGCTTGTGCGTGGACGTGATAGGCTGCGCTCTTCGGTGCGTGGCGTACGGTTGAAGCCACCTAAAGTTGTGCGTGGAGCTCGTTCTTCAGAAGGACGTGGCGTTTCAGCACGTGGTGCGCGATCTTCAGTTCGTGGTGCATATTCAGCGCGCGGTGCACGGTCAAAAGTACGTTCTTCTGTACGAGGCGCACGGTCCATGGTGTTAGCTATCGGGCGTGAAGGCGCGCGGTCAAAGCTGCGCTCTTCCGAACGAGGTCCTCGAGAAAATCCGCGCTCACTGCCACGCTCACTGTTACGGTCATCACTTCGCGGTCCACGATCTGGTCCACGCGAATAGCCGCCACGGTCGCTGCTGCCACCACCGGTGCGTGGTCTAAAAGAATCACGTGATCCAAAAGAATCTCGTGATCCGCTGCGGTCGCGACCAACAGGTCCGCGCTCACGCGATCCAAAGTCCTGCATTTCACGAGGAATCACGCCATCACCAACGAAGTCCATCGATGTTTCACGGTTTTCGAAGATATCAGAATGTTCAGCCACTAAATAACGTTTTAAAAATTCTTCTGCAGTGAATTCGAATTTAAATAACTCTTTCATTTCATCCATTTTACGCTCAAGAAATTTTCCTGCGCGTTGGAAACATTCGCTTTTCTCAGCTGAATTCATTTCTGAAATGACGTCTTTCACGCGGTAAACGTTTAATTCATCATTAGTCGGAGCGCGGCCTTTAGTTAGCGTGCACTTCGTCACTTGTTGAATACGCTTCATCGTGCGCACTTCGTGCGGAGCAACGATAGATAACGCTAAACCTTTTTTACCAGCTCGTCCTGTGCGACCGATACGGTGAACATAACTTTCAACTTCACGTGGAAGAGAAAAGTTAATAACATGAGTTAAATCATTGATATCTAAGCCACGGGCCGCAACATCGGTTGCAACTAGGATCTTTACACGGCCTTTTCGGAAATCATTTAAAACGAATTCACGTTCACGCTGTGGACGGTCTCCGTGAATGCAGTCTACTGGAAATGATTTACGCTTCAACCACTCGGTGATCTCGATCACTTCACGCTTTGTTTGACAAAAAATCAGACCGTAAAAATCTTGATTCATGTAAAGAACCGACGACAACATTTGTAATTTGCGATCTGGATAGATCGTGTAATAAATCTGTTCGATATTTGGTTTTTCAGAATCTTGTTTGTGAATTTCTACTTTGTCATAATCAGGTAAGTATTTAGAAACCACACGGCGAATTTCCGGAGACATCGTTGCAGAAAATAACCACTTACGCTTAGTTTCGTTATTTCCGATAGCTTTTAGAATAGTTTCAACATCGTCTTGGAAACCCATTGATATCATTTCATCAGCTTCGTCTAATACTAATGTTTGAACATTTTCTAATTTTAAAGCTTTGCGCTCGACTAAATCGATCAAACGTCCCGGAGTTCCAACCACTATATGCACGCCGCGCTTTAACGCCGTTAACTGACGATCGTAAGACGATCCGCCAAATACAGTAAGTGTATTTAGACCTTTCCATTTTCCTAATTTTTGAATTTGCGCTTCCACTTGAGTAGCTAATTCACGTGTTGGACACATTATTAATGCTTGCACGTGCTTAGAAGATGCATCGATCGATTCGATCAGTGGAATGCCGAAAGCGCCCGTCTTTCCAGTTCCAGTTGCAGCTAAGCCCACGAAATCTTTTTCACGCTTCATTAACAGCGGAATTGCTTGTGTCTGAATTGATGTTGGCGTTGTAAATTTTAGTTCTGCTAAAGACTTTAAGACTTCTTTAGATAAGTTCCATGATTCAAAGATATTTTCGACTGGATCATCCGCCATTTCCATATCTAAGTCTTCATCTTCGTTTTCTATTTCTTCTGTGTGAGCTGGGGCTTTTGGTGTGCGACCTGCATCAATTGCAGAATCTATTAAATGCTCTTGCTGTTGTTCTGGCATTGCGGACGCGTCAGACGCATCACTGTTCGTGATTTCTGTACTCATAACTATTCCTTTTTGTAATGGAGGGCTTCAATCTTTTTCTATGTTTTCAAAGCCGCTCGAGTTTTTAGTACTCGGGGCCAATACATAAGTAGCCGATGAGTACATTTTTACCGTTTAGAAGGGTGTACTGACTTTTTGCTAGAAAGGCACGCACTAAATTTTGGAGCAGGTTTTTACTGATGATCGACATGTAAAAAAGAAAAAGGCATTCCTAATATTGCTGGAAAGCCTTTGGCTCAAACTTAATCTGATTTGCTACACGCTGCTTAAAGGCAGCAGCTTGCAATTATCGGCAACTGCGGCGTGAAACAACGTCGTTACGGTCATCGCAACGAACGATTCGGCAATTATCCGCACGGTAGTAACAACGATCCATAGCTTGGTCTTCTGCACTCCAACGAGAATCGCCACGACCTGCGAAACTGACGCGGTTTCCACGACGATCGGTACCCTCAGCTTGGCACTCACTCATTTGCGTCGAACATGTTTCGATACATTCACCGTGTTCACGTAAACATTCGCCACAGCTGTAATGTCCGCGGCTATGCTCTTCGTAACCACGGTCTTCAGCAACACATGATACACGGTCGTAACGTGAATCTGGGTATCGTGAATCTGGATATCCAGGCTCGTACGGATTACGGCCGGGCTCTTGATAACGTGGCGGTCTTTCGCCAGGCACGATGAAACCAGTACCATTAACTTTCTTTAAAAGCGCACCTTTAAGAATTTCTTCAATTGGACTGGCACTTACTCCGAACGCACAAAAAATAATCAGACCTGCTAAGAACAGTTTCATTTTAACCCCATTTGTTAGTTTTTTTTGTTTTTTCAAACTCAAACAGGGTTATTACAAAGGCAGTGCCACTTGCAAAAAAATTTATTGATCCCATTTAGCACCGCCTACCGCGAATACCAACGCACTGCTATACATAAAGTGAGCAGGTACCTTTTTGTTAAAGGTTGCGGCGATACTGGCCGCCTGCTTCGTAGAGGGCTTCCGACATCTGAAATAGCGAGCAGTGCCTTGATGCTTTAAGTAAAGCTGCGAAAATATTTTCTCCGCCTAGC
>JAYTMU010000191.1:0-16476 GCA_043728195.1 Bdellovibrionales bacterium
ATTTTTATTTATTAAAAACACTTTCAAAGAGTGACAAATTTTTAATTTATTACAATGACCACAGAGTCAAAAGCTACGCTAACTCCGAACTAGCTCTAAATACATAAGTTGTAGCAACTCTTCTTGTTTAGGCGTTAAACAATCCCGAGCTTTAGAAGGCCGTTTCCAAGTGTTTGCAAGCAAGTTAGTGTCAGCAATTAAGGGCCAATCTAAATTTTTATAGGCAATTTTTTGTAAATCTATTCTGACAGAAAAGCTGTGTTAACCCTAGACATTCGTTTCTAAAAATCTCGACAGCGTCTTCTGCATTTCTGAAGCCTTTTGATAACAAAAATGCGGTGGTTCTGAATTTAAATGGAACTTCAGTGAAATTAGAACCAATAGTTTTGCTGGAAGTTAAAAAGTTCTTAATGAAGGATGCTTTTATTCTGGACTTACTCGAACGAGCAAAGCTTATGCAAGAGTCAAAAAATCAAATTGAAGTGTTAGCTGAAAGGATTGCAACTTTACCAAAAGATTTTGAATTAAAGCCATCGTTGGATCAACCGAGTAAATTGCAAAAAACAAGGCCGAAATTGAATCACTCGTGCATCAGTTAGAAAATAAACACATTGAAAAAGGAGAATTGGATAAAAACGTACAAACAACGATCATTAAAAGGTCGTTCATAAAATCACGATTAAACCAAATGGTTTTGAAATTCACTTCCAGGTAGTCAAAACCTACTATGCGCGGAAGCTAGGGACAGACCCTAGCTTCCGCTTTTTTTCGTTTGAACGCAATAACGGCCCCTCAGAAAACTTAAAAAAGTCTGCCAAGGCTAGCCAAAATTTAAATTTTTTTAAAGATCGCGGTTCGAGTTTATTGACATCTGGTGACCCCACCCCGAATTGAACGGGGATCGATCGTTTAGGAAACGACTACTCTATCCAGTTGAGCTATGGGGTCTTCCCGAAAAGGTACCTGCTCACTTTTCGTAAGGCAAGGCGTTATATTTGGCCCTCGGCTAAGCACAGCTTTTGCTTTCAGGCTTTGATATGGCAAGAAATCACGCACCACAAATTTCAGAGTTCCCGTTTCACGTTACCGGCCGTAGACACAACAAATCACCCTTCGATCTAGATCTCGAGCTAGTGTGGCAAATCATGAGCGATCATCTTTATCTAACGCATATTTTCTTCGGACTAAAAATTCATGCATTTGTCCTGATGCCCAATCACTTTCATCTGCTGTGCAGTACGGATACCGAATCGCTTGGGGTAGCGTTTAATTACTTTATGCGTGAAACAAGTAAACTGATGAATCAATATTCGGGAAATACCAATCAGAATTGGGGTTCGCGCTATTATCGCTGCGAAATCGCCTCGGACTCGTATTTCATGAGCAGTTACAAATACGTCTATCAAAATCCAGTCCGCTCAAAACTAGTTACCAAATGCGAAAACTGGCGATACTCAACTCTGCATGCTCTTGTCGGCCGTGCCCACACCATGATACCGGTGGCAAACGATACGCTACTATTCACGGAATCCGGATTGCTATTGCATGAGAATTTAACTTGGCTCAATCAAAAACCTACAGAACAAAATATACTTGCAGTCAAAAAAGCACTTAGAAAACGAAAATTTAAACTACCAAAAGACGAAAGCCGCCGGCCTCATTACTTGGAGGACGGTCGGCTTTAACTGAGTTAATTACGCGCTGCTTTACGGAAAGTGAGCAGGTACCTATTCGTCGTCTAGTTCGTCGTCGCCTACGATACCTAGGTTATATTTTTCGATGCGGTAGCGCATCGAGCGGAACGAGATTTTAAGAAGCTTGGCGGCTTTCTTTTTTACTCCGTTGGCTGCGTGAATGGCTTTTACTAGTAGCTCTTTTTCGATTTGTCCTACGACCTTGTCTAAATCTAAGCCGTCATCGCCCACGTCGATTTCATTGCTAGACGCCATCTTACGCCCTGATGCTGTGTTCACCATCGGCGGTAAAGATTCCGGAAGAATTGTTGATCCTGCTTCTAACGCTACTGTGCGCTCGATCATATTTTCTAATTCACGCACGTTACCTGGATAATTGTACTTCTTTAAAATATCCATGGCCTCTGTTGAAATTGTTGCGATCGCCTTGTTTAACTTATCGTTATACTTTTTTAGAAAGTGCGATGCTAACAGTGGAATATCTTCTGCACGCTCTCGTAAAGCTGGCGTGCGAATATTAATTACGTTTAAGCGGTAGTACAAATCTTGTCTGAACGTGCCTTTTGCCACCATATCTTCTAAATTACGATTGGTCGCTGCAATAATGCGGACTTCTACTTTCATATCTTCAGTCGCGCCCACACGCCGAATGATGCGTTCTTGAATCGCGCGAAGCAGTTTCACCTGAATAGAAAGCGGAAGTTCCCCGACCTCGTCTAGAAATAATGTTCCGCTGTCGGCCACTTCGAATAATCCCACCTTGTCAGCGATTGCTCCAGTGAATGATCCTTTTTTATGTCCAAACATTTCAGATTCCATTAAATTTTCAGGTATCGCGCCACAGTTGATAGTTACAAATGGCTTATCTTTTAAGGGACCGTTGTAGTGAATTGCCTTAGCAACGACTTCCTTACCTGTACCCGATTCACCTGTAATCATTACGTTGGTTGGTGATTGCGAAACTCGCTTTACTAAGTCAAAAATGGCATGCATCGGAGCCGAGTTACCAACCATATTTTGAAACGAATATTCTTTAACCAATTCTTTTTTAAGAATGCGAACTTCAGTTTCCAAATTTTTCGAGCGAAGTGCGTTGTGAATGTTTAAACGCACTTCATCAATTTTAAAGGGCTTAGTTACGTAGTCGTAGGCACCCATCTTCATAGCTTCAACAGCTGTTTCAGTCGTACCGAAAGCCGTGATCATCATAAACACAACGTCAGGGTAGCTGTCCTTGACGTATTTTAAAAGTTCGATCCCCGTCACATTCGGCATCTGCATGTCCGAGATAACCATATCGAATGACTTCTTAGACAAAATTTCTTTTGCCTTTAACCCATCTTCTGCGGTGGTCACTTCGTAACCTTCTTTTTTCAACATTATTTCTAAAAACTCGCGGATCGACTCTTCATCGTCTACCACTAAAATACGCGATTTCATAAATATCCTCTTTCGTTATTGACCCAATTCTGGGAATTTAATTATAAATTCAGTTCCAATACCAGCTTCACTTTTTACTTCAGTCCGCGCGCCATGGGCTTCAAGAATCTTATGCGTCACCGCTAATCCTAAACCTGTACCTTTCGCTTTTGTCGTGTGGAAGGGCTCAAACAGTCGTTTCAAAGTTTCGGGTTTCATGCCCGCACCATTGTCTTTTACCGAAATAACAACATAGCCATTTACGATACTGTTTTTTACATTAATGCTTGGTTCGCTGCGCCCTTCGAGCGCTTGTACAGCGTTTATTATAATATTTAGGAAAACCTGTTTTAATTTTTCAGAAAAACCTAATATTTTATGTGACGTTATTTCAATTTTCCAACTGACATTTGCAGCTAACGCCGAATGCAGTTTAACGTTCTGAATGACTTCATCTAAAACTTTTGCTGTGTCCACTGTTTCGTCAGGTTTCTTCTCGGGTTTTGCATAATCCAGAAATTCAGTGATTAAATTATTTAGACGATCAATTTCCTTCATGATTATTTTCATTAGTTTAATTTGATCTGGATCAGTTGTTTCAGTCGACAACAGCTGCACACTGCCGCTTATTCCTGCTAGCGGGTTACGGATTTCGTGGGCGATGCCTGCTGCTAATTGACCAATTGCTGCAAGCTTATCTTTTTGTTTCAACTGACTTTCCAGCTGACGCAATTCTGTTACGTCTTTTATCAGAGCGATTGATAATTTTTCATTTAGCTCGTCGTCAAAATAATCAGTTTTATCCAGTTGAAAAATCTGAGCCTGGGATGAACCACTTGATCGGTAGTCGATATCTGTAGTCTCTCTTACATTCGATTTTTCTATTAGATTTGCAATATCTATTGAACTTAGCTGCAAAGACTCAGATATATATCCATTTTGCAAAAGAACTTCGTTATTGTATCTACTGACAACTAATCCTAACGGAATTTTTTCTATCAAGACCTTCGAAAATTCGGCCTGAGATTTAGATTTAATCTTTACCCGAGTTAAATCACTTTGAATTCCGTATATTTCATCTTTTAGCTGACCTGAAACAATAATTACCGCGATATATGATAAGTTAAAAAGTGCCAGTGACAGAATATTTTGAATCGAACCCGTCTGAAAGACAGAAAGATTCATGATAGATATTCCAAAAGATGCCATTAGGCCTAATGCACATAGTTGCGTGAACTTCAGATCAAAGCTGGCAAGAAAAAGCAGAAATAATTGGATCACTAGCAAAAAGCTAGAAAGCTGCGGGTATGATCTCATAAAAATAATAAGTATTAGAAAGTCTATGCTGTAGGAAACTAATGAGCGCTCAGCAGATAGATCGGCTTTGAAATAGAAATGCAGCACCAAATGATGCGCAAATATAATCGCAAACGCAGAATAAAATGCCAGAATAAAATCCACTTGTAAAAATGGTTTTTGCAGCAAAATAAGAATCTGAAAAAGCAAAAAGTAAGTTACAAGCGAACTTGTGCGAATTACTTTTCGCGCATTTGCATCTAGTAGCAAACTAAGACTTGGTGTAGAGCCTGTCACTAAGGTCCCCCAACTGTATCGGCCAAACCAAAAATTGGCAGATACATCGCAACCATGATAACGGCGATAATTCCGCCAAGCACTACCATTAAAAGTGGCTCAACCAACGAAGTCATGGTCTTAACTGAATTTTCAACTTCGTCTTCGTAGAAATCGGCAATTTTGGCCAGCATCACGTCGGTGGTTCCCGATTGCTCGCCGATCGCAACCATTTGCGAAACCATAACTGGAATTTCTTTTTGCCTGGCTAGCGGCTGATGAAAGGGCTTACCTACGGTCACCGATTCTTTGCAGGCAATTAACGCCTTTTCAATTACATAATTACCTGAAGTTCGTGCCGCAATTTCAATTGCCTCAATTAGGCCAATGCCCGACGATAATAGGGTCGATAATGTTCGGCTCATACGCGCAACACTGGCTTTTTGAATTAAATCTCCAAAGACGGGTAAATTTATTGCAACTTCGTCAAACTGCTTCTGACCTTCAGGAGTATTTAAGTAGTACATAGTTCCCGAAACTGCGCCGATCAGCCCTAAAAGAAAAACGTGCCACTGCGTACGCAAAAACTGCGAAAGATTCACAATCATTTGTGTCAACGCAGGTAATGATTTTCCAGAACCTGCATAAAATTCCTGAAATTTGGGGATGATGAAAAATATAATTCCACCAATTACCACAAAAGCAACTGCAGTGATAACTGCAGGCATAACCAATGCACCTTTAACCTGTCGCTTTATTTTTTCATTTTTTTCAATATAGCTCGAAAGCCTAAGTAAAATAGTATCTAAAATACCGGCCTCTTCGCCGGCTTGTATAAGGTTGCAGTATAATCTATCAAACACACGATTGTGCTGCACCATCGATTCAGAAAGCCTGCGTCCCGCTTCAATAGAAGCACGAATTTGAATCAGTGCTTCTTTTAAAACCTTATTAATCGAACCCTCTGACAAAATGCGAATCGAATCAGAAATAGGAATCCCAGCATTAATTAAAGTGGCAAATTGCCGTGTAAAAATTTGCAAGTCTTTCGATTTCAGTTTAGGCGCCAGAAAAGAATTAATGAATATTTCGACGCTGCTAATTTCTGGCTTTTTTAGATCAACTTCTAACTTTATCGGCATAAGCTGCCGAGCGCGAAGCTTTACCTTCGCATCGTTTTCGTCGCGTGCTTCGACACGTCCACGTGTCATTTTTCCGGCAATTGTGCGGGCTAAGTACTGATACGTGGCCATTACAATCCCATTTTTTTCAACTGCAGATCTAGCTGCTCAGGTTGATCAGAAGCCCTAAATGCAGTTTTTACGTCAAAGTGACGACGAATTAAATTTTGAATAATAGATTGATTCAATGACTGGTAACTATCGGCCGAGAATTGTTTCAAATCAACAACCCCGTGCTTTGAAAATAATTGCGCAACGTCTTGTACGTTCACTTTGTCGCTTTGTTTAAGTAAAAGCATTTCGTAAATAGGGATCATCGGTTGACTGGTTAACTTTTGCACTACGATACCATTAAGTAAATTTAAGAATCGGATCATCAATCCCGGCGTCAGTTTTTCTAACGCTTGCTGGAAAACCACATTAACGTTATCAGCAGTGGTCGTCAGAATGAGTGTTCGCCCCTGCTCGGCAAGTTCGATCCACTTTTCCCATTTTTTTATTGAATTGAAATCAACCACAATTTTCTCAAGGCCATCGTAAATCAAATGATTTAAATCCCAATCCGTCGTGTCCGCACCAAGCTGAATCAGATTATCTAAAATAGGCCACTGGTATTCGGATTCGTGGGAATGAATACCTATTAAACTTATTTTTTCGCTTTGCTGTTTTTCAATAATTTCAGCAATAAGACTAGATTTCCCAGATCGTCTAGGACCTGAGAAAATAAATATTCCAGAATCTTTTTTTAGTAAATCCCAAAATAAAGGGTTTTGAATTTGGCACTCTTTATGAGAATCTGAACGAGCCAGTGATAAAAAGGCACGAAAACAATCTTTTCTTTCTATAAATGAAAATTTCCAAACGTAGCTGCTAGAACGGTAAAGACCACTAACCAGACCTTTGGTTTCAAGTTGGATCTTTTCACCCGACTGAAGACAGACATCTTTAAGATCTTCCCATTCATTTATCTTTAAAGGTTCGTTATTTAGATCGATCCAATCCAAGCCAGTTTTTGATAAAACTTTTTGGCCGACTACAAAAGAAATCTGATGTCCACTTTGTTCAACTGAAAGATTCAACATTTTTTCAATCATTAGAATCTTCCCTTACTGAAGAATTGTACACTTCATCAACTGTGGTTTGCCCGCGCGCCAACTTTAAAAGCGCACTTCGTCTTAAGGTACGGACACCGCCTTCGCGGCAGATTTGCCGAATTTCCGAAGTGCTTGCACCACGCAAAACGGCATTTTTAATTTTTTCAGTCATGGGCATTAGTTCATAGATAGCTTGTCGCCCTTTAATGCCTGTTTGATTGCACGTCGAACAGCCGCGCCCTCGAAATAATTTAAACCGCGAAATATCAATTTTTGGTACGCCCAACGAAATCAAAGTAGCTTCGGGGACCTCTGTTGGCTCTTTACAGGATTCGCATATTTTACCAATCAACCGTTGCGCGACGATAAGATTTAATGTTGAGGTTATAATATAAGGAGCGACCCCCATGTCGACTAAGCGGCTAACTGTAGAGGCCGCATCATTCGTATGTAGCGTGCTAACCACCATATGGCCTGTTGAAGCCGCTTTAAATGATATTTCAGCCGTCTCTAAGTCACGAATCTCTCCGACCATAACGACGTCTGGATCTTGACGAAGGAATGCTCTTAACGCAGTTGAAAAATTAAGATCAATCTCGGGATTCATTTGTACTTGGTTAATACCTTCTAAATTAAATTCAATCGGATCTTCGGCTGTGCAAATATTTGTATCTGTTTTGTTAATTTCAAAAAGGGCCGAATAAATCGTTGTGGTCTTTCCAGATCCCGTTGGCCCCGTAATCAGCACCATCCCCTGGGGTAAAGTCACAGTTTTTTTTAATAGCTTTAGATCTTCTTCTTCAAAACCAAGCTTAGTCATATCTAGCTGTAGATTTGATTTATCTAAAAGTCGCATAACAATCTTTTCGCCCCACATCGTAGGGATCGCGCTAACACGAAAATCCATCTCGCGATTTTCCTTAGATAATTTAATTTTCAAGCGACCATCTTGGGGTCGGCGTTTTTCAGCTATATCCATGCGCGACATAATCTTAATTCGTGAGGTAATCGCTGGCCCTGATGTTAATGGTGGGCTGGCGGTTTCGATAAGATTTCCATCAACGCGAAGTCGCACGCGAAACTTTTTTTCATAAGGTTCAAAATGAATATCAGAAGCTCTGCGCCTTATAGCTTCCATCATAATACCGTTTACAAACTTTACGACTGGCGCATCTTCAGATTCGGATCCCGTGCCGACTTCAACAGTTGTCGAAGACGCTGCAAACTGGATATCGATATCTGCATCCGAACTTTTCTCTGCTAGATCCAAGGTCGAGATCGGATGATATTTTTCAATGGCCGCTAAAATATTTGATTCCGTAGAAACCACTGGCTGGATTTTGCATTTAGTTATGTAGCGAAGGTCGTCACGAACCTGTAAATTACTTGGATCGGAAAAGGCTACAACTAAAGTTGATCCCGCTTTCGAAATTGGAATCACGCAATTTTTTTCACAGAAATCACGGTTGGCAACGGCAACCACCGAGGGATCAATATCAAATTGTGAAACATCTACACCGGGAATTGCAAATTGCTTTTCTAATGCACGTAAGATTTGCGAATCTTTTAAAATTCCCATTTGCACCAGAGTTGGACCTAATCGTGTCTTTGTTCGTTGGGCTTCTGCATATGCGGATTGGAATTGATCCTGTCGGATCAAACCTTGCTTAATTAGAATTTCCCCCAATTTATTCAATGACATACCCACATAGTTTAATGAGTGTGACGTTTTTTGTAACTAGACTTAGGGTGAGTTTTTTAATAATTCTAAAATTGACTCGTACTTAAGTTTCAGAATATCAATTTCGTCGATGACAATAATCTCTGCACGTCTAGCTTCTTCAGCTAGTGTGGGGTCGTTTCTAGAGGTTAAATCAACAAACGCAGCGCCACGACTAAGAAAATTGAAATACGTGATGGATTCGTAGGCCTCGGGGCTGCTTTTTCTGGTTAGATTAGATATCAGTAACACACTTCCGCTTTCAAGTTGTGTTAACTCACTTAACGGGACGCTTGAAACCTGTATGTTAAATACATGTGCCATTATCAGTTTCTTTATTTTTTCTGCATTTAAATTTTTATGGGTTGCGATGATGATATTAAAAAATCCAGACTGTGCCAACTTGTAGGTCACTGCCAGAACAAAATCGTAATCACCAATCACTACGGCAGATTCGGATGTTTTTAGATCAGGAACCTTCTGTAAAATCGCCTTGTAAACTGCTTCCGAAAGTAAATGCATCGGACGAAAATCTGTTTTAAATTTTAGAAGTACGTCTGCAACTCCGAAACGGCTAGTTTTAAGATCCAAAGTTGTAAGCAAAGGTTTGAAAAAATTAAAATCTCCTGTAGCAAGTTCGATGATGTCAAAGCCACTTGAAAGTAGCTCGTGGGGCTGCAGCTTTCCCTCATTCTCAAAGACTTGGAAATGCGTTTTTAGATCAGCTAATTCAGAGTAATTTTCTAGAATAGATTTTTCAGAAAAGTTGATGAGTGTTTTTGGCTTCATAATTTAACTTTCAAAATATTTTTTTCCTAATTCAATATCTTTAAATATTTGCAACTTCAACGCATCAATAGACGTAAACTTCATTTCGTCACGGTGAAAGTGACACAGTTGCACTGAAATGTGTTCACCATAAATGTCCTGATTAAAATTGAACAGATGGGTTTCAACTTTTAAGTAAGGGTCTTTGTTTTCAAAAGTTGGATTGTAGCCAATATTAGTAATCCCATCATAAATCTTTTCCTTCCATCGAACCTTAGTAAAATACACTCCTTGCCGAGGTGTAAATTCAATTTCAGGGCTAAGATTTGCTGTGGGTACTCCTAGCACCCGACCGCGCTTGTACCCAACGCGAACTGGTCCACGTAAATAATACGGCCTACCTAGAAGCTCTTCAGCTTTTTTTAGATCTCCATGCTCCAGCATCTTTCGAATTTGGGATGACGATACAATCAGCCCGTCCGATTCCACAGCGGGCACAATAGAAAGCCCCCACTTTTTTCGGTCACAAAACGTTTTTAAAAAATCTGTGTTGCCCGAGCGCTGATTTCCAAAACTAAAATCGTATCCAACAACCAAATGCTTTGGTTTATAAAAACGGTCAATGTAACCTTCTAGATAGGCTTCCGCAGGCATCAAAGCTAAATCTTTACTAAACTTTTCTTCGACTAAAAAATCAACCCCAAGTAGTCCCATGATCTCGGCCTGGTCTTTATAATCGAAAAGTCTATGAACCGGATGATTAGGAACAAGTATAGTTCGTGGATGGGGCTTAAACGTACAGACAACTGATTTTGTATTTAATTCATTTGCTGTTTTAACAAGTGTCTTCAGCAACTTTTGGTGTCCTAAGTGAACCCCATCAAAATTACCTATCGTTAGCACCGAGGATTCAAAATGTGGTAGTGGTTGTTCTTGCGTTCGGATCCATTTCATGTTGGCAGAATACCCTATTAAACAGTTGAAATAACCCGAGAACTTAGTTAATTTTGCATCGCGTGAAAATATCGTTTAATAAAAAACTAGGGGTCTGGGGACGCTGGTTCACCATCAACCGCGGCTTTTGGCTTCGCGCCATTTTATGTTGGCTGATTTCGCTAGTATTCCTAAAATTCGATGAGGTCAGTACTTACGATAATCGTTTTCGCCTGCGCGGCCCGCAAAATATATCAAGCGATGTCGTATTGGTGACAATCAGGGCTTCGGACTTTTCAAAGATTTATGATCTAAAAACCAATTCGCTAATTAACACCAATGAAATGTCAGACCTAAGCGATAGCTTTTATTGGGACCGCGGATTGTGGCACAAGATGATCTCCGAGATCCTAAAGCAGTCCCCGCAGTCGATCGGGGTAACGCTTTATTTTGGCGACAATGTTGGTCAAATGCGCTTTACCTCCCAAGAGATTATAACTTTTAAAGATCCCCGCGTTTTCTGGGCCACCAACTCGAGCCAGCTAGAAAAGCTGTCACTGCCGGTTGCAACCAGACCTGATCGCTCTAATTTAGGACACATTGATGTTTTGAAAGATGATGATGGCGTCAGTCGCAGAATTTTCATTAATCCTGACTATCTTCCGAATCTTGCCTTCAGGCTAACCCAGGGATTAAGGACCGAGCGCTACTTGAACCAAATTCCGATCATAAATTTCACCAAGACAGAACAGTTCCAAAATATTTCCTATTTGGATATAATCAGCGGCAAACTTCACCCCGAATTTTTAAAAAATAAAATAGTTCTGATTGGCGCCGAAAAATCGTCTTACTCACAAATTCAAACGCCCATGGGACTACTTTCGCGGCACGAATACTGGGGCCAGGTAGTCGAAAACCTACAAAAAAATAACTTTATTAAAAAAATGCCATTTCTAGTTTACGCCGGATTTTTATTTATACTGGCACTTATTGCAATGGCAATAATTTCGAGCTACCCGCAAAGTGTTGCTTTATTTTTCTTTCTTTGGCTTGTGACCTTAACTGCGGCCTTTTCGGCTTGGACATTTGACAATTTTGCAATTTGGATTCCAATTATAAGCCCGATCAGTCTATTCATATTCATCTGGCTACTATTTACAGCGTACCAAGCACTGCGAATTGAAAAAGCCCACATGCGACTAAAACAAGAGCAAAGCTACTTGGCGGAACTTGAACAATTAAAAAATAATTTTGTAAGCTTGATCAGCCATGACCTGAAAACTCCGATTGCAAAAATTCAGGCAGTGTTAGACCGTCTGATGTCAGCCGGAGACGCCCCTCCAGAAATGAAAGATGACCTGTTTAGCTTAAAAAACTATTCGGAAGAATTAAACCGCTACATCCAATCCATCTTGAAAGTGTTGCGGGTAGAATCGCGTGATTTCAAAATAATGAAAGAAACTGCTGACATTAACGGAGTCATTGAAAATGTGCTTGAGCGCCTTCGTCCATTAGCTGCAACCAAAGGCATTCGCATCGAAACCAGCCTAGAGCCCATGTTTCTTATCGAATTCGACGTTACATTAATTACCGAAGTGTTTTTAAATATTATCGAAAATTCTATTAAATACACAGATGATGGCGGCCTTATACGGGTGCATTCGCACGAGACCGAAACTGATGTTTTTGTCGAAATTACCGACACCGGCGAAGGCATTAGCCTTGAGGACCAGGAAAACATTTGGAAGAAATTTGTGCGCGGCAAAGCGCAGGATCACAAGACTAAGGGAACTGGACTGGGATTGTATTTAGTGAAATACTTCATCGAACTTCATGGTGGTAAAATCACTTTAAAGTCCGAGTTAAAAAAGGGAACAACAATTTTTGTAAGCTTGCCCTTGGGTCCCGAAGTAAATAGCGAAGTCTAAACTTTTAAATTGTAAATGGATTGGAAGAAAAAAATGATGAAATTGAAAACCCTAATAGTTGACGACGAAGTTGAACTTAGAAAATCGGTTGTCTCCATTTTAAAAAATACTCAGCTAGACATTGAATTTGAAATTGAAGAAGCAACTAACGGCCGCGAAGCTTTAGAAAAAGTTAAATCACGGGACTGGGACTTGGTTCTAATGGACGTCCGCATGCCCGAAATGGACGGACTTGAAGCCTTAAAAGAAATTAAAGAGCACAACCCAAGCACATTCGTTGTGATCATGACAGCGCACTCAAATTTAGAAGATGCCATCACCGCCATTAAAGAAGGCGCCTACGACTACTTAGAAAAGCCGGTACGACCAGAAAAACTAGCAGACATCGTCAAGAAAAGTCTGGAAGCCCACGAAATGGTATCAAGTCTTGCGGCTTCAAATCCAATTTTCGATGACGATATCGAAAGTGAAATTATTGGTAGCAACAGCAAAATGAAGGAAGTTTTCAGTCTGATATACAAATTGTGTAAAGTTGAAACGACAGTACTTATTCGCGGAGAAAACGGAACAGGTAAGGAACTTGTAGCAAAAGCCATCCATTTTAATTCGCCACGAAAAAGTGGCTTGTTTGTCGCAGTCAACTGCGGCGCGATTCCAGAAAATTTAATGGAGTCTGAATTTTTTGGTCACGAAAAAGGCGCCTTCACTGGCGCCATTGAAAGAAAGATTGGAAAATTTCAATTAGCTAACAACGGCACCCTATTTCTAGACGAGATCGGCGAATTAAAACCTGAAATGCAGGTAAAACTTCTACGCGCCATTCAAGAAAAAAAGTTTACTCCGGTTGGTAGCAACCGTGAAGTTAAAACCAACGCGCGCATCGTTGCGGCAACGAATAGAAATCTTGAAAAAATGATGGAAACCGAAGACTTCCGCGAAGATCTATTTTATCGCTTAAATGTGATGCCCATATTCTTACCGCCACTGCGTGATCGTCCAGATGATATTCCGGTCCTTGCTGAAACATTTCTACAAAAATTTTCAAAACTACATGATAAAAAAATTACTTCGATCGAAACGGATTGCTTGGATACAATGCGTAAGTATCGCTGGCCAGGAAATATACGCGAATTAGAAAATATAATCGAGCGCGCATTCATTGTTGAAGCTAGTTTTGTTATGACGAAAAAAAGCCTGCCGGAACATATTGTCTTAGAAGTTACTAAAGCATCTGCAGTATCACAGAACTCGATCCAGCCGTCTGTCGTATCGCCATCAAGCTCTAGCGAACCCTTAGACTTTGAAATTTACAAAGAGAGAGTTGAGAAGGATTTTATTCTAAGTGCACTGAAAGCAAACAAGGGGAAAATCAATCAGACCGTAGCCCAGGCAAATATTCCAAAAAATACGTTGCTACGAAAGATAAGAAAATATGGGATCAATGTGAAAGATTTTAGTGATTAGAGCTGTTACTTTGCTTTGCTAGGGACGTCGAGATAAAACACGCTAATCCCGCCACTTTTACCTTTTAAAGCCCGGGCAGGTTGTTTTCCAGGTGTCGCTAACGCCGTAACATTTCTTTGCGCTGCAGATCGAGTCGAAAGTTAAGTATTTATATTTAATTTGATGTTGACCTAACTTTCCAAAATTCTGTTTTTCCAAGCTGTCTGGATCCTTTTTAAATTTTTCTCGCAAACAAAGAGTCACTTCCGTGGTATTCTTCAGAATTTTTTCAACCTCTTTTGAATGTTCTAAACATACGGATTTTTCTAAGTGTATCGAGTATGTGACGGGAATGACCTCATTTTTCTCATTGAGAATATACATGGAATATTGGTGTCTCCATTTATTTTCGGCTTCTGCATCCAAAAAAAGACACTCTTGTATTATTCGATCCGATTGGGTTATAACGACATGTAAATCATCGTAATCTGGATTAGTTTGGATTTTCTCAATCTCAAATTTTTTTTGCGAAATACAATCAGTAATTAATAAAAATGATGCAACTAAGAATATCTTACTTTTTAAGTTTTCCATAAAATTCTCTATACCTTTCAAGAGCATTGCCTTTGTAAAGGGTTTTACTTTTCAATAAACCCTTATATTCCAAAATAATATCTTCATGATTAGCGGTACGACCCAATTTTCGGCACGACCCAATTTTTTTTCTGCCAAAAGATATGTCAAGAAAATGACCCATACTGTGGGTCATTTTCTTGTATTTTGACCTACAGTATGGGTCAAAATACAACCTTGCCATGCTTCAAAAGGCTAGTCCAAAGGTTCCCTTTAATTCTGGAAATTAATGACTGCGCAGGCACCTTTAATTTTTTACTTTTAGCAGTAAATTTGCCGCTGAAATTACAGCCTGAGAACTTATTCTGGTCATGCAATGATGATGGCCTAAGGGACACTTCTGATGGCCGTGTTTACCACAGGGTCTGCAGCTTAGGTTAGTGTTCTGCACAACCATGGCGTTTGAGGTCCAGGGCCGAAATCCTAAATTTAAAGTTGTCGGACCAAATATGGTTAACACGGGTACGTTTTGACTGGCTGCCATGTGCGTCGGAGCACTGTCATTACAAATAACCAAACTGCACGTCTTTATAAACTCAACAGATTGGGAAATCGTCTTATCACCAGCGTTAATAATGCAATTTGGAACACGCTGTTTTATACCTTCACAGACAACTTTTTCATCGGGCCCACCCATTAAAAAGACTTCGTAGCCTTGCTCTAGGAAATAAGCAGCAAGTTCACTGAATCCCACTTCAGTCCACTTTTTGGTAGCCCATACACTTCCCGGGAAAATGGCTATTCGCTTGGTTGTAATTGAAGAATTATTTTTTGATGCAAATTCGGGTGGAAGCTGCGGCAGGTATCCTTCAGCACTGACCTTATTTAGCTCTGACCAGTCTGACTGTAAAAGTTTTTTCTGTAGATCTTGGTCAATACTTGAAAGGATCCACAGCTGTCTTAAGGCTTCAGGCCAGCTTTTTTTATATTCCAGTCTTTGGTTAAAAACAAAATAACCTAGTAACGATTTAAACCCAATTTTAGCCTTAGCCTTTATTTGCAAACTTAAAAGCAAACTACGCGTCGAACGATGAACACAAAAAAGGTTACCGATTTCTAATGAATTTAATTTAGCTAAAGCAGCAACATAACTTTCACGATGATTTTTTCTGACTTCGACGACCTGATCGACCAGTTTTTCTGTTAGAAAATAATCACCTAATCCAGCTTTGCACACTAAAATTATTTGATCTGCAGGAAATAGTTCCTTCAGTTTTTTAAGTAAAGGGATAGCTAAAAAAAGGTCTCCAAGAAATGCTGTTTGAATAACAACGTGGTTCAGGACTTTAGACATTTATTTCTTTTTGCCAGGCTTGATTTCAATAACTTCTGAAACCAACGTTCCGATCTTTATTTTAGCTTCAATGCGCAGAACGTACTTGTGTGTATCATCTGATAACCAAAAATACACATCACCTGCTTGTTCTAATGCCCCACGCGAAACGACTTGCGCTTTAATTTGGATCGCATCAAATTCACCGGCCGGCGTAGATATTTTTTCCTTTTTTAATGCCGTTCCCTTAAAGACGATATTTTTTTCGTCATCAGCAACACGGAATGAATATTCCTTGCCTACTTCCCATTTGAAAATGCGCATGTAAAAAATGCCACTAAAGGCATTTTGTGAAAATGGTAAAATTTCCCATTCTTGCTGCTTTTTTTCGTGGCCTTTTTTTTCTGTGTACTTTGTTTCCCAGTAATTAGCCTTTAACGTTTTGTGATCAAAATAGGATTGACCTTCGCGTAACTGACCCGATTCCTTAATATGCAACTTAAAAACGTGGGGCGTAAGATCCTCAAAGTCGACGTAAGTTTCAACTTGGTCATCTACCGAATAAAAACTTGAAAAAAGTCGACTGGTTTTTAAATCAGTTAAAAAGTTATAGGATTTACGACCGTTAACTTCCACGAAAGGTTTCACTTTGAAGGTTAATTTTCCTGCTTCGGCAGCAAAGTAATTTACTGAATGCACTACAGTTTCATTTTCGCTGAATGGATCCACTTTCGGCCGACGACTTCCAGTATCGAAACCTTCGTTATCTTCAAGTTCTGGCTGTCGCACTGAAACGGTCACAACAGGTGGCGTTTTTG
>JAYTMU010000192.1:0-5171 GCA_043728195.1 Bdellovibrionales bacterium
CCGCTGCAACGTGCATCAACCATAACCTGCACAACGACTGACACCCCTAGCTTTTCAATATCAAGATTGTTTGCGGTCATATACATCGACGCTCGGTCCGAATATATTGATTGGTAGCATTCTAAAACTTTACTAAATACATCTTTTTTTTCTACAAATAAAAACGTATCGAAAATTCCTGCAAAACTTGTTGAAGTTCCGTCTTCTAAACTCATGCTGGAACGAACTGCAAAATAGGTAGCGTTCCATTGATCTAATGATGTGTGGATAAGTTCAATAAGCGGTTTTGAAATGTGCTTATCTGTTTTCCACGAATTAAAAACTTTGGTAGAAAGTACCCCAAAGGCCGGAACCTGTAACCCCCATTTGACCATCTTTGAAAGATGATGTGCTTTTCCACCCACGTTTGCGGGTAACCAATCGCCAGTATTTACATCGACCAACCATGACGTGTTCATATTAAAGGTCTTCGATCCACTAGCTGGGTATCAAGGTCATTATTTTTAAGGCGCCATCTAAGCCAAAATGCAGAAAACAGACACGTTAGAATTGCTAATAGTATAAGTGTCGTGAACAGGGATAAATTAATTATTTTAGCATCATAAGCAATTGATGCTAAAATAATTCCTGGCCCACCGCGAGCATTCATCGTCATCGCTATATCCAAAGATGTTTTTGATGGATACCGAGCTAACTTTGCAGCCCACCAGATGCTGGCCGTTTTAACAACTGTAGCGTAAACTAAAAAAGTTAGTGTAAAAACAAAAGAAAAATTTTCGATTAAATTAATTCGTGATCCAATTATAGCAAAATAAATGGGAATTAAGTACGAAATGGAAAATGACTTTAAAAATAATTTATCTTGATTGATTGCATGAAATCGTTTCGAAAGGCTTACGCCTGCACAAAATGAAGATAGCATAAGCGGAACTGAAAATATCTGCCCCAGCAAAATAATGAGCAACAAACCTATAAGAAAAAAGCCAGTCGAATCTTGTAAATTAAAACGCTTGAACACGTGGGTAACTAGCCCATCCATCACTTTAAACCCAAAGCGGATGAAGACATAAGCAAAACAAAACTGAAATACGGCCGCAATGACTGTTTGATAAATTGCCGGAAGGCCAGATAGAAAAATCGTAATAATACTTAAAGCATTTCCGGAATTTAAGTTCGAAACAGCAAGAACCAGTGCCATGATGACATACAATATAATATCATCCATCAGTGCCGCTGCTAATATAAGACGGCAAAACGGAGTTTGCAAAATACCCAAATCAATAAATATCCTGGATAGAACTGGCAAACTGGTAACGGCCGCTGCACATCCCAACACAAACGCCAATGAAATTGGTGTTCCTGTTGGCCCCATAAACGATTGCAGATCAAAACTTTGAGCAAAGGCAAACCCAGCAGCCAATGGCAAAAACGTACCCAAAAACACCAACCCCATGGCTGTTCGTCTTTGTCCTTTTGCAAAAATGTTTTCAGTTTCAAGCCCTGAAATAAACATCAGTAACACTAAGCCTGATTGGTAAATGATTTTGGTAATAAGATCAAACGCCTCAGACGAGCGAAAAATTTCGGTTCTGAACTGTGGTAGTAAGACACCAAAAATGGTCGGACCCAACAAAAAGCCGCCAAGTATTTCTCCGATGACTGTGGGCTGCTTAATTTTTACAAATACGAGCCCGCCCAAGCGCGCACTTAAGAGCAAAAGACCCAAAGCGAATATTGTACGCAAAACTTCCACTAATGCCATATAGAATAACCCTCAAAAGCGTCTGCTAATTTTAGCCCAGAAACAGCTGATTTGCTGGTTACTGTTGGAAGCTAAAACAATTCTATACCTTCGCCCGGGGCGCTAGCCAAATTGAAGTCAGTGCTACACTTGCTCTTTGACCCCAGGCACACCTGTTTTTAGACTGATAGGGAGTGAAAACAAAAGAAATTACCACATGCACATCATGGAATATTAATTTTCTAAATCGCTTTGTGGCGATTCAGAAAAACGCACAGATTAGTAACCCCTGGGCGTTGCATGAAAACGTTTCGGACTACGAAGTTTATTTTAGTTTAGAATCAAGCTATTGTAAGAACCATGATTGGTCCTTATGGATTCTAGCGATCGATGGCGTTGATGTGGCGCGCGTTGGAACATCGCACCCGAAAAACAATTCAAAATTAACTTTTCTTGGAGTGGGTTATTACGAAACATTGCCAGGCGTTACTACAGAAGATCTGGCTATTCTATTTGCTAAGGTAGAGCAGTTTGCACACAGCAGAAACATGGGTGAAATTCGCCTGCCGATGCAAGGCGGTTTTTTTGGGTCCTACCGCGCACGAATTGAAACCCACACCGAACCCTTTTTCGGCGAGCCCCAAACGTTGGATCGATATGTAAGCGAATGGCAATCTTTGGGTTATCAGATAAATAAAAAATGGACCAACTTCGAAATGGATCTAAATAAAAATAAAGTGCGCGCCAAATCGGTTTTAAACATTATTTATAAAGCAAAAACAATCCCAGATCTTAAGTTTGATCAGATTGGTCAAAACGATTTTAGACAGGATCTTATTCGCTTACTAAATCTATTCAATAAGTCTTATAAGGACTTTGACGAATACAGTGAAATTGATCCTGAAGACTTTGTTTCTATGTACAGCCAATATGAATTTATATTAAAAAATTATTTCTGCAAAATCGTCACTTATCGCGGGGAAGACATCGGATTTTGCTTGGCCTATCCTGACATATTAAAACCCCTGCTATTTGCACAAAAGTATAAGCTACCCAGTATATTAAAAAAAATTTCAGTTTTAGTTTACTTAAAGTTTTTTAAACTGAGATATTTTTACCCGTATCAGGGTAAAACACCCGATTCGCCCCGAATAAAAGGTTTCCCGATGGTGCTGTTAGCAGCCGTAACTGAATCGATACCAAATTATGCGACGACAATTTCTGGGCACTACATCGCCGAAGGCAATCCAGTTTTAACCATGCTGACAGATGAAACATCAAAGCCTAAAAACAAATTTGCGATATTTAAAAAAACCTTATGATAAAAGAGGATTTATGTTCAGCACTATAAACGCCTGGTTTCTTCGAGTTTATCGTTTTAATCAACAAATGTTTCCCTTTTTTCCAAATGTTATTATCTTTATCGTACAATTTTCCCTTTCCTATTTTACTTTGCTTAAGTTTCTTCAAATCAGTCTAGATACAAGCACAATTACTAAAGACGTCATCACGGGCTCGATTTCATTAGTTTTATTCGTCTATCTATTTCGTTGCTTTGATGAAGTTAAAGATTACGAGGATGACAAGATCAATTTTCCTACCCGTCCGTTAGTTACCGGTGTGGTAAGCATCCAAGATATGTATATCCTGCAGTTAGTAATCCTAACCGTATTAATTATTTTAAATTTAATAGTTCCGCACGGCGAAGATTTAAAAATGGGATTTTTTATCGTTTTTATTTTTACAATTCTAGCAAGCCGCTGGTTTTTTGCGAAAAGATGGATCAAGCCAAGCCTTCCTTTGGCATTGCTTACTCATAACCCTGTCATTTACTTGCATCAAATCTACATCATGAGTTTTTTTGTACTTTCAAAGGAAACCCTTTTAAGTATGGCGGGGCTTTTTTTGCTATCTGTGGCATTACCCGGCACAGCATGGGAAATTTCAAGAAAAATACGGGGCCACCGCGAAGAAGATACCTACACAACCTACAGTAAAATTTGGGGACCACACATTCCACTTGTTTTAATTTCTAGCTTGTTGACGTTATCTTTAGTTAGTTCATTTATTGCCTACAAGGACCAGGTTGCAGCTTGGGCATTAATATTATGGTTAGTACCAGCGTTTGTACTGCTCAAATTCATTTACCAGTGTTTCATGTTTTGGAAAAACACAGCCAAGGCACCCGATTTTAGAAAAACCGTAGAAGCATTTGTTTTTGCTAAGATATTAATTCTTACCGTGGCCTATTTCTTAAGTTAAAATTTATCTTTGATAAGAGTGGTGTTTTCAGAAAACATGAAATAAACTGCGGGGAGCCCTAACATGGAGATTATCTATGACTAAATCCTTCATAAGAACATACCTACTGTTGTCGATATTTCAGTTTGCTTTTGCCGCTGTTGATAAAACCAATGCCGACCAAATTTTGGACCACAGTCAAACAGTTCGCCGAATTCCGAACACCCGCGCCGACGCCATACTAAAAACAAAAAGTGATCGCTTTAACGATGAAAAAGAATTTACTTTTATGCGTAAGCTTGCTGAAGACGGCGAACGATTTAAAACGTTAACACGGTTTAAAAAGCCATTAACAATAAAAAATCAAGCTATACTTTTTATGGAAAAAGAAAATTACGAAAATTCAATTTTTATGTATTTACCTGCTTATAAGAAGGTTCGCCGCGTGGAAAGCCATTCGCAAAGTTCGTCTTTTATGGGCTCTGCCTTTTCGTATTCAGACATTGCAACACCCTTATCGAAAGATTTCACTAATACTTTGGTAAAATCCGAAGACTGTCCGTCAGATAAGTCAAAAAAGTGCTTTGTGATAAATTCTAAACCTAAAACTAAACAGATAAAAGAAAGAACCAATTACAGTTTGCAAACATCTTGGATTAATACTGAAAATTTTTTAGTGGATCAAACTTTGCTGTTCGCAGAAGACACAAGCAAGTTTGTGAAGAAAATTACTTTTTCAGACTACAAAAATGTCCGCACAAATTTGTGGTTTTGCCAAAGCATGGTCATTGAAGATACTAAATCCAAAAAGACAACCACTTTGCTTTTTTCGAATTTAAAAGCTGATCAAGAATTATCTAATTCAATTTTTTCGCAGCAGTCATTAAGTGATGAAAAGTAATTGTTGTGAAAACGGGTTCGTCTCAGTTTACTGCAATGGTTTTAGTTACTGCTCTGGCAAATTTTAGCTTTGCAGGTGAATACACCTTACAAACTAAGCTTGGTCATGGCTATTTTTACAAGACTGAATCTAGTGATGATTCAGTCTTAAATTCGCAAACATTTGCAGATTCAAAATTTCAAGCCTTGTATACGGTCAGAAAATCAGGCGAATTTCTTTTTTTACTTCATCCGGAGGTCCAATGGAACTGGGAATCATCCTATTTAGCAGAAAACCAGAAAGCGGTAG
>JAYTMU010000193.1:0-6266 GCA_043728195.1 Bdellovibrionales bacterium
GCGCTTGCGGGTTTCGTTGTAAAGCTCGCCTTCGACAAATTTTAATTCACGCCGTATGACTTTGTCGCGCGTTTTTGAATTTCCAACAACGTTGATGGCACCAAAATAAACCTTGTTACCTTTTTCAAATTCAAAAACCAGATCTACTTTTTTTTCTTTTTCATTAAACGCATAGCGCGGGTTAACGTTCGCAAACGCATAACCTAAGTCACCGCATTTGGCTTGCAAATCAGCAATATCTTTTTGCATGACGTCCACTGCGAAAACGCCGTTATCTTTGATTTTAACAGCGTCATAAAGCTCGGACTTAGGAAATAGTAAATCACCTGCAAAGTCGACCTCGCCGATGCTGTACTGGTCGCCCTCTTCAATGTGGTACGTGATGTAAATCGATTTTTTATCAGGGGTTACAGTAACTAAGGGCCGATCAATTTTCACTTGGACATAACCTAAGTTCCAGTACATGAACTTTAAAACTTGAATATCACGTTCAAACGCCTCTTGTTTGAAGGCGCCAGAGCTACTCATGCCAGTAAAAAAACCAGCTTCTTGAGTAAACAGCCGACCTTTTAAGTATGAGTCCTTCAAATTCATATTGCCGATTAAAGTTATTTTTTTAACTTTAACTTTGTCATTTTCCGTAATCAAAAATTTAACTCGGACGGTTTCATCTTTTTTTACGTCTTCAATGATGGGCTCGATCTTCACCAGGTAAAAGCCTTTGTCTTCGTAGTGCTTCTCTAGTTTGACGACTGCTTCTTTTATTTTTGTGGTATTTAAAATCTCGTAATTTTTAAGCGCGGTTTCTTTTTCAAGGTCTTCGGCCTTAAGATCGGCGTTTCCTTCAAAAACAACTTCTGAAATTGTAGGTTTTTCGACAACTGTATATTCTAAGTTTAGCCCACCTGAAGTGACTTCTTTGGTGGCCTGGATTTGTACGAAGTAGCCCATCTTATAAAGGGCTTGTATATCTGACGTTACTTGCTGCTCGGAAAAATTACTTCCAACTTGCGACACAAGCTTAGCAAGTATTGCTTCTTTTTCAATTTTTCGTTGTCCTAGTACAGTTATCGAAAGTATTTTTACTGCGGCTGATTTTTTGACTGCAGCGGTCGCCTGAATTTTTTTCTTAGTTCTTTGTGCGCTGACATCTTGGCTTGTTAATGAAACAAACATGAACGCCAAAAACAATAAAATCCCTAATTCTTTTAATAACTTATTATGCACCCAGGAAGGCTAGCCAGACTTACTTGGCTTGTCAAAGACGGTTCAAGAACTATTGCGCAAAACGTCCATCTTTGACTTTAAAGACACGAGGAAATAATGCAGCAAACTGTAAGTCATGTGTGACCACAACGATAGTCAGTCCCAGTTTTTGTCGCAGCTCAAAAAACAACTGCTGAATTTTAAGCGAATTTTCTGAATCCAGGTTTCCTGTGGGCTCGTCAGCGAACAGTATTTCCGGATCTTTGATTAAGGCACGTGCAATAGCTACACGTTGCAACTCGCCGCCGCTTAATTGGCTGGGGAAATGCTCGGCACGGTCTGAAAGACCCATAAATTTTAACCACTCGTGCGCTTTCTCAGCAACATCGCTTCTTTTATCGCCTGCTATAAGCGCGGGCAGCATAATGTTTTCCAGCGCTGAGAATTCTTGGATCAAGTGATGAAACTGAAATACAAAGCCCATCTTCTGATTGCGAAAAATCGCTAGATCATCTTCGGAAAGTTGCGCCATATTTTCGCCGCGAAATAAAATATCTCCCGAGGTTGGCCGGTCCAGCGTTCCCAAAATTTGCAACAAAGTCGACTTGCCCGAGCCCGAAGTTCCAAGCAAACACACGGCTTCTTTTTTCTGAATTTGCAAAGAGATTCCTTTTAATACCGGCAGTTCAGAAGACCCCGTAGGATAACTTTTGAAGATGTCACGAGCTTCTAATAAAAAACCACCACTTTGAGAACTATCCATTCTTTAACCCCTCGACAACTTCTAAACGACTGCCTTTAATTGCAGGAGTTAAAGTCGCTAAAAAACATAGCGCAGTTGTAGCAATGCCAATAGTTAGCAAATCAATGAAACGTAAATGCACTTCAATTTGGTCAATTTTGTAAACGGCTCCTGAGATAAGACTAAAACTGTTTTGTAAAATCATAAATCCTGCGCACAGCAGCAGCCCCAGCAAATAACCGGCCGCGGTGCCAATTATACCGACTATGACCCCTTGACCTACAAAAATATTTCGCACATCGGACGTACTTAACCCCAAAGTTTTTAAGATCGCAATATCTGAATACCGCTGACGAATAAATACATACAGCGTGCTTGAAATATTAAACGCAGCAACGACCACAATGACAAAAACGACAAAGAAAATAATAACGCGTTCAATTCGCACGGCTTCAAAAAGATTGCGATTTACATCATACCAATCACTAATTGCAAACGACGGCCCCAGGGTTTGCGCGATTTGAGCCGATACGTTCTGCGACTGGTCGCGATTTTTTAGTTTAATAAAGGCGCCCGTGTAGCGGTTACCAATTTCGGTTAAATCTTGTAGTGCTTTTAGATCACCAATGACCAATCGCTCATTCCAGTCATTTTTACCGAAGTCTAAAATACCTGAAACAATAAATGGCTTTGCTTGCCGGCGAAAACCTGATTTTTCAAACGGCGTCGATAGTGGTACGACCACGTACATGCTGTCGTTTAACTTTAATTGAAAGCGTTTTGCTAAACCCATTCCGATCAGTACACGGTCTTTGTCTATTTCCAAAGTTCCCTGCCGAACGCGATTATCAAGGCGCAGTACATTTTTCATCTCAGGCCCGTCGACACCTTGAAACAAAATTCCTGAAACTTGACCTTTATTTGCAAGAACCGCTTCAGCGTATGCAAAACGCATCATTGACTCAATACTGGGCTCGATTGCTTTTAATTTTTTTGAAAACTGCGGCCAATCATCAACTAGCTTTCCTCGACGCACAACTTGCACATGCGCTGTCACATCGGTTAGGGCACTTTTTAAAGTTTCTTCAAAACCGCTCATAACTGCCATGGCAGCGACGAGTGCAGCCACCCCCAAAACCAATCCCAAAAATGCTAATGGCGCTGATCCACGCTGTAAAAAACTTTTTGAAAATAGCAGCCGGTAGGCCATCCACACTTTAAATTTAAACTGCGCGCTAAGCTTAAAGCGACTCATTCGATATCCGCATCAGAAACCTGACCCAAGGTTCCATTCAACTGCGCTTTCAAATACGACATGATAAACGTATCAAAATCGCCATCCATAACGTTGTGCACTTGGTTTGTGACGTGACCTGTTCGGTGATCCTTCACCATTTGGTACGGATGCATAACATAGGATCTAATTTGCGAACCCCATTCGTTAGCTTTTTTCTGTGAATTCAGTTCGTCTTTTTCGCGATTTCTTTTTTCAATTTCTTTTTCATACAAGGCAGCCTTTAGCATCTTCATTGCTTTTTCGCGGTTTTGTATTTGTGACCGTTGCGTTTGGCAGGCGACAACAACGCCGGATGGTTTGTGGCGCATACGCACGGCTGAATCCGTTTTATTTACGTGCTGTCCGCCCGCGCCACTTGATCTATACGTTTCAACTTCAATGTCATCAGGCTTAATTTCGATATTGATGTCGTCATCCACTTCGGCCCAGACAGAGACTGATGCAAACGAAGTGTGGCGTCTAGCATTAGAATCAAACGGTGAAATACGCACCAGGCGGTGCACTCCGGCTTCGGCTTTTAAATAACCGTATGCATACTCGCCAGAAATTAAAATAGTGCACGATTTTATTCCGGCTTCTTCGCCGTCTGAGCGATCTAACATTTCTAATTTAAAACCATGTTTATCGGCGTAGCGCGTGTACATGCGCAGTAACATATGGGCCCAATCGCAACTTTCGGTGCCGCCCGCGCCAGAGTTGATCGATAAATACGTGCTGTTGGCATCTAGTTCACCACTTAGGACCCGTTTTAATTCTAAGGCTTGGCCAATTTTATCGATTTCTTTTAATTCGGATTTAACTTCTTTAAACGAATCCTCATCGTGCGCTTCTACGGCCATTTCTAATAATATTTTAGAATCTTCCAAACGACTTTGGAATGAATTCCATTCTTGGACCGCTTTGTCTAAGATTGATTTTTCTTTATTAATTTTTTGCATTTCATTGGGCTTACCCCAAACATCAGGATTTTGCGCAGCCAGTTCTAGCTCTTGAAGCCGTTTTTTCTTTTTATCCAAGTCAAAGGTACCCCCGAAGCTCTACCGAGAATTTCTCAAGTTCGACAATGGATTTTTTCAATTCTGGAGATTCAGCAACTATGGACATGTCCCCGAGTTTAAAAAAATAGCTCTGAGAGTCAATCACGAAAGCTGATGGCGAACCTGCGCAAAGCAAAATTCTTGAATCTGAAACATCAGCGCATCTTCAGCCTTAGAAGCTTCGTGATCATATCCTAGCAAATGCAAAATTCCGTGTATCATCATTAGAGTAAGCTCGTCTTCTAAGCTTTGCTTGTGTTCTTTCGCTTGTTTTTTTAGCACTGGTAGACAGAATATCAATTCTCCCAGAGTGTGCGCATCCTGTGATTCAAAACTAAGAACGTCAGTGGGCCTATCTTTGCCGCGAAATTGCATATTTATTTTTTGCATTTGCCGAGCCGTTAGAAAAACAAACACAATTTCCTGACATGTGGAAAGTTTTTTTTTATTGCGCAGTCGTCTCTTTTTCAGTGATTGCGTAATGGTCACCAGCGTCTTAGTTAAACGCTTTGTATTTATTTTTGCAGTGGTCTGATTGACAAAAGTTAACTTCATAAGCAAGTTTAGAAGTATGCCGCAACCTCCTGAAAACCTCAAAGATATTCAATCGCTAATTCAAATAATTTCTGACCTTCGTGGACCTAACGGCTGCCCGTGGGACAAAGAACAAACCCACACGTCGCTAGCACCTTACGCAATAGAAGAAGTACACGAGTTAGTAGAAGCATTGGAATCTTCTGACAGCGCTCACATCTGCGAAGAGCTAGGTGATGTTTTATTTCAGGTGGTACTGCACAGCCAGTTGGCCGCAGAAAAAAAACAGTTTTCCATGAGCGACGTCATTTTTGGTATTGCTAGCAAAATTGTTCGCCGCCACCCGCACGTGTTTGCGAATGAGCCGGTTGCTGGCATTGAAGAGGTCTTTAAAAATTGGGACGAGATTAAACGCCTTGAGAAACTGAACACGCCCAAGAAAATGAATGCGATTGACGTTCCTGAAGGGCTGCCGGCACTGCAACGCGCATTTGAAATTGGCGAAAAAACCCAGAAATTGAACTTTGACTGGACAGAAGTTCCTGCTGTTCTGCAGCAGCTTAAAGCCGAGATTCACGAGCTTGAACTGGCCATGGCCGAACCTTCCAGCGAAAATAAGCTGACGCACCTTCGTCATGAAGTGGGCGATGTTCTATTCTCTACCGCTCAACTTGCGCGACACCTAAAATTAGAGCCTGAAACGTGTCTACGGGAAGGCAACCGTCGGTTCTTAAAGCGTTTTGAATCGATGTTAAAAATAGGAAAAGTAACAGCTGACGAGTTTAAAATTTTAACTGCTGGGGATAAAGAAAATCTGTGGAATGCCGCAAAAAAAGAATCCTGAATTTTTCGTCTGACTGTTTGACATAAATTCAAAATTTTATTCTAAAATAGTTGGAATTATTGACCAATACTTTTTCAATTTATTTTTCTTAAAATATTTAAAAAATATTTTTTTCTAATGCTATTAGGTACTTAGCGCGTCCCATATTAAAACAAGACCAGCAATATGCCAGATATATCACGTCGTTACGGATGGGCGCGCAATTGCGTTTTACCTCTGTAAACTAGGTAAGAAGCCTACAAGAATTTATGACAGTCGGACGATAAGAAGCTGACTGAATCAGGCTAACAAGAGGATAACGTATGAAAAAAAATGCTGTTTTACCACTACTACTTACTGCAGCGACATTGCTTTATACCGGCTGTGAAAAAGGCGCTGGAGATTTTTCAGTACTATCTGAGACCTCACAGTTCCAACAAGCCTCGGTGTTTGTCCCACGAAAAATAGATGTGCTGTTTGTTGTCGACAACTCAGGATCAATGCGAACATCACAAACAAACTTAGCGAATAACTTTCCATCGTTCATTAACTACTTTAAATCAAAAGGTTATGACTTCCGCTTAGCAGTAACAACGACGGACGCCTACTACGGGGACCAGTTTGTTA
>JAYTMU010000194.1:0-5646 GCA_043728195.1 Bdellovibrionales bacterium
TTTGACGAAAAAAGTTTTGATGAAGATCTTGGAATTCAAAAAAATTATGGCGTTAACGGACCGGTGCGCATATCATCAAGTAATCCAAAGATTATACTAAATGCGATTCCGGTTGCGTTAGCACTGGAAAACAATTTTAAAACGTGTTTAGCTATGACAGATGACTTTGCTCAGAAGTATGAGTCTGAATTTGATAAGTGGAAGTTTGCCATTGCTAAATTAGATAATTCAAGTATGGATCAAGCATCATTTTCAAAGCTTTATGACCAGTTTATGTCTGAGTTCTTCCTGTGGGCCGAGACCAGCTACTTTACAACAATATTTAATAATTCGAATCTGCAAACACTAGTAAAAGATTTTTTACGTGGTGTGGATAAAAAAACAGGTGTTCGGACACAGATCGAAAAACTATTCGGTGGGCTGTCAGATATTTCGCATTTAGAACTACAAAAAGATTTTATCACCTTACATTTGGCAGCTTCAAAGTCTGGCTTTGAAAGCTCAGGCTGGAAAACGGCGCTTGTTGAATTTATACGAAAAAATTATTTTCATGCGGATTCGGAATTAGATATTAGCGTGCCGCGGTGGGAAGAGTGCCCTGAAGTCATTCAGCAGCGCATTCAATCATTGGTTCAATCCAAAAATACGCCTGCAGACCCCATGTTAGCAGCTAAAAAGCAGTACATAGAATTTCTAACAGAGTTCAATGATGTTATTAAACGTATTGATCAGAATTTTAATCCCTTTACAGCTTTTCTTAAAAAAAGAAAATTTAAGCAGTTGCTAGAACTTTCAAGAACATATCTAAGCCGCCGTGAAAAAATGCGAGAGTTTTCGACCAGGGCGTACTATTTAGTGCGAAAAATGGTTATTTTTGCAGGACCTTATCTGCGGCAACAGAATAAATTAAAAAATGCAGATGATGTATTTTTCTTAACGCAATCTGAAATTTCTGACGTAATCAAAAACAAAAACACATATTTTCAAAAAATAGAGCAAAGAAAATTAATGTACAAAGGCTTTACCCAGTTTTCAGCGCCAAATGAATTTGGCCGTGGCGTGGTGCAGTCGGAGGCCTTTCAGCCAAGCGACGATGTTTTAGGCGATCACATTTACAAGGGACTGGCTTGCAGTTCGGGTCGTGTGACGGCACGCGTGCGTGTGCTGCTGTCGATTGATCAGATGGGTGATTTGCAGCCTGGTGAAATCTTAGTGACACGCTTTACGGATCCGTCATGGACTCCGGTCTTAGGTCTAATCAGCGGCGTTATTACAGAGGTCGGCGGTCTATTATCGCACGCGGCAGTTATTTCACGCGAATACGGAATACCTGCGGTGCTAAACGTGACGGGTGCTACAAAAATCTTTAAGACCGGCCAAATGGTCGAAATTAATGGTACGCTTGGCGAAATAAGAATTCAAAACGACACGTAAGGAAATTTAAAATGCTTTTGGAATCATTTAAAATTGCATTGTCTTTGATATTTCCACTAGTGATCGCTGGATTCTTACACATGTTTCTTGTTAAAAAAAATCTGCTTTCGTCTTTAAATAAACCAATTTCATTAAAAATGTTTGGAAGAAACAAAACCTACCGCGGTTTTGTGGCAATGCCTGTCTTTACGTACATTGGTCTTTTATATTCACAGGCGATCCCGTTTTTTAAAAATCAGAACTTAACACAGATGCAGCTGCTAAAATTAGGCCTGCTTTTGGGTTTGTTTTACGCTTTGTTCGAACTTCCTAATTCGTGGATGAAGCGACGTCTAAATATAGAGCCCGGCAAAACTCCAGATAAAAATAAATTGCTATTCATATTTATTGACCAGGCTGATTCTGTGATAGGTTGTTTGTGCGTGTACGTGCTTTTTATGGATCTAACATTTTTGACAATTAGCTTAGTCATTCTGTTAGGCCCAAGCTTACACTTGCTAGTAAATTATATGTTGTATCTTTTTAAGCTTCGCAAAGAGCCTGTTTAGAAAGTAGGGAAAATAATGTCGTTTAAAATTCATCATCTGAACTGCGGTTCATTTTGTCCCCATCTTAGTCAAACTTTGTTTGGAGTTACGCATTTAAGTTGTCATTGTCTACTCATCGAATCAGCGCAGAATTTAATTCTTGTAGATACAGGATTATCAGATTTATTTTTGAAGCTGAATAAAAACCCGCTTAATAAGTTTTTAACGCGGCCTAAATTTGATAACTTGCAATCAGCAAGTACCCAAATAAGAAACTTAGGATACAGTCCATCTGATGTTACCGATATTATCGCTACCCACGTTGATCAAGACCATATCGGCGCCGTACATGAATTTAAATTGGCTAGGCTTCACTTGAATCATAATGAGCTTGCGCATTTAAACCCTGAAGCTAGCGAAAGTTCAAAACGATTTTCGCTTGAGTATTTAGTGAATACTAAAGAGATTATCACGTACTCGAAATTTGGTGAAGACTGGTTTGGATTTAAAGCAGTGAAGCAGTTGAAACACCTTCCACCTGAAATATTACTTGTGCCGTTGGTAGGACATACGAATGGTCATAGCGGTATTGCCGTGAAAGACGGAGATTCTTGGTTACTACATGCGGGTGACGCTTATTTTTTCCAAGAAGATTTGTCATTGCAAGCTAACACGAAGAGCTTTAAGCGCGAAATCTTTCAATCGCTCGATGCCGTTCATAATAAGAACCGAGTTTTGAACAAAAAAAGATTAGCGCAGTTGAATAGGGAAAATAGCGACGTGCAGATTATTAATTCGCATGACCACCGCTATTTTGCAGGTACTAACTTCAGTTCCATTTGAATGTTGCAGAGTTCATATGGGGTTGGTAAACCGACAATTTTTTTAAATCCGAGTTTTTCGTACAACTTGATTGCGGGTTTTAGTTTCGTGTTACTTTCGAGGTAAATGCGGTCAGCTGATTATTAACGATCTGACTCGATCACACATGACGGATGATGCAAAATTTGTAGCGGGTCCCAAAGTAAAAATCGACTATTCAAGCGCTACTGATAAACGCATGATGACCGTGTACTGGAATGGTCGTGAACTAGTAGGTGAATTTTAAGGTTCGTCCAGATGGATTTCAGATCTTCGGACCATTTTTCGTACGAAAGGTTCAACTGAAACAGTGCTACGGTATTTTTTACTGTAAAGTCATACGAATTTTGCAATTATTTGCCCAGACAGCAACCCCTGTTGCGCTTCTGAGTAATAGTTTATATTGCAAAGTACCTGTTTGTCGCACAGTGATCAGATAATCCCAGCTTGCAGAGTGGTAGGTTGTGCTATTGTTGACTCTGTTTCGTTCGCCATTAAGCGCATTTGAAAGAGACGATGACCCGCTTTCTGAATCCCACAGCATTCCGCCTCCTTCAGCGGTCAAGGCGCCGACCTGCTCGACTGTAACTTGACCGTAATTCAAGCCTTCCCCTCTGATTTGGCACGAAATCAGAACCTTGACCAGATCACCATCGTTAACCGAAAGACTTGCTGTCGCAGCTGTAATATCAACTCCATTGCCGGAAGAATTGGTTGTTGAAAAAGCTGAGGATTGACTCCAGCTTGCGCGGTTAGCTACAAGGTCAGAGTAGGCTCCGCTATTTTCCGAGACTTTAAATTTATTGGCGGTGCTATCAAAATAGATTCGACCTTGTCCTGCTGGGGATACGGCCGGGGCAGCAAGACCTCTTAAGTTTGCAGCTCCGTTAACATCTAATGAAGTTCCAGGATTTGTTATTCCGATGCCGACGTTACCGTTAGCTTGAATACGCATTTTCTCGTCAGGGATGGCGCCAATTCCAAACTTGATAACTCCGCTGGTACCTGCAGCAAATGCAAGATCATCTGTAGTAAATAGATAGGTATCACTTGCGGCAATAACGCCAAAAGATGCGCTTAGTGGATTTGAAACCCCCAGGCTTCCGCCAGCAGTTCCGCCAATTGCAAGTTCTAATTGGACGCCAGCACTAGTGCCCACATTTGGATTCTCGATCCTAAGTGCTGTTGTTGAATTCTGACTTTTTTCTATTTCTAAAAATGTTGAAGGTGCATTGGTTCCGATACCAACGCTGCCATTAGTATCAATTCGAACTCTTTCAGCGCTGTTTGTTCCAAAAATTAAATTTGCAGATTCTTGATTTACCAAAAGGCCATCAAGTCCATTTTGTTGAAAGTAAGAGCCATCTCCGGCATTGGACCCAGTAGTGCTGTTAACAACTTGTATCGTTGGAAATGTGGCATCAAAAACACTCAGATTACGATTAGGCGTTGTCGTCCCAATACCAACGCCGCCACCCAAAAAAGTAGCTGCATAGCCAGCGCCAGCCTGTGTTACAGCTAATGCTGTTGAAATTGAATTTGTGTTATTGACTAATGTGCCAGTCATCGTGCCGCCAGCAAGAGGTAATTTCGCAGCAAGATCGGTAGTTAAATTTGTAACTTGCGATTGCGGTAAAGCAATTGCTAAGTTTGCAGCCGCAGTAAGACGACCTTTTGAATCAACTGTGAAAGTCGGAACTGAAGTCGCTGACCCATAGCCCGCAGCGGCCACAGTTGTCGTTGCTAAAGTAGGGTTAGGGTAAGTACCTGTAAGATCACCGCCAGCACCACCACTTGGTGCTCTAGAATCCGTGAAGCGCCCATCATTGCCTGCAGCTGCTGTCGACGCAGTTGTACCGTACGCAACACTTACTAAACCAGCTGCAACATTTAACCCTGTGCCCACTTGAATGATACCTTTGGTTACCGTGGTTGCGTCCGCGCTGCCACCACCACCAACAGGAGCACACAGTATCGAAGTACCATTAAAAGTTAAGACATCAGAGCCAATGCAAACTGGCAAAGCGGCGAAGCGCAAAAAATCAGACGCCGCATAACCTGCAAATTTTCTTGAATCACCGGCATAATTTGCAAACGGAACACTATTGACATCAACTGCGGGTAGGGTTTGCCATCCAGCGGAGGTGCCATCATTGAACTGAGCAATAATTTTTCGGTTATCGGTGCCGCCAATACTTGGTGAATACGTTCCGCCACCTTGACACGTGAACGAAGCCTGCAGATTGTTAAATAAATTGGTAAACGTAAAAGCTGCTACCGGAAATACTTTTGTTCCAGAGCCTAAATTAAAAACCGCAAGACCGGTTGATGCCGACATGTCTAGGTTCGAAAAATCTTCGACATATAAAATGCATGTGCCCGTTGGATCAACTGTTGTAAAACGAAAGTTAACATTCGTGGCATCTAGCAGGGTATTGTCAGGTCTGTAGATTTTTGTTTGAAAGGTAAGTGTTGTAGGTACTGCAAATACGTGAAAGGAAAACAGAAGTATTCCAAAAAAGTAAAACCGCGATGATAAGGAAAATACGTTCTGATACATCATGACGCTTATCGGTTAATTTTTTGTTAAGATTAAATAATTAAATATATCAAAGTAACACAATTCTTTGCTAGCAAGAACCAATTTGAAATCGCCCGATTTAGTCCTGAATTGGCGCAGTTTCAACTGGCAAAAGGTCGATTGTCCTATTCTAGGTTTTGTTTACTACTGATATGAAATTTGAACGTGTCAGAAATGAATAGCAGGCGCAGATCGACTGGCCTGCCAAAATGTCTAAGGAATAAATTCGGCGCACTGGCTCAT
>JAYTMU010000195.1:0-46165 GCA_043728195.1 Bdellovibrionales bacterium
CAGTGTTATCACCTTGGGAAACAGTTGATCCTATGAGTAACTGACCAGTACTATTTAGGCCCCAGCATCGTACTGCGCCAGTCGCATTCATCGCGCACGACATCTGTCGACCCATCACAAGCTGCGATGCCACAAAGCCTCCGCCAAATGGTACTGCTGGTAAACCATCGCCCATGCTTGCTGCAGTTCCACCGCGCGTCGTTGCGTCACCTAAGCCCAGCTGACCGGATTGATTTCGGCCAAAACATTTTACAGTTGAATTATCTAACATGACACATGAGTGACTGTATCCGCTTGCAATATTTACTGCAGTACGACCCGTCCCTAGATTTACGGCAACAAGTGAATCGCCCATTTCACCAGCGCTATCACCAAGTGTGACATTATTTCCAGAACCGATTTGGCCGTTGTTAGCTCGACCGAAACATTTAACCGTAGCATTGTCTAACCGTGCACACGTGAAATCTAAACCGCCACCAATTTTTGTGGCTGTGCGACCTGTTCCAAAATTTACAGCAAGCAAGGTATCACCCATTTGCGCTGCACTTGTGCCGCGATTAGCAATGTCCGATTGTCCTAATTGTCCGTAATTATTACGACCAAAACACTTTGTGGCGTTGTTATCTAAAATCACACATGTCACGTAACCAAAAGCTGAAACTTTTAATGCAGTTCGACCAGCGCCTAAATTAACTGTTGGCAAGGCGTCTCCCATTTCGCCAGCACCATCGCCCCGAGCAGTAATATCACCAAGTCCTAATTGTCCGTATGTATTTTGTCCCCAACATTTTAACGTGTTGTTATCTAAGATAGCGCATGAATGATAAAATCCAGTCGCCAGTGCCTTGGCCGTGCGGCCTGTTCCCAGATTAACGAATGGCAAATTGCCACCTTGCTCTGTTGTGACGTCACCTAGGTCCGCTGTGGATCCACTACCAAGTTGACCTGTAGCTCCGTCACCAAAGCATTTGACTGCATTATTATTATAGCGAACGCAGGTGTGGTAGGCGCCCGATGACACTTCAACAGGCTCGATATGTGTAACAGCTGCATCCGAAGTATTTGTAACCGAATCAGTTACCCGTACAGTCCCTGAACCGATAACTCCGGGCGCTGTGTACAATCCGGTCGTAGCGTTAACCGTTCCCGTTCCTGCAAAGACCGAATACGTGTAGGGCGACGTGCCCAGTACAGACGTGTACGTCATTGTTGAAAATACAGGTAAATTTAAAGTTTGCGGAGAAATCGTTAATGAGCTGACAACATTCACCGTAGCTTCAACAATATTTCCGATGGTATCGGTCACATGAACTAAATTAACTCCTGATACTGCCGGAGCAGTGAAAACTCCAGTTGTCGCATTAACAGTGCCGGTACCTGTATAGACTGAAAATGTTAACGCACCAAAACCACCACTAGCCGTAAAAGTTTGATTCGTATTAATTCCCATGGTTACTAATGTCGGAGTCATTACTAACGGATTGTAAATAGTCACTGCCGTGTCAGCAGTTGCTACAGGGGCTGCCGAATCTGTAGTGCGCAAAGTTGCAGTGCCTGCAGTGGCTCCAGCTGTATATACCCCAGTGACAGAATCGATGATACCACCGCCTGCGACAATTGAAAAAGTGTACGGCGCCACACCGCCCGCAGGACTTAGTGCTAAGTCTGAATTGGTAACAACATAAGCAGTTGTTGGCGACACCACTAGGGGTCCATTAACAGTTAAATTTCCGTCGCTTGTATTACTCAAAGAATCTGTTACTCGAACTATTACTGTGCCAGCCATTGTCGGTGTGTAAACGCCGGTCGTGGCATTAATAGATCCAGGTCCGCTTGCTACTGAAAACGCAACTGGTGCAACTCCACCAGTTGATGTATACGTCTGTGATCCGGTTGATGCAATTGTTGCAGTCGTCGGTGAAATTGCAAGGGCTGCGTTGATTGTAACATTTGAGTTTGAAACATTGCCTAAACCATCAGTCACACGCACAACTGCGGTGCCCGCTGCTGCTGGTGCAGTGTAGGCGCCTGTTGTTCCATTTATAGTCCCACCACCACTAAATACCGAATATGTGTACGGGGAAACGCCGCCAGTCGCGCTAAAAGTAAATACGTTATTTACGGCTAGTGTTTTTGTTGCAGGCGCTATGGCAAGGGCCGCATTAATAGTAACATTTGCATCAGCGACAGCTCCCAAGTTATCAGTAACTCGAACAACAGCACTGCCTGAAGTAGCCGGTGCAGTATACAAACCGGTTGCGGCATTAATTGTTCCTGTACCAGAGAAAACCGAATACGTATACGGAGTGGCACCGTTAGCGCCAACAAAAGTAACTGTATTATTCACAGCAAGTGTCGAGCTTGCCGGAGAAATACTTAAGCCTGAAGTTATCGTTACGTTCGAGCTTGCAATATTACCGAAATTGTCGGTTACATGCACGACTGTTGTGCCCGCAGTTGCCGGTGCGGTAAATGCTCCTGTTGTTGCGTTGATAACTCCGCCACCACTGAAAACTGAATAGGTGTAAGGAACAACTCCACCCGTTGATGAATAATTTAAAGTCCCGTTAATTCCCATAGTCTGCGACGCAGGCGTGATGGCTAGCGCCGCATTCACCGTAACGTTTGCATCAGCAAATGCACCTAAACTATCGGTCACTCGAACGACTGCACTGCCGGAAGCAGCAGGTGCTGTGTAAACTCCGGTTGCAGCATTCACTGTACCAGTGCCGCTAAATCGTGAAAATGTAAATGGACCTGTTCCACCGACGGCAGTGAACGTCGCTGTGTTATTAACTGCTAAAATAGTGGATGCCGGGGAAATAGAAAGCGCCGTTGTGATAGTAACGTTAGCGTCTGAAAAATTTCCTAGGGTATCGGTCACGCGAACTGTTGCAGAGCCATTACTTGCTGGAGCAGAAAAGACACCCGTGTTTGAATCGATTGTTCCAGTTCCTGCAATCACCGAATAAATGAATGGGGAAACTCCACCCGACTGAGAAAATGTAATAGATGAATTAATTAAAGTAGTTTGTGAAGTTGGGGAAATGACTAAAGCATCATTGATTGTAACAGATGATGAAGCAATTGCACCAAGGCTGTCAGTAACCCGAACTGTTGCAATTCCTGCAGTGGCTGCGGCCGTATAAACTCCTGTCGAAGCGTTAATAATTCCTGTTCCTGAAAATACCGAAAACGTGTAAGGCCCAACTCCGCCACCAGCAGAAAACGGTGTTGAATTATTCACTGCTAAGATCATCGAAGTCGGAGAAATACCAAGTGCACCGTAAATATTTACAATCGCACTTGATGTATTTGCTTTTGCGTCGGTCACACGAATCGTAGCAGATCCTGGCGCCGCCGGAGCTATATAAACTCCGCTGTTGGCATCAATTGAGCCTGCACCACTAATCAAAGAAAAAATAAATGGAGCTACACCACCAGTTGTAGTGAAAGCTTGCGTAGCACTTAAACTAAGGCTTTGGTTAGTCGGAGATATTTGCAAAGCTGGGTTAATAGTTACAATGGCGTCTGCAAATTTTCCGGTTGAATCAGTTGCACGCACTACTGTCGATCCCGGAACGGCTGCTGCAGTAAAACTACCCGTTGTAGAAAGCACTGATCCGCTTCCACTAAAAATTGAATAGGTGTAAGGTGGGGTGCCGCCTGATGCCGAAAATGTTTCTAAATTATTAACAGCTATTGTTGTCGACACTGGTGCTATAGAAACCGTCGTTGCAGCCCCTATTAGGGACGGAGCAAATCCACCATCTGCACCTTTACAAGAAAATAATAAAAATGGCAGCAACACTAACTTCAAGTAAATAGTCGTTTTCCACGTGGTCATAAATGTCTCTTTTCCTTGTGACATGTTCTTTACTGTATTTATTATCGACAAAAATCGCTTAAAACTTAAATGCCTTGTCTCACTTTGAGAAAAATTTTTTGCATTTAACTTTTTCATATTTCTTAACATTCGATTTTCGCCTTTATCCACATTTTATCGACGGACATAGCCCCGACTTTAGTCCCAGTCTCACAATTAAGCGAACAAAAATTTAAATGTAAAAAGATTCTTAATTTCGCTAACAGGCTTTTGTTTGGTTTAGCTAGCAAACGTATCAATTTATAATACGCTTGGTAAAATGTTTTCTGTTTAACAGCCAAAACTTAGCGGCGCGCTAAATTAACCCCAACAAAGTGATGTGGTCTATGCACTTTTTATTTTACAGGAATATTCAGCGCAATCTTTCCTAGTTCTTTACCATCTGATAATAAAATCAAATCAGTAAGAACATTGGCAGCCTCTTGAATATCAGCACGCTTTAAATACTCTTTTTCTTTTTCAGCTTTATCAGCACCGTAACGAGATTTTTTAACTTTCTTTTCTTTTTCGCCTTTGTCTTTAATAACTTCAGCGACTTTGATAACTTTTCCTAATTTTTTCGTTTTTTCTAATTCATCGACGATCTTTTTAAATTCATCGTTTTTAGATACACGTTCCTGCGAACGTGACTTTAAGGACTTTACCCAGCCTGACTTTATCATCGTCCAAGCGCCTTCGCCCTTTTCGATGTAAGCTGTTTTTGATAAGAAGCTATCTATTTTTTTAGGCGGAAGTGAATAGTCCATACTTTTTTCACCGATGTCGTCTACGCTGTAAGGACTGGGAATAATAATATCTGATTCCACGCCACGATGCTGCGTCGAAAATCCACCCGGAGTAAAAAACATTCCAATAGTTACTTTCAGTGCACCTAGCTCACCCGGCACAGGCAGAACAGTTTGCACGCTTCCCTTGCCATACGTGTGGTCCGATCCAACAATTACAGCACGGTTGTAGTCTTTCAGTGCGCCCGAAACAATTTCTGATGCCGATGCACTAATTCGCGATGTTAAAATAACTAACGGTCCTGCCCAGTCTACTTTTTCATCCGAATCAGCTAACGAAATTTCATTACCGGCTTTGCTTGATGACTGCTTAACTACGTTACCCGTTTTAAAAAACAAACCACCAATTTTGACAGCGTCATCTAATGAACCACCACCGTTATTTGACAGATCTAAAACCAAGCCATCCACTTTTTTCTCGCGGGCTTGAACAATAACTTTCTTTAAGTCAGCTGCAGATGACCTTCCGCCACGTTTAGAATCTGAATAGAACGACGGAAAATTAATCACGCCAATTTTCTTTTTCATCCCATTGATCTCTTTATCTAAGTAGGTAATTGAAACAGCATTGTCTTCAAGAGCAATTTTCTCTCGCGTTAATTCAACGTCAAACTTCTTATTCCCATCAGATTCTTTTCTTAAGATCGACAGTTTAACTTTCGTACCCTTTTGTCCACGAATCATTTTCACAACATCTTTTAAATCCATATCAACGACATTTTCCATTTTGCCATCTTTTTTACTAACAGAAATAATTTTATCTTGTGGCTCTAGGTTTCCAGATTTAGCTGCGGCTCCACCAGGAACTAAGGCTTCAATTGTGGTAAAGCCATCCTGTTGCGAAAGCGTAGCGCCAATTCCTTCTAGTGAAAGGCTCATGTCGATGGTGAAATCCTCATAATAATCACGCGAGAAAAAATTTGAGTGCGGATCTAGTGACAGCGCAAAAGAATTCAAGTATCCGGCCATAAGCTCTTCAACTTTCGTATCCTTAGTTCGCTTTAAATTACGGTCGTAATTTTTAATAACTTTCGCTTTGGCCTCATCCAGCTTGATATCTGTTGCGATATAATTAGCAATCTGAAACTGCACGAATTTCTTTAAAAATTCTTCAGCCTCTTCTTTAGTTTTCGGATGTGGCTTGCTATCAGGATCGTAAACAAACTCAACATCTTTATTAAATTTAAAATCTTTTCCTAAATGGCTTTTCACGAACATGGCGCGCTCTTCAGTTCGCTTAACTAATAACTGCTGAATTTCATTCACAAACTTACAATCTTTTTTCTCTACGTTTGCAAACACGTCTTTCATCATCGTCGTGATACTTTGCACATCTGAATCAAGTAAGTAAATTTTAGCCCCATCTTGGCGCTTGATATACTGGGCGATAACTCGTGTTTGCAAGTCCTTGTCTTTGGTTTTAAAAACCAAATGGTTTTGCAAAAAACCGGTTTGAATGGGATCAATCCAATTGCAATCAAGTGTTCGGGTAAAATCCAACCCTTGTGAAAATCCGACTGAACTTACAAGCAAAACGACCATGGTCACTGTAGAAGTCACTGTTGATAATAAAATTTTTAGCATAATCGTGAATGTCCTTTATCAATGTCTTAAATTTGAATCTTCGCGCGTATCAAAAAAGTATATGCTTGCTTGGGACGAATGATAAGCCTTGTTACAGTATGCTATAGTGGTTAAGGCTTACGTCTGGTTGCATTGAATAGCTCTAACTGTGCTGCGGCATCTTGTAGCGCATGACTTCTAATCCCATGCTGCGTTATTTCGTGTTTAATAAACGCCCCATCGAAGGTTTCAATCATGAAGAAAGACATTTCCGGATAACTCGACTTCAGTCGAGCCATCTCTTCAACAACAAGTTGTATATTTTTTGGATCATCGTCGCTCATGCCAAAGCGGTGGTGCGGACTATAGCCATATGTTTCAATCGCTTTTTCAACAGAAGCGCGAATTGCTTTTTGTTTTAATTCAGCAGTTGATAATTTAAAATCATGATCGTTCAGATGCTTTCGCACGTCTTTGTTACTGACCGCATACAAACTTAAATAATTTGGTATCGACGGTAAATAACCAGCTTTAACAAATTCATGGATACCTTGCTTTAATACATCGGCCGAATGGCCTCTGGCCGTAATTACTGATACGGGCCGCTGATTAAATGTCGCGTGGTAAAAACAATCCCACGACGGCCCTTTCCACTGCAAATCAGGCAACTGCAATGCTGCCAATACATCCTGCACAAAGGGTTGCCGCTTGGTAACTTCTCGTTCAACTTCCGAAATATCAATGTCACGAAAAAATCGAAACGTACCTTTAACATCGTCAAAACTAATTTCATATTCGCTGTACGGACCGTGCTTCCCAATCGATTGATGATGCAACGCCCACTCGGCACTGGATAAATTTAACTCATCCTGAGTTTCTTTATGAAACAATATAAGCGGAGTTGTCAGAAACGCAATGTTGTCATCAAAGTCAAAAAAATAAAAACTACGCCCACCACGGTGGTGATTGCGATCGGGCTCTTTAAGCCTGGTTTCGCCAAGCTCAAGTTGTCGCCGCGTTTCTGCGACTTCGGCCGCTGGTTTCTTAGAGTTTTCTGAATCGTCAGCGTCTGTCATTTATTTTAATACCACGGTTCTTGAAGGCAGTGCTTCTTTGTCACTTTTTTTCGTAGGGTTTTGACTTACATCTTTTAGTGTAATCGTTCGACTTGGTCCCGAACTGCTCGGACTACTTTTGGCAGGTTTTTTTACAGAAGGCGTAGGTGCCATTTCAGTAGCCTTACGCGACTTTTTTCCAGATTTTTTTTCCGGAACTGCAATGGTACCTAATTTGTCATTGATCAACTCAAATGCTTTTTCTGCAGTCAAGGCCTCGACAGTCATTCCCTCGGGTAAGCTTGAGTTGGTTTTTCCTGCCTTAATGTACGGTCCATAAGGTCCATTAAAAAGACTAACCGCAACCTGATGAATAGGATGAATTCCATATTCTTTCACGGCCGATGCTTTTCCGCGGCCCTTTTTCGGCTGCGATAATAGCTCGATTGCCTTCACTAAATCCATCGTAAAAACAGTTTCAGTTTTTGGTATCGAGCGGTAATCACCGTCGTGCACAATGAAGGGACCAAAGCGACCAACGCCTGCCTTAATTTCTTTTTTTGTATCCGGATGTTCGCCTAAAGTTTTTGGCATAGATAAAATTTCAAGTGCCATTGGTAAGGTGATGTCTTCCGGCAAAACACCGGGCGGTAGCGAACCCCGCTTTATTTTTTCTCCATTATTTTCAGCGTCAATCTCACCCAACTGAACATATGGTCCATAGCGCCCATTTAGGACATAAATCTTTTTCTGAGTTTCGGGATCAACACCTAATGAATCAGCGCCCTTTAATTTTTGATCAATTAATTTTTCAACGTGCTCGCCGGTCATATCAGCCGGTGCCTGTGCATCTGGAATAGAGGCACTAAAAAAATCTTCGCCTCTTTTAGATTTTACATAAGCGCCGTAACGTCCCACATGAAATTCGTATTGTTCTAGGCCCTCAAGCTTCACTGATCTTGCTTCTTCAGGGATAATTTTATCGCCTTGGGCATCCACGGTCGCCTTTAATCCGGTCGGTCCATGATAAACATCTGTTAAGTATTTTTCCCAGTTCAATTCGCCTTCAGCGATATTATCTAAAGATTTTTCCATCTCAGACGTAAAACCTAAATCCACATACTGAGTTAAATGCTGCGACAACAACTTTGAAACAACCATAGCTGTGAACGTTGGCACTAGCGCACTAGCCTGCTTACGAACGTAACCACGATCAATGATCGTTCCGATAACGCTGGCGTAAGTTGACGGTCTGCCGATACCCTCTTTTTCCATAATTTGCACTAGCGAAGCCTCAGTAAATCTAGCTGGTGGTTTTGTTTCGTGCGATGTTGGATCTAATTTTTGTAAGTCCAAAACGTCATTCAATACCAATTTTGGCAGTTTCACTTCGCGCGATTCTAAATCAGCATCGGGATCGTCACTTCCTTCTACGTAGGCGCGTAAAAATCCCGGAAACTCGATCGTTGTTCCGCTTGCTGAAAAAACGGCGTCCCCTGCTTTTATTTTGCTACTGACTTGTTTCTGTTTTGCATCAGCCATTTGGGACGCCATCGTGCGCTTCCAAATCAAATCATATAATTTAAATTGCGCGCCCGTTAAACCAGTTTCATCAGGATCTAAAAATTTAGTTCCTGCAGGTCGAATAGCTTCATGGGCTTCTTGCGCACCTTTTACTTTTTTACTTTCAAATTTTCTAGGCGCTGGCGGCAAGTATTCATTGCCATATTTTTGCTTTATCGAATGTGCGGCAGCAGTCAGTGCCTCTTCAGATAAAAAGGTCGAATCAGTTCTCATGTAGGTAATAAAACCTTGTTCGTAAAGCTTTTGTGCCACCTGCATTGTTTCGCGTGAGCCTAACCCAAGCTTTCGATTAGACTCTTGTTGTAGCGTTGATGTGATAAATGGTGGGTAAGGCCTTCGTGTGACTGGTTTTTCTTCCACTTCACTAACTGTCCACTTAGCCGATTTTAAATCGTGTAGAATTTGATCCGCCGATTTTTGATCCAGCACCATCATGTCTTTACCGGCAAGCAACTGACCCGTTAAGCCATCAAAATCTTTTCCAGTCGCAATTCGCTGATTTTTATAACTTTGGATTTTTGATTCAAAGCTTTGATTATTTTTTGCAAGCTCTGCTAACACACCAAAATAGGCAGATTTTTTAAAGCGGATGCGGTCTTTCTCGCGTTCGACAACAATACGCACAGCGACCGACTGCACACGGCCTGCCGATAATCCGTAAGCTACTTTTTTCCAAATTAGCGGCGAAATTGTATATCCAACTAAACGGTCTAGAACACGCCTAGCTTCCTGCGCACGTACTAAATTGTAATCAATTTCTCGGGTGTCGGATAATGACTTTTGAATAGCTTCTTTCGTAATCTCGTGAAAAACCATGCGCTTCGTAGGCACTTTTGGTTTTAAAACTTCCAGCAAATGCCAACTAATACTCTCCCCTTCACGGTCTTCATCCGTCGCAAGGAATAGTTCAGAAGCTAAGGCCAACTTATCACGAAGATTTTTTATTACTTTAAATTTATCTTTAGGGATGCAGTACAAGGGTTCAAAATGGCTATCCACGTTGACACCTAACTGCGCCCATTTTTCTTTTTTAACTTTTTCCGGAATATCTTTTGCGGACTGCGGTAAATCACGCACATGACCCATACAAGATTCAACGATGTAATTGTTGCCTAAAAACTTTCGGATTGTCTTGGCTTTTGTCGGTGATTCAACGATCACCAACTTTATTCCTGATCCAGAATTTGAACTTTCACTATTTGCAGCTTTCTTCGCCATTAGTAATCCTCTAGACTATTAAAAAACACTGGTTTCACAGAAAGCACAATGAAAAATTTGAAAGACTTTAACTCTAAGATCGAGTTTGTCCTAACAGATATTGACGACACACTTACGACCGAAGGCCAGCTTCATGCGAATGCATATGCCTCTCTATGGAAATTGCACGCGGCCGGAGTTAAAGTAATCCCTATCACTGGACGTCCAGCAGGATGGTGCGAAATGATCGCGCGCCAATGGCCAGTTGCCGGGGTTGTCGGCGAAAACGGCGGATTTTATTTTCGCTACGCTCAAAAAAAAATGCAGCGCTGGTACAGTGTTGAAGATCAGGCCGATCAAAGTTCATTCGCACAAAACAGAAATAAACTAGACGTCATTCAATTGGAAATTCTAAAGTCTATTCCCGGCGCAGCAGTTGCGTCAGACCAATTTTGCAGGCTTATGGATTTAGCAATCGATTTCTGCGAAGACGTTCCGCCTTTAGCAAAAGCCGAAGTTAACAAGATTGTCGAAGTTTTTAAAAAGCACGGAGCACAGGCAAAAGTAAGTTCAATTCACGTAAATGGCTGGTTTGGAACTTACGATAAACTAACGACGACATTTCAGTTATTAAATGACCAGTTTAAGTTGTCAGAAGAAGAAGCTTTGAAAAAATGCATTTTTGTAGGTGATTCACCTAACGATGAACCCATGTTTAAAAAATTTCCGCACAGTTTTGGCGTCGCTAACATCAAAGAATTTATAAGCGAGCTTAAGCATTTACCAACATATATTTCCACAAAAAAAGGTGGCGACGGCTTCGCTGAAATTGCAAATCAAGTTTTGACAGCCTGTTAAGGCTTTGCCTGAATTCCTAATTTTTCAAAAAAGGTCCCAACGGTTTGTTGAATTCTATATTTAGTATTCAAAATATGCGTGCGCGACTGCGATGTCGTCTGTTGATATTGATTATATGTCCCTAAGCTAAATAGCGCTTCGTCCATCATATTAACTGGCTTACCTGATTTTATTTTTTCAATCACAGTTTGCAATTTCAATTTAGCGGCATTTTGGGCTTCGATATCTAAATTAAACGTTTCCAACTGGTTTTCTAGACTTGGGTAAATGTCGTAAATCATAAATTTGCGATCATCAATAATACCGTCTCGGTCGCTAATCGCAGCCGCTAAAAATTTATCACTAGCACTTCGGTAATGACCGCTTTTAACATCTAAATTCATACTTAACGTGACACCAATATTTTTTACAGTTCCCGAATTGTATAAACCGCTGTTACGATTTACCGATGCATTCGCTGAAATTTGCGGACCCTGGCCAGCACGTAATGCTTTGTTCCTGGCCTCTGATGTAATAACATCTTGCTCAGCAACACGAATACTTGGGTTCTTTTCTAATGCGATTCGAAAAGCCTCATCAGCATTGCTAGGTATCTCCAAAGAAGCAATTGCTAAATCAAATGACTGTAGTTGATCATACGGCGGAAGCTCAATCGAAGCCGCATTTTTAAACTGCTCTTTCACACGTCGCAGCTGAAAATCTAAATTCACAGCCTGCTTTTTTAAACCCGTTAATTGCTGCTGAATCATAACCTGTTCGGTTTCAACAGTTGTTGCAGATAAAAAAAGATTTAAAGTAGCGTCATTAAATTGGATCTGATTCTTTCCTTCTAACAAAGTCAAAATAGTGATGTAGGCTTCCAACACGTCACCAGCAATCGACGCTCTGGTGTTTCCGCCTGTATAGCTTACAGAATTAAATCTTTCGTTGGCGGCTTTAAATTCGCTTTCGGTTGCAATCAGATTTTGTTTGCGCGCACCACCATCATACAATGAAATGGACGTGGTCACGCCTGTTCCATGACTTTTCAGACTTTGACCCTGATCCCGCTGCATGACGCTTGTATTTGCACTTAAAGAAACCGTCGGAACCCAATTTAACCTGGCAGCCTTTGTATTTTCTTCGGCAGCCTCTAGGCGAAGCGTATTTGCTACCATTTTTTTATTACCTTGTAGTGAGGCTTTAATAGCCTCAAGCAAAGTCAAAGAATAAGCCTGGGACGTACAAACGGTAATAGTCACAAAAATGTTAACAGCTGATTTTCTCATAGTGAATAACTTAGCGAAGAAAATGCCAATTCAATTACGGCTATAGTAACCCTGAGCTATTAGATAAGGTTAAAAATTTTGTAGATTTGAAGATGGCAAAAAATAGGTAATCCCTGTCAAAATGTTAGACAATTATTTGCAATTATTTGCAAATGACTGCAATTCTTAGGTTTAGACTTCCGCCGAAGCGTTGGATCAGCTTAACGGCTCCTGATTTGGAGGAGGCCTCTTGGGAGCTTTTATGGCCCAGGGGCAGGTAGATGCGTACCCAGCAGTTGACTTATACCCATATTGGTAATATATTACCAATATGAAAGCCCGGCTGAGATACTACGTAAAAAATAACTTGCACGGACAATATGTTATTGAGCTTTCAATATACGAAGTGGGTCAGTCTGTAAAATACCCGGATGGCATTAAGTACGGGCTTATCTGCAAGGACTTGAAGACGGGATCTTTTGTTCTAATGGACAACCATCACCCCAAAGGTCCACATATTCACATCAATGATGAAGAGTTTGATTATAAATACGTGAACGATGAACAGTTGATTGCAGATTTTCAAAATTGGGTTCTTAAAGAATTAGGAGTGAAACTATGAAAAAACTAATTGTTTCGATTAAGTCTTCCGGTGATACGCTTACTGATTTTAAAAAAGCCCTGAAAAGTGCACGCAAGGGTCGCTTGAAAGGCGACCACTTCGAGCTTTCATTTGATAACAAGAAAGACTTTAATCGTTTTGTAAAAAACCTAGGGATATTATCCGCCATACTGACTTACAAGCCAAAATCGGTCTATGAGTTGGCAAAGCTGGTCGATATGGACGTGTCTAATCTCAACAAGCTGATTGTTTTCTTTGAGGCGGTTGGCGCCATATCAATTAAGACATCCACAGTTTCTGGAAGAACGGTTAAGACCCCAGTCGTCGAGTATGGGCATATTGAATTCGATTTGAAAGCGGCTTAAATAAATTTTGGCGAGGAAACAGCATGCGACACTACGGCAACCAATCGCCGACAGCCGCTGGATCCATGTAGAATAGTTCATACAAAGGATCGAAGATCGTTTTTCCGCCGTTTTCGGTTGTCTTCAGTGGGGCAAGTCCTTCAGCAATCACGGAGTCAACGAGATCGATTCGAGCCGCGACCGCTTTTCCACCGCCAAATTGCGCCCGCGTTTTCACGTTCAGGATCGTTCCAGATTGTACCGTTTGAAAATACTGATCTAAAATTTTTGCCTGTTTTTCCGGATAGCACCGTCCGAGGTATCCCGTGCCGAGCACAAGTTCGGGAAGAGTTTTTTCTGTGTGTATAATTTGTCCGAACTGGTTGGCTGCGGCTTCCGAGATTGTACAATCTTTCAAGTAAATCAGGCGCGTGTCTTTACAGAAGCTGTTCGACCAAACATTGTATTTAACGTAAGTGCATGACACGTTCATCGTGGTCGAAAATTCGCTGGCAGCCGGCGAAGCATTTCCTTTTTTGGCGATAGCGGTCGTGGCTAAAGTCAGGCTTAAAATAGCGAATAGCAAGATTGATGTTTTCATTTTTTTCTTTCTTATAGCATTAGCCGTAGTTTTTGACACCGTTCTAATGATTGTGGGTTTAATTGCTCCTTCTTCAAACAAGAACGATCTTTCGAGAAACTATCTAGCGAGAAGCATTCCAGATTTAAAGTGCATTTTATTTGATTAAAGAGCAAAAGGGCGTGTAATCGATTTACAGTGAGCGCTGACGGTCACCGTCAAAAAGTTCGACGGCACTAAAGAACCTAGGACATCGGCGGAGAATTTTCAGAAAAAGATGCAGGAAATGGCGGAAAAATACTGTATCTAGGATTAATTAATGCGTCCCTTATAGGTCAAAAACTCGGACTGATCATCGCTCCACAAAAAGTGGTGAACAGAGCCATTCGAAAAAGCATGATGATCCCACGGGATCCCTGAACCAAACACAAAAGTCATCGCCCGCATCACCATACCATGCGCGAAAACACCGATATTTTTTCGATTTGAATTCTGCGCAATATCCAACATGACCGAACGAACGCGAAACATCATCTGCCGCTTGCTTTCGCCATTCACGAATTTAAAATCCAGCAAGCGCTCATCGTAGGAACGCCACTTCGCGATGGTCTCGGCACCAAATTTTGCGATGATTTCATCTAAGGTCAAGCCTTCGGCAGCACCAATGTTTGTCTCGCGTAAGCGGTCATCACGAAAAACCGTTAGTTTTAATTCTTGCAAAGCAATGTCAGCAGTTTCATAGGCGCGCGAAAGACTGCTCGAGTACGCAGACTCTAGTTGCAGCTGTTGCATCAATGGACCAAGCGCAATGGCTTGCTCGCGTCCTTTTGCATTTAGTGGCACATCAGTTTGGCCTTGAAACCGACTGTCTTTATTCCAATCGGTTTCTCCGTGCCTAATGACGTAAATATTTTTTAATTTCAACGAACTATTTCTTGTTCGCTTTGATCATACGCTTTTTCTTTGTGATACGCTTTGCTTTATGACGAGCGCTTTTGTTCTTTGCATTCTTTTTCTTACCGCCAACTTTTAATGCCATTTTGATCTCCTTGTAGTGATCTTATATTACGTTATTTATTTCTTATTTCCGCTTTGGTTCAGCAGTGCTGCGAATGGATTGTTAAACGGCGATGCTGCAGGCCTTGCAGGTTGTTGCGGACGTGAGCCTTGATTCGAATTTGGTCGCCCTTGATTAGAGTTCGGTCGCTGATCAGAACGTGGTTTAAATTCCGGTCTAGATTGCGGCTTTTGATTTTCTTTGAAATCACGAACAGGTTTGTACTCAGCCGCAGCTTCTAACTTCATCGACAGTGCAATCTGGTTTTTTGCTATATCAATCTTTAAGACCTTCACGGTAACCTGATCGCCAGGGTTAACAACTTTTCTAGGATCTTCCACAAATTTATGCGCTAATTCTGAAATATGAACCAATCCATCCTGGTGAACACCGATATCAACAAACGCACCAAAATTGGTAACATTAGTAACAATACCTGGACAAATCATTCCTTCTTTTAAATCGTTAACTTCAAAAATATCATCTTTGAAATTGAAAACCTTGAACGGATCACGCGGATCGCGCCCAGGCTTTTCTAATTCCTTTATCATGTCATCAAACGTGTATTCGCCAACTATCTTGGCCCATTTCGTTCGGGCAGTAAGTAATTTCTTAGCACCGTCTCCAACAAGTTCGTTCATGTTGGCACTCATATCAGCGGCCATATCACGTACAGCACTGTAACGCTCGGGGTGAATTCCTGTTGAATCTAAAAATACTTTACCATTTAAAATTCGTAAAAAACCTGCAGCTTGCTCATAAATTTTCGTCGAAAACCGCGGAATTTTCATCAGCTCGGAACGGTCTTGAAAAAGACCATTCTTTTTTCGGTGTTCAACAATTGCGCCAGCTAAACCGGGTCCAATACCAGATACAAAAGATAATAACGAAGTCGACGCCGTATTCACATCGACACCAACGTTATTCACGCAGCTTTCTACAACCGCTTCCAGCCCTTTTTTCAAAGCCGACTGATTCACATCATGCTGATACTGTCCGACACCAATGGATTTCGGGTCAATTTTTACAAGTTCTGCCAGCGGATCTTGTAATCGTCTTGCTATAGATATGGCACCTTTTACAGTGACATCTAAATCAGGAAACTCTGCACGTGCGACTTCACTTGCAGAATAAACTGAAGCACCCGATTCATTCACCATGATCACCGGGATTTCTTTATCTTTACCTAATTCTTTTAAAATCTTTTTCAAAAATATTTCAGTTTCGCGTCCAGCCGTTCCGTTACCCACGGCAATGGCTTCAATTTTAATTTGCTTCGTTACTTCACCAATTAAAGTTGTCGCTTTTTTCTCGGCACCTTCGCCAAGGGTGTGCATAACTGTGTAGGAAACATAGTTTCCACCCTTATCTACTAAAGCAACTTTACAACCAGTTCGTAATCCCGGATCAACACCTAAAACACACTTCGGTCCATACGGGGACCCCAACAAAACCCGTTTTACGTTTTCGGTAAAAACTTTGATTGCGTGCTCGTCTGATTTTTCTTTCAGCTTTGCATGCACTTCATTTTTTACTGAGGGAATAACATAAACATTTAATCCTAATCGAGCTGATTCTTTTAAAAAAGTCCCGGTAGGATTATCCGGAGTCGTCGTTGCAAACTTCTCATAGACTTTTAGAAGCATTTCGTCGTCACCCTGCACGTCGACAGTTAATTCTTCTTCTTCCCAGCCACGCTTCATAGCCATGTAGCGGTGCGAAGCACGCTCTTCTAAAAGATTTTTCACAGGCTCAGAGTAATCTTTTGCGTACATCTCATATTTTGAATTCGGTTTATAGCCTTTTGCCGCTTTTGCTGTGGCCTTACCTTGTTCAAAATAATTTTTTACAACCAATTCACGTAAAGCTAAATCATTGGCAATCTTTTCAACAATAATATCTTGCGACCCTTTAATGGCATCGTCGTAGGTAACAATTTTTTTAGTTGGATTGATAAAATTCTTAGCTTTCATTTCCATCGTATCAGAATCTTGATTCTGACCATGGCCCTTTTCCCAAATCCAATTTGCCAGGGGCTCAAGGCCTGCTTCCCTAGCAATCGTTGCTTTAGTTTTTTTCTTTTTCTTAAATGGTTTGTAAATCTCTTCAAGCTCAGTCAAATCCCAAGAAATATCTATTCGCTTTTGTATTTCAGCTGTTAAATTATTCTGCTCGCCAATTTCTTTTAACAAAAACGCTTTTCGCTTTACAACTTCTTGGTACGTTTCAAAACTTTCAATGACCGCGCGAATTTGCACTTCGTCCAAGTTTCCGGTTTTTTCTTTTCGATACCGGGCAATAAAAGGAACCGTTCCGCCTTCGGCTGTTAATTCTAAAACAGCCGCTGCAGATTTAGGTGGGACCCCTTGAACATGACGAGCCAAAAAACTTTGTAAAGCTTGTTCCATGCTAACCTCTTGAATTTTCAAATGTGAGTTTGAATAAAAACATCAGAATTTTTACGACTTATTTGTGGCGGTACATTACTAATCCATGAGTTGGATCGTACGGCGAAACGCCAACTGTAACACGGTCACCTACCACAATTCGAATATTGAATCGTCGCATCTTACCGCAAAGTTTTGCGTTGATTACAATTTTATTTGTTTCTAGTTCCACTTTGTAAAGCCCGCCCGCTAACGCGTCGACAACTTTACCTTCAAATTGTGCTAAATCATCTTTTGCCATGAAGACCGATACTAAGAGCTAAATAGTGATGAAGCAATCTAAAAAACCGGCCTAATCACGATCTAGTTCAGTTTAAGATTTGTAGTTGCTGATCAGCATGCGAATTCCAGTTTCAAAAAGGACTTCCATACGATCATTATCATTTTTTAAAATAAATCCCCAGCCTAATACCTTGTGCTGAACTGGTGAAAGCGTTGGAAACGTATCAGACATTTTGTAGGGAATGGCTTTATCTTTACCATATTTTTTAAACAGTTCATTCCACTTTGCCTTTTCATCATCAAGATTACCCTTCTCAATTCGAATAGGTTTAACTTTGCTAACTTTTTCAGCTTTAGATGGAGCAGCTTCTGCCTCAATGCCGGCAGCTTCTTCAGCAACTTCGGCAACTGGCTCTACTTTTCCTTTTTTAGTCATCAATGCCGGTTTAGATGGTGCCGACTTTGAAACTTCCGTTGGCTTACCCATTTTCGCGCTAGACTTTCCAACTGATGCTTTCAAATTCATTTTCACAGTTGAAGGAGCGACTTTAGCAACCTGTTTTTCAAGTGTCTTAGCAGCTTTTTTTACGGGCTTAACCGCTTTATCCGCAGGCTTCGCTGCCGCTTTCACTACAGGTTTTTTAACAGCCTTAGCTGGCGCCTTGACGGCTGCTTTTGCTTTAGTGGGTTTTGTTTTCTTAGCTGCAGAAGGTGATTTTTTGGCCATTACTCACTCCTATGAGTTTTGTTATATCGCGTGTTACTAACAGAACAAGTAAAATGGTGTCTTTTCTTTCGCGAAGCATTAGAATTGTCCCATGAACTTTATATCGGAAGATCAAATTTCAGGGGCCGCGGCCAACTTAGCAACGCCCATCCAGTTGCACAATAGAACGTTCGATTCGGTCCATTCCCCGGGCGCCACAAACCCTACAAGTTTGGTTTTTGTTTCAACGGCAGCGATGCTAAAGCAAGCTATGGATAACAAGGTTCAAGGATTTATCGTTCTGGAAAAAAACTATTCGCAAGTAAAACAACTTATTCCAGCTTCAAGCTCTTTATGGACCACAACGAATATCCAACACGCACTGACGCGCATTTTGCCATTATTTGATAAAAAAAATTTAGCCTATCCCGAGACTGGTACTCATCGAACTGCAGTCATCGATCCAGCTGCACAGGTCGCAAAATCAGCCAAGATAGGGGCTTACGCTGTCATTCAAAAGGGTGTGCAAATCGGGGAAGATGTTATTATCGGTTCACACACAATAATTGAAGCATTCGCTTCTGTTGGCGAAAGTTCCATCATCAGTCCACATGTGTACATTGGTTCGTTTTGCAAAATCGGAAACCGCTGCATCATTGCGCCGCATGTAACTATAGGCTCGGACGGTTTTGGATATTTCAGCGACAAAAATGGTCACCATAAGATTCCACAAATTGGCGACGTCATCATTGAAGACGACTGCGAAATCGGCGGCAACTGCGTCATTGACCGCGCAACACTAGAAAGCACCATTATCAGACGTGGTTCAAAGTTAGATAACTTATGTCACATTGCTCACAACGTCGACATCGGCGAAAATGCTCTTTTAACTGGAGCATTCAAAACCGCAGGTTCATCAAAATTTGGAAAAAATCTAATCACAGGTGGGAACGTCGACATCAATGGCCATATTGAAATTGGTGACAATGTTATTTTAGCTGGGCGCACCGGAGTTATACATTCAATAAAGGAACCAGGCATGTACGGCGGTTTTCCCGCTGAACCTCAACGTGACAATATAAAAACGATGGTGTCTTTATCACATTTAGCGCGCATTCGAAAAAACGTCCAAAAAATTATGAAACATCTTCAGCTTGAAGATACGAAGGAGTAAAAAATGATTTCCTACGAAACCTATAAAATTATCCACTTGGTCGCTATCGTGCTTTTATTTTCGGGCCTGGTGGGTTTACTAACTATTCAAATGTCCGGCGGTGCCCTAGTCGGCCGCGTCCGCTCGATGGTTTTTGCTTCGCACGGAATTGGATTTTTGCTTTTACTAGTCAGCGGGTTTGGACTAGCAGCACGCTTAGGACTTTTTAGCAGCCTTCCGGGCTGGGTTTTCGCAAAAATTGGTGTCTGGCTTGTGCTTGGTGGCGCTATCGCTGTGGTAAAAAGAAAAGGCATGATTGGCTTACCGCTTTTTCTGATTTTAATTGGACTTTTTGCAGCCACCGCAATCATTGCCATTACCAAACCCTTTTAATAATTCATGCAAGCGACGACGGCTTCACCTGCCCTGTCTTATCGTGAAATTTTACAAGAACTGTCTGGGCTGATGACCGGCCGTTGGCTTACCGACCTAGCCAACACATCAGCACTTTTATTTCAGCACGTACCAAATATAAATTGGGTGGGATTTTATTTAACGGAAATAATGGATCCTGTGACTGCCAAAGAAAACGTTCTTTGGCTTGGACCATTTCAGGGGCTACCCGCGTGCACACTGATTCCATTTTCAAAAGGTGTTTGCGGATCTGCCGCAACTAATAAAAAATCAGTGCGAGTCGAAAATGTCGATTCGGCAACCGTCGGCCGCTTTACGATGAAAGACCAGGATTTTTTCGAGGCCGTGGTCCAAATACTTTTAGAAAAAAATAAATTCTAGCTAAATGATTTGATTGTGGTTAGGCTAATTCATGGCAAAAATACTGGTCGTGGATGAAAACCCACAATCTTTAAGAAGATGTATCGACGTTCTTTCACTCGAAAAACATTCAGTAGCAGGCACCATGACTGCAATGGATGCTTTACAGCGAATAAAAATTGAAAAGTATGAACTACTCATCACTGAAATAGATTTAAAAAAGATTTCCGGTCCAAAATTAATTGATATAATTTTAGATGGTCGCAGCGCAGCCCCATTCCCAATCATCATTTCTAGCGCTTCAATTAATGACGACGTCATAAAGCGTTTCGCTTCGAATACCATGATTCATTTTTTGCCCAAGCCTACTGACGAACAAAACTTGCGTGATAAAATAAACGATGTTCTAGCAAACCCCGTAGCGAAACCTAAAATTGACGTTCGCTTTATAAATCCCGTTTTAAATGCGACTATCGAAGTAATTGCCGAGATGACATCGTTCGCAATTACCGCCGGCAAGCCCTACGTAAAAAAACCTGGTGAAACTAGCGGTGATATAAGTGGCGTCGTCGGGGTTGTTAGCTCTGGATTTCGAGGAACAATTTCAATTTCATTGTCAGAAAAAACTTTTCTTACGCTCATATCAAAGATGCTCGGCGAAATGTGCACTGCAATTGATGACGAAAACAAAGATGCCATCGCAGAAATTTTAAATATTATTTTTGGTTCGGCTAAAAAAGTTTTAAATGAAACCGGCATGAATATTCAGCCAGCCATTCCAACAATTATTCGTGGGCGCAACCATTCCTTATCGCATCACGGCCAAAATCAAACCATTGTCATTCCATTTTCAAATCCAGAACTCGGCGACTTCAGAGCTGAAGTTTCATCCGTAGGGTAATAAAATCCGAAGATAAATTTTACTGCGCCTCTTCTTTCGGCTTACGCCGCGATCCTTCAAACATTTCATATTTTAAAAATCGACACTCGATATTCCCATTAAATACAAAAAATTTACGCGTAGCTTTTAATTTCATTTCTGACAGTAAATCTTTGTTGCCGGATAAAATCCACGCAGACCATCCCATAAACCGGTGCTTCAATGAATAGCCTAAATCACGATACACGTCTTTCAAATTGTCCTCATCACCAATGCGTGCACCGTATGGTGGATTAGCAATAATTAATCCAGCCGTTACACCCTCTGGTGGACCTGCAATTGCGATTGATGTATTACTAAATTCAATAAAATCCAACACGCCCGCGTTTTTGGCGTTTTCTTTGGCCATTTGTAGTACTTTTTTATCTAAGTCGTAGCCATAAAGTTTAAAATCTAATTCGTGCTTTTCACCCTCGATAGCCTCTTGCACCACTTGGTCCCAAACGTCTGCACTAAAATCGGTGTAATTCATGAAACCAAATTTTTTACGCTCAAGACCAGGCGCCATATTTAAAGCCATCATCGCAGCTTCAATCAGAATAGTACCCGAGCCGCAAAACAAATCCACAACTGGTGATTTCTTATCCCACTCAGATAAGCCAACTAAACCAGCTGCAAGATTTTCCTTAAGTGGTGCATCGCCGGTTTTGGTGCGGTAACCACGCATGAACAGCGAGCTACCCGATGTATCAATAGAAACCGAGTATTGATTTTTGTATCCACGAATATGAATTCGTAGATCAGGCTCAGAATTTGAGACATCGGGGCGCGAATCAAATTTATCACGGAACTGATCAACAATTGCGTCTTTAACTTTCATCGCTAAAAATCGTTGATCTAAAATCTTACATTCGGTGATAGCTGCATCGACCGCTAAAGTCTGATTAGGTTTTATATATTTCGTAAAATCATGTTTTTGTATGTTGTGATAAATATCTTCATTTTGATAAGCCGGAAAATCCAGAATGGGTTTTAGAATTCGGCTGGCAAAGCGCGAATTCAAATTAGCTTTGTAGCAGCCGGCCCAGTTTGACTCAAACAATACGCCACCATTCGTTTTCTCAAACGTCTTAAGTCCCATATTATTTAATTCGGTCTCTACTAAATCTGTCATGCCCGTTGGACACGAAGCAAAAAAAACTGCCATTGCCTACACCATTTCTGGAAAAAGTACGCCGTACCTTTTCCGGTCTTTTTGAATTTAAAAGAACTACGAACTCACTTACGTTTCTATCAGTGGCTCACTTACGTTTCTACCAGTGACTCACTTACGTTTCTACCAGTGACTCACTTAAGTTTCGGTATACTTCGGACCGCCGCCGCCTTCGGGGACTGTCCAGTCAATATTTTCGAATGGGCATTTGATATCACAGGTCTGGCAGTGAATACAGTTGGTATAATTAATTTGTAAATCATACTGACCCGGATGTTGCTTTGCAGGAACCATCTCGTACACGCTGGCTGGACAAAACAGATTACACGGCGATTTGTATTCGGGTTGGCAGACTGTCCGGCAAATGTCGCCATTACGCAGTTTCAGATGGTTCGGAGAATCCTCGTCATGGCTAGTGCCCGTCAGATAAACGCTAGAAAGTTTATCGAACATTAGAACGCCGTCTGGCCGTGGCAGCTGCATCTCAGCACCTGCAGCCGCATCGCTACCCCAGACATCTTTAACTTTTTCTGTATCTTTAGCATCAATATGATCAATCTTCATATTATCAAAAAGCCCGCGCCCCCCGGTGATTTCTTGTAAAGCAATAAATGGAAGCGAAGCAAAAATCCCTTTGCTTAGGGTTTGGTGAAAATTGCGCACGCGGTACAACTCTTTTTTCACGAAGCTCTGCTTTACCTTTTCCTCGTAAGCTTGCAATACACTTGCTGATGAATCCTGGCCTTTTATTGCCACAAGGGCCACTTCTGCTGCCATCATTCCAGCTTTCATGGCTAAGTGAATACCCTTAAGTTTTTGTACATCCACCATGCTTGCAGAATCGCCACAAACCATAAACCCATCGCCGTACAGTTTAGGCATAGAATACCAGCCGCCAGCGGGTAAGGTTTTTCCACCGTAGCTAACTACTTTTCCACCCTTGATCATATCAGCAATGAAAGGGTGAGTTTTCAATTTTTGCAGTTCACGATGTGGATCCAACAACGGATCTTTCGTATCAAGATAGGCAACAATTCCTAAAATAATCTTATCACCAGGAATGGTATAAATAAATGTTCCGCCAATACTTTTATTTAGCGGAAAGCCTAATGTGTGAATAACTTTACCGGGTTCGACGGATCCGGCAGGCATTTGAATAATTTCTTTAACGCCTTCTTCAAAGACCTCTGGGTTTTTGCCAGCACGTAGATTTAATTTTTTACTTACTTGTTTAAATAAGCTTCCGCGCGTGCCTTCGGCAAAAATAGTGGTCTTTGCTTTTAAAATTAAACCCGGTTCAAAATTAGCTTTCGGCTTACCGCTTTTATCTCGTCCCTTATCGCCCGTGCGAACACCTACAATTTTGTCGCCCTCGTAAAGCGCTTCAACGGCGGCAAAACCTGGAAAGATATTAATTCCTTTAGCTTCGCATTGACTTGCCAACCAGCGATTAAATTTAGACAACGAAATAATAAAATTTCCTTCGTTGTGAAAAGGCGGCGGCACAATCGGCAATTTAAAAGCCGATTTTTTACTTAAATAATAAACGGCATCTTTTTGAACTTCGCTATCCAGCGGGCAGCCTAGTTTTTTAAAGTTAGGAATTAATTCATTTAGCGCTTTTGGATTTAAAACCGCACCCGAAAAGCTGTGGGCACCAACTTCGATCCCTTTTTCTAAAACAACAATCATCTGCTCGGGAATTTTAGGCTGCTGCAATGTTCCCGCGTCAACCGCAGCATTGTGTTTCTCAATATCAGTAGCTATTTTAAACGCGCACGACAGTCCTGCTGCACCACCTCCGACAATTAGAACGTCGATATCCATGGTTTCTCGAACGACTCCTTCAGGAAGCAATTCAGAGCTTTGGGCATCGTGATTCAATGCAGTTTCGTTTGTCATACTAAAACCCTTCATCACTTTCTTGCGTATTTAAATTCTTATTTTTTTCGTTCGGCACTAAGTGCAACTGAACCTTAAGATCGGCTTCATCAAGGCCACCCAAGTAGTAGCGATCGCGTGCAACTTGGACGAATTCAGAATCCTCAGCGGCTTTCGCCATGAAAGGTAATATAAGCACAAGGCACATCAAGACAAAGTGTGAAATAAATTTTCTCATACCTTAGTTTTAATCTGATTTTGGCGTAAAATAAAGGTTTTAGTCGCGGTTACAGTCGCCGATGAGATTTCATCGGAATTTGTTGGCGCACAGTTTCGATAGTGTGTTTGTTAACTTCAATAAACATAAGACCCACGCCACTAGATTTGCGCTGTAAAACCTCGCCCCAGGGGCCAATGGCCATTGTGTTACCGTAAGTTTCACGCTGATTATCCGAAGTCGTGCTCTTATGCGTTCCTGCCTGTGCAGGCGCCAACACATAGCACTGAGATTCAATTGCACGCGCTCTAAGCAGCACATCCCAATGGGCCTCACCGGTTTTTACAAGAAACGCCGCTGGAACTAAAATGACATCAACTTCTTGTTTCGCATATGTCGCATACAGCTCAGAAAATCTGACGTCATAACAGACTGAATTTCCAAACTTTACGTTATCAATTAAAAATGTACTCGGTTTACTACCACCTGCAAAAACGTCAGACTCTCGGATGGCTTTTTGCCCGGTTAAGGCAATATCAAACAGATGCACTTTTCGGTAAATTATTTCCAAGGTGCCGTCTTCACGAATCAAGACACTGCCATTATAAATTTTCCCGTCAGTATCAGCAAGGGCTGTGGTTAAGTGAATGTTTATTTTTAATTGTTTAGCTTGGCTTTGTAGCTGTGACCAAACTTTTGCATCGTCTGCAGTCTTTGGTAAATCAGTGGTGTTTACTCGAAAGTACAGACTGTTTTCTGGAAAGACTACAAGTTTAGGTTTATCATCTTGTTCAGCGGCATCACGAATAAATTTTAAGATAGTTTGTAAGTTTGTTTCAATATCATCTGTTGAATTTAATTGGGCTAAGGCAATTTTCAAACAGCACTCCGATTATTCTAGCTCAGATACTCTAACTGACGTCACGTCCGAACACTTAAATCCACCCTCTTCAATATTTTTGCGCACGCTTTGCAGTACGCCTTCACACGAAGCAAAAAACGTAGCCGAACTTACTACCTGCAAGTAGCCCTCTTTCGAATAATGAGTTTTACATTTGCCGCTGTCCAATTTATAGGCTCGTAACCAGCGTATATTTTTATCCCGTTTGCACAGCAGGAATATTTCAGTCGAATCGGCCGCCTGCAGCGGTGAAAACTGAACTGCAAAAAGGGTTACAAACAGAAAAAAGCCAGATGAAAACATATTTTATTTTCATCTGGCTTTTTATTTAAGGCTATTGTTTTGTATCTAGACTGCACCTAAGACATTGCTATCAGGCTTAGCCAGACTAGCTTTCAGTCAAGGTAGGATCGGACGTTCTAACCAAACCCCACTGATAAATTAAAGTCTATTTTGCTTTCGCAGAGGTTTTCTTAGTTTTTTTAGCAGCAACTTTTTTCTCTTTTGCAGCAGCTTCAACAAGTTTTACATTTGAATAATCGATAAACCCTTCTTTTTTCAAAAGACCATCTTTTTTATCGTAGTGAGTTTGGATTTTAACGCCCTGAATTTTAATCTTCATAGCAAGGGGCTTAACTTCAATAACAGTTCCTTTTTTGCCTTTGTCAGATCCTGTTGTAACTTGAACTGTGTCGCCTTTTTTGATTTTTAATTTCATAAATTACCTCTTACGCCTTTTTTTTCTTTGTGTTCATTTTGCGACGAATCTTAGATTTAACAACTATTGCGCGTTTCGAAAGATTCTCTTCTTTTGCATTCAAAATAAATGCATCAAATCCACCAGAATGCTCCATATCGCGAATAGTGCTTGTAGCAACGTAAAGGCGAACCATTTCATTCAATGTACGGCTAAATATGCGCTTTCTTTGAACATTTGGCTGAGCCGTGCTCTTAGTTTTAATATTTGAGTGGCTTACTAAATTCTTAACGACCACGCATTTTCCTGATAATTCGCAACGACTCATGACAGACTCCTTAAAAATCTAAACAAAGTTCTTCCAAAACCGAGCTTTCTGGTATATTCAAATATTCTTTAATAGGCAAGAGGTTTACATGGAAAAAGATTACAAAGACAACAAGGACTCAGGCAACCGCAAAAACGTACGCAGCAAGTACCGCACAGAATATTCTGGCGATCATACTTTTGACTACAAGGATCCAGCATCTTTGCATCGCTTTATTAGCGATGGCGGAAAAATCACTCCGGCCCGCATCTCTAAATTAAGCTTAAATCAACAAAGACAAGTTGCTGCCGCTGTTAAAAAGGCTCGCAATCTGGCTCTATTGCCTTCTGGTACAGATGCTTACGATGTATTTCATCGTGCTGAGCTTATTAGCCCAGTTCCATTCGAAGCATAGTCTAGACAAGACTCCGCAATTTTAACAACGCTGGCCTTAAGGCTGGCGTTTTTCATTTCTCCAGTTCATAAAAGCCTGAAAAGCAACCGCAAGGACCATCAAAAAATAACTCCAGCTCGAGTATTGATGCAATATTGCAGGTGACACACCCAAAAACAAAATATCGTTGAACTCAGTCTCCCAGTTAAATACGCGCAGTAAAAAAATGGGCCACGCAAACAAAATCAAAAATTGAACGCACGATAATTTAGTAACTCGCGCTCTTCGACTGTTGCCCCAATTTTCATGAAACAATACTGCGGTAGGAAGTAGGATAAAACCAATACCGGTGATTAAAGCTGCTACGTGCCGATCACTTATAAAGCGAAAAATGAAAACCACTACAGGAATCCACAGAATCAGTAGCACAGCTTTTTTGATATAGGAAAAATTTTTCATAGTCCCTTTCGTCTAAATTCTTAGTCCCAAGACTCAATTCCGAAAGTTTAGATTTTAATAACTCTAATGCAACAAAATTCATTTAATGCAAAGAAAAGTCGGTTCTTGTGTTGCATTTCTTATCTGTGATCGCAAACACCTAAGGGGGAAAAATGAATTTAATAACCGACACAGAATTAACCATGACTGAACTGAGCTCTCAATTATCCGATTTTGGGCTACAACCGGCAGACTGGCGCCTGATACGAAACACAGAGGAACAAATAAAAATCGAAAATAAAATTGAATCATCTTTTTATTTTTTGGGATTTACGCAGAAAAATGGTTCTAAAGCCTGCTGGAAAAATATCCAGCTAGCTGGCATTTAACTATTGATACAAGTCGCAACGTATCGAAAAAAGACTGCGCTCAAAAACTTCGTTTTTATTTAAAGTGCCCTGAGGATTCGCCGCTGTTTTTAAAGCCAGCGGACGGTTTTCCGGTAACCGCAAATCCTCGGGGACTGTATCTGGCCAGGCCTCGGGGTACTGTTCGTAAACACTTTGCCGCAAACCTGCGAATTTTTCTTCGCCTGCTGCTTCAATATATGTTTTTTTCAAAGAACAAAATGTGGTTAGTTCATTCTCAGTCAACCAACCCAATCGCTCACCGGGTCCGATGGGTGGCTTTTCAGCCCACGCCACCATCGAGTACGTTCTAAGTGCCTGCATGATCGAATTCACAAACCACGCATTGTTCTCGTCTTCGGTAAATTTCGCGAAACATTTTGTGGGAAATGTCTTTAATGCAAGGCTCATTTTTTTCAAGCCAGTAAAGTAATCCTCGCACGCGCCCGCGCTGTTACCATCACGACAGCGATCTCGCCAGAATCCAATTTGCGCAAACTGTATTTTAGTTTTTATTTTTCCTGAAGCAGCAATTCCACGCATAGATTTTAAAAAGATTTCAGTCTTAATTTCACACTCGTCGCGAAGTGGATTCTGAAAGACAATCACCGTTAGCGCAATTGCAAGCACACCGAAAACAAGGGCCGGCTTTGGAATTCGTGCAATAATTTGCGCTAAGTTCATATTCAAATACTTGCTGGGGTTAGCTCGGTAAGAATTGGCAAATGGTCTGATAGGCCACGCCAAATACCTTTACGTAGTGCCAGCGCCGACGTGCACTCTAAGTTACGGTAATAGACTCGGTCCAAGGCTAAAAATGGAAGCCACGCTGGAAATGTTGCCGCATGTTTACCGTTCAGGTTCAGAAAGACTTCTTTAAGATTTAGCCTATCAAGTAATAGATCACTTGCATTTTCTCGCCAATCATTAAAGTCTCCTGCTATAATTAAAGGTGCTTCTGCGGGCACGACCGTCGATATTTTTTTGGCCAAAGTTAGTATTTGGTTTTTACGGTCTTTTTCAAATAAGCCAAAATGAATACAAAAAGCGTGAACTGGCAACTTGCTACCTGGAACTTCTAATTCAACATGCAGTAATCCCCTACGCTCCATCGCTGTCGAAATATCCTCATTCGACCATGACTTTATTGGAAATTTACTAAGGATTGCGTTGCCGTGGTGCCCTTCTTGATAAACTGCATTTTTTCCATACGCAAAATGTGACCATGTCTGATCTGCTAAATATTCAAACTGTGAATTGGTTGGCCAGTTTTTAACTTTATTAGAATGCGTTTCATGTTCACCGATAACCTCTTGAAGAAAAACGACGTCAGCCTGAATAGACTCGATACTTTCCTTTATTTGTTGCAGTACAAATTGTCGATTTCCTATCGTAAATCCTTTGTGAATATTATAGGTCAAAATTCGTAACGGTTTCATAGCCACCCCTGAAATAAAAGAAAGAATTTCTCTAAACTGCGATGAACCCAGGACCTTTTTTTCCACGACTTCAACTCAATCTTCACCGATGATGCGATATCTTTAACAAACTGAGTTTGCATCGTTACCACATTGTCGTGTTGTAAAAGTATTGCATTTGTTTCTAAATTATAAAAGATACTTCGGTAGTCCAGATTAAAAGATCCAACACTGACCCAATCATCAACGATAAGTATTTTAGCGTGTAGTATAGTTGCATTGTACTCGTAAATTTCGACGCCAAAAGTTAACAACGCGTTGTAATAACTTTCCATGGCAAATTTTAGTCCCACAATGTCACTGCAGCTTGGCAATAAAATTTTAACTTCAATCCCAGACCAAGCGGCACGGCATAGTGCTCGTGTAAGGCGAAAATCCGGCACAAAGTAGGGGTTGGTAATACATATTTTTTTACGGGCCGATTTTAACTGTAGAAGCAAGTTGCTGTAGTCAGTTTTCTTTTGCTGACTCATTTTTCGCCAGCGCCGCCCATAGTGGTGCTGTGAAAAATTCCACGCTTCCCGTGCGGCTAAAGCATATTTTTCGATATCGGCACCCTCGATACAAACTGCCACATCTCGCCAAGCTAATTTGCCAACAACGCTTGGCAAATGCCTATCGCTTAAGTTCATACTGCCTATCAAAACCACATCATCGTCGATCAAACAAATTTTGCGATGATTTCGCCTATTTAATTTGAAACACCCAATCAAAATTTTCTTAATTGTTAAAAGCCTCCAAATAGCAGACGGATGTCGCTGCCACGGTAAGGCATGGAAAAATTTTAGCTCGATTCCCTTTTCCCGCCAAACGCGCGCGTCACTAAACGTCCATGCTGCACAGCCCACCCCGTCTAAAAGCAGCTGCACTCGAACGCCACGATTTGCTGCCGTTGCTAGCAAGTTCAAAATAATATTTCCCGATACATCTTGATCAAATATATAGGTTTCTAAATGGATAGATCGCCGAGCTTCAGTAATTGATTTTTTCAATTGATTAAAAAAATCATCGCCATTGTTAAAAACGGTCTCTTTAATCATCAAATGAAGTTTACTCGTACGTTTCGCAGTTACGAAGCAATTACTTTTACCACGCGTATTTTTTAGTTTTCCCAACACTCGACCAATGCCCAGGTCCAAAACAAATTATGGAATACTACCCAGAAATCACTTCAGCTTACACTGGTTAGTGCTAATATTTAAAATGATGGAATCAAAACAGCAAGATCTTATTTTATTAAAATTGAAGTCATTAATACGTAAGAAGTCAGTTCTTGCGCTAACTGCTGTTGCTAAAAAAGATGAATTGCAAGTTGTTGAAGTGCCTGCCGAAGATAAAGTTATGGGCCACTGGATGTCTGTCATATCGGTTTCGGGTGAACAGTTACACATTACGTTTAAGGTTCAGTTTTCAATCGATATGGCACGCAGCTACGCTATGCAGACATTTAAAAATTTAACCAGTGAAATTTCTAATTCGCACAGTAAAGATTTTATTCGGGAATACTGTAATATGGTTGCTGGTTACATTAAAAATGCTTTGATTCATAATTCCATTTCTGTGGGCGTCAGTTTGCCACTTCTTTGCCGTGGGTTTGACGATTTATTTTTTGATTTACCAGCACGCGCTTTCAGTGGAATAGATCGCTGGAAATTGGTACATAACGGCAATATTATTAGTTGCGCCTCGGTGATCGAGGTTATTGAAGATTTAAACTTTAAAGATCTCGATGACGAGACTTCGCTTTCTGGCGAAGTTGAATTTTTATAGTTTTACTAATGGCTAAGGAATAAAAGATGGCAAAAATATTGATTGTAGATGATTCAGAGGCCCTTCGGACCGAACTGCGAAAAGATCTAGAATCTCATGGTCACATTGTTAGCGAAGGGTTTGATGGTTTAGATGGCTTGGCCCAACTTGCGAAGTCTGAAAACACTGAACTTATTATTTGTGATGTAAATATGCCACGAATGGATGGCTTTTCGATGTGTGCAAAAGTAAGTGAAGATGCAAAAAATTCTAATATCAAATTATTCATGCTGACAACCGAAGCCAGTCCAGGAATGAAAGTTCGCGGCAAAGAAGTGGGTGTCAAGGCATGGATTACAAAACCCTACGCACTCGATAAATTACTACAGGCTATCGACAAAATCTGTGCAAAATAAAACCGACGAAGCAGGTAGAAACATGAGTGCCAATAAAGAGTTACATGCCAATCACAAAATGATTCGCTTTCTTGAGGAAGCCAAAGCTCAAAGTGAAATGGTTCTGGATGCGTTACCCGGAGTTTTCGCCGTCATCGATAAAAGCGGTCGCATTTTCCGTGGGAATGCTAAAATTGCAGATCTACTTAACCTTAAGTTTGAATCTCTTGCTGAAGGGCGCTTCAATCAGCTTTTAACTGAAGTTAACTGGGAAACATTTATAGAAAAATTAAATGAGTCCGAAAAATGTATTGATCAAGGCATCAATTTTCAAATGGAACTTTTAGACAGTGCAAAAGTTGCTTTCGATCACATTATAAATATTCGACCAATTAGTAATCTCGATTATAAATCGACTGCTTTGGGATTGTTCGTAGTTACTGGCAGCGATGTCACTGAAGTAAAAAAAGTCACCGAAAAGATGTCTCGTATGGAAATTGAGTTGCAAACCGCGAAGGCAGTCCAAGACACTTTGTTCCCTGAACCAACCGAATTTACCAGCGCTAAAATTTCCTTGGCTGGAAGTTACCAGCCTGCTTCGGAATGTGGCGGCGATTGGTGGTTTTACAACACAATTGGCAACCGAGTTTTCTTGTGGATCGGTGATGTAACTGGCCATGGGGTAAGTGCTGCTTTAGTTACTAGTGCAGCGCGTGCCGCAGTTTCAGGAATTGAATCTAATCCCGATGTTACACCATCATCGGCGCTAACAATTTTAAACAAGGCTGTTTACGACGCCTCAAAAGGGCGGAAGTATATGTCTTTTTGTGTCGTCGCAATCGATCTTAAATCCGGCGCTTGCACGTATTCATCGGCTGCGCACGAGCTGCCATTTTTAATTCAAAATCTTGGAAGTGATGACCCGAAAGGATTTGACGTATCTTACCTTCCTACCGCGAATACGTCTTTTCTTCTTGGCCAGCAAGAAGAAGCAACTTTTTCTGAAGACACAATTTACTTAAAGCCTGGCGACGGACTTTTTCTATACACCGATGGAATTACCGAGCTTGTTAATCCAGCTGGTCAACAATGGGGTGACCGCAAAGTACGTCAAACTATTTTGGCTTGTGCGCGCGAAACAAAAAGCGCAGCAAAATTTGTCTATAAGTTTAACGACGACATGCATTTATTTCGTAACAACGCCGAAGTTCGCGACGACATGACATTCTTCGTTTTTAATTTAATTAATTATGATGCGGCAGCACCCAAATTAAAATCTAGGCAGACTATTATGGGCTCAATCACTTAGTATATAATTAGGCAGCCATTTTTTGCGAAGGACTTGCAAAAGCAGTGTTGTACAATTTGATGGTAATTACTAATCCGTTATTCTTTTCTGATTGCACAGTCAATTGACCACCCATTTTTTCAATTTTTTCTTTCACGACGTCCATTCCTACACCACGGCCTGAAATTTCAGTTGCCACAGCTTTAGTAGAAAAATTGGGTAGAAATATAAGATGCAATTTTTCTTGTACTGAAAATTCAGCCGCTTGCTGGGGCGTAATCAATCCTTTATTCACAGCACTAGCAGTAACTTTATCTGCGTCAATTCCACCTCCGTCATCACTTATAACGACAGTCAGAGAATCAAAGTTATCAATAGAAAATATTTTTATTTGGCCCGCTTCCGGTTTACCATTAGCTAGCCTAGATTCCGGAGATTCAATTCCATGATCTAGCGAGTTTCGAATAAGATGCAATAAGCAGTCATGCAAAGTGGCAGCCTGTTCAGCACTGGCTAAAGCGTCGCCCTCAATTGCTAAATCAACTTTTTTATCAAGCTCTTTTGCTAAATCAGAAATCATTGGGGTAAACTTAGCTGACAATGCAGCAACCGATTTAAATCCTAATCGCAGCATTGCCATCTGTAATTGAATATAGATATCTGCTGATACAAATTCTTTAGAAGTTTCAACAATTGATTCGGCTTGATTAAGTGCTAGTGGATAGACTGGAAGTACGCCTTCCCCCCAGCTGGTTTCAGAGCGTAAAAATTTTTGTATTAATCCCAAATGCGCTGCCATTACCTTTTCAATTTTATCAAGTTCAAGTGTAATAGGTTCAGAATCATCAGAATGAATGATATTCGACATCTGATTCATGATCAGCGATTCCGATTGATGAACTTGATCCGATAAAACCCGCATTTTCAGTTGCCGGGCATTGCCTTTAACCGTGTGAAGAATTCGCTGCAAATCCATAAAACTTAGCGGATCTATCATAACAGCTAATGAACGGCACTCGGCGATCGAATGGCGAAACTGTTTTATTGCCACACTTAAGTCTTCTAAACTATTTTCCAGTACGCATTCAACCATTCCTGTTTGTTCTTGCTCTTGCTTGAACTGTAGTTCCATCTTTTCAAGATCTGTTATGTCTTCAACTACAAAAAGCAATCGATCTAAATTTTGATTGCTGTCCCAAATTGGTGAAATATTCACTTTTAAAAGCTTTACTGTTGGCTCTGCGCCATCGAAGCCTGGCACAGTGTATTGGACTTTTCTTGGAAAATTCGATTCCACCAAATCCCATTGAAGTTCGAACTCGCCCATGACAGTGACAAAAGCGCTAGCGACTGAATCATAAACTTCACTTTTATAATTTAAACTCTTATACAGCGTTTGCATTACACTTTCGCCCGCAATACTTTGACCAAATATTTTCTCAGTAAATTTTGTAATTGGTTCGACAACTACGCCACCGGCTCCAACTGCAAAAAGTGCCTGCTGTAAATTATCCACGATGACAGCTACTTTTTCTGATTCTTTGGCCACCACAGATTGTGAATTGTTTTTTTCCTCTGTAAGCAAATCATTTATTTTCTTAGAATAATGCTTCCGCACAAAGTGGAACAGCAGCGCCAAGAAAAAACCAATACTTAGAATTACGCCAACAGCCATTTTTTGGACCCTTTATTAAAATAATACCTACTCAGGTATCGTCATAAATGTCAGCGTTCTTAACCTGGACCTACGACTTAGTTTTACCGAATTTGATGTTGTTTACTAAAGGCCTTAAGGCTTAGCTTGATTTAAAATGATATGAACGTTCTTCGGAACTTCGTTTCGCTCTTTTGCAGACATGTTAATTGGGAAAGCGCAGCAAAGTGTGGTTGTAACCCCAGGATCCACAGCTACGTAATAGCTCATGCACGAATCAAAGATCATATATGAGCCTATTCCAGCTCCACCCGTTTCATAATTGATCATTTCTCCGGGATTATTTATGTAACACAACTTAATGCGCTCAATTAATTTACTAATATTTAAACGCCCATAAAAATCAGTGCAACCTATGATGACTCGATTTTGATCGTGTCCAGCAAAAATATGGGGTTTTTTCAATGGATCGATCGAAATTTTTGAATTATCTCGTTCAACATTTGAATTTGAATTTTCCATATTTACGTACGGTGCATTAAAAAGTGAATTTGTAATCAGTTCGTCTGCGGCTAGCCGAATATCAGCAATTATCGAATGTCTTTTGCAGTAAAGACCAATAAATTCTTCCAATTTTTCCAATACCATTTCTTTTTCAAGTGGTTCAGTCAAAAAATAGGAAATTCCTAACTTTTCTTTTTCAGTTTCTGCAGATGGTTTTTCTACCCCCATGATCACTGATAAGGGAAATTTGATAAACATCTCGGGTGAATCTGTAGTGTAAGAGGATAATTTTAACTCGGTGTCTGTTTGCATGTTTGATTTTTGCACAACATGTTCGGCGGTCTTGTCAAAGCACATGCTAAGCACTTGCACTGAAGTAAGTCGATCACACAGGATAATTTTTTCGTCTTCGGGTTTTGAAAGCAACTCAGAAAGCTCTTTCAGTTCGAAGAAAAAATTTTTTTGATCCATATACTTCCTATTTTAGCAGGCCTTGCAAATTCGTTTTACAAAAGCTGCAACATTTGTATCGGCAGACTGAAGGTAACAATGAATAGTCTATCAAGAAAAATTGTTTAGTCATTAGAAGACGCAAAAAAATTTAATTTCGGCGTGCTGTAAACATTTTTCTCGACCTAGGTCGACTAAAAATTAGCTAAAGCAAATTACTACATCTAAGGGCTAGATTACAACTTTGCAGATCCAAAAGATACCCAGTAGAAAAATTTTTAAGTAATCTGAAGGCGTGATGACGAATGAAAAATTTAATATAGTTGAAAATGTTGAACAGTTAACAGTTAGCGTAAGCGGCGAAATTTCTGCAGAAACTTTGTTTCCTAATATTACGCCGAAGCCACAGCAAAACAAATTACATCTTGTTTTAGACAATGCCGGGTATGTGAATTCAAGCGGAATTCAAGGTTGGATATCCTGGATTAGTGGACTGCAAAGAAACTATCCGAATTTACAATTTTCAGTCCAAATGTTGCCTGCAAATTTTGCGCGCCTTGCGCATCACATCCGCGATTTCTTTCCCAAAAACGTAACCGTAGAATCATTTATTGCACCTTATTTTTGTAGTAACTGTAATAGCAGTTTTAATTTGGTTTATAAAAGTGGAGCTAATTGGAAATTAACGTGGACGCCTAAAGAACTTTCGAAAGAAATTGCCAAAGCCAAGTGCTCGACCTGCGAATCGTTAGCAGATATCGATACAGTTGCAGAAGCCTACGAAAAATTTCAGCCTGTACCAATTTTAAAAATAAAATAACAGACAAAAATTTCTAAACAAAGTCTATGACTCATACACTTTTGTTTGTTTTTTTATTTTTATCCAGTAGAATTTGGATATGAAAGAATTTAATGTGTTAACAGAAAAGCAAGGAACCACAATTATCTACACGATGGAAGGCTACTTGGCTGAAGCTGCCAAAATGCCACTTCTTGAGACTGCTCCTATTCTTAAAATTAATTTAGGAAAAGTTACTGGCTTAAATTCTTTTGGTGTGCGCCGGTGGTGCCAATGGGTAAAGCCTATACCCATGACAACTAAGATATTTTTAACTGAGTGCCCGATGGTATTTGTTAAAACTTTTAATACCGTCGGAGGTTTTTTAACCGCCAACATGGAAGTCACTTCATTTTTCGTCCCGTTTTATTCGCCAGTAGATGAAATTAGAAAAGACGTTCTATACACCAAAGGTGAACATTTCACTGGACTAAATTTAAAACACCCGACAATACTTGGTTTAAATTCAACCCCATTAGAAATTGATGCTGCTTCCAATTACTTTAAATTTCTAGAGCGACAAGCATGAGATCCATCATACAAGACTTTTCACATCTTTGGCCAAAATCGCGTGAAGCTGTATTAGCCCCAATTTTATCAAAAGTGACATATCTAAAATACCCTGAAGACAGCAATTTATTGGGCTTGGAAAAGCGACCTGACAAAGTTATTGTCATCACGTCCGGCGAAGATTTTTTTGCTATACGGCCGTTTATATTTAATGGGTTTCGGCATTTTGTGAATAGAAATCGAAGTGACTTACCGCAGGAGCTTTTAGCATCATGCTTAATGATTGCGAAACCTGCGATATTTGTACAAAATCCGATTCCATTTTTCTTAGCAGGTTTTAGTAATCTGCAAATTTTAACAGACACCGAAAGAAACCTAACAGTATCTTTTAAAAAAAGTACGCAAAAAGCAGAAATTCTTCACGAGCTTGAAGAGTTTTTAGCAAAAAATCCAAAAACCAAAAGCCTAAGTGATATTTGTATCCAGTCGGCTGACGAACTGATTACAAATGCCCTGTACAATGCGCCGGTCGATGCCGACGGCGAACGTATGTTTTTGAACGTCGATCGTCAGGAAGCAGTCGAATACCCGCCTGACAAAAAAGCCACCCTGTTTGCATGTTTCTCAGATGATCGCATCACGATTGGCTGCGAAGACACTTTTGGCTCAATGACTGTAACTGAAATGTATCAATATTTAAGAACCAAATTTAGCAGTGATTTATCCATTCCTCGCGAAAGCACTGGCGGTGCGGGCCTTGGTTTAAAAATGATTATGGAAAATTCAGCAAACTTTTATTTATTTAGCGAACGTTACCGCAGGTCACTGGTAGCTGCATCATTTCTTCTTTCAGGTTTAAAATCCAACATGTCAAACCGTAAGCACTTTCACTGGAGTGTCAGCTAACTCTCTAGACCCACTGTGCTTTGAGATACCGATTACCTTAGGCTAATGTTTCCCGTACGTCTAAACAACGTTCGCAAACCAAGGAGCCTTCCAATGAAAATTAAAGCCGCTGTAGCCTGGGGACCAAACCAACCGTTAAAAATTGAGGAAGTCGATTTACAAGGACCGCAAAAAGGCGAGGTTCTAGTAAAAATTATTGCAAGCGGAGTTTGTCACACAGATGCTTACACGCTTTCGGGCGCTGATCCCGAAGGAATTTTTCCAGTGATTTTAGGTCATGAAGGTGGCGGAATTGTCGAAGCCGTCGGCGAAGGCGTCACTACTTTAAAAAAAGGTGATCATGTTATACCGCTGTACACCCCAGAATGCCGCGAATGCAAATTTTGTCTGTCGGGGAAAACCAACTTGTGTCAGCGCATTCGCTTAACACAAGGAAAAGGCTTAATGCCCGATGGGACAACACGATTTTCAAAAGATGGTAAGCCCATTTTTCACTACATGGGAATATCAACATTTGCCGAATACACCGTTGTTCCGGAAATTTCTTTAGCTAAGATCGATAAAAAAGCGCCGCTTGAAAAAGTGTGTCTACTTGGTTGCGGCGTTACCACGGGAATAGGCGCCGTATTGAACACAGCAAAAGTTGAAGCAGGCGCAACAGTTGCAGTTTTTGGATTAGGCGGTATCGGACTGTCCGTTATCCAAGGTGCAAAAATGGCAAAAGCTGGAAAAATTATCGGTGTTGATATCAACAGCTCGAAAGCTGAAATTGCAAAAGCATTTGGCGCCACAGATTTTATAAATCCAAAAGATCATACAAAACCAATAGAACAAGTTATCATTGAAATGACCGATGGCGGGGTGGACTATTCTTTCGAATGCGTTGGTAGCACCAAATTAATGCGCACAGCTCTTGAGTGCTGTCACAAAGGTTGGGGTCAATCCATAATCATTGGCGTGGCTGGCGCCGGACAAGAAATCTCTACCCGCCCGTTCCAGTTAGTTACGGGACGAGTTTGGAAAGGTTCTGCTTTCGGCGGTGTCAAAGGTCGCACAGAATTACCAGGGTACGTTGACATGTACATGTCAGGCACAATTAATATCGATGATCTTGTTACCGGCGAATGTAAGCTAGAGGACATCAATCAGGCGTTCGATGACATGCACCAAGGAAAAAGTATTCGCACTGTCGTAAGGTTTTGACCACATGGAAAAATTAAAAGAACACAAATGCTTCGGCGGAAAAGTAAATTTTTGGCAGCATTATTCGGTATCAACCAAAACCAAAATGAAATTTTCCACCTTCATGCCACCGGGTGAAATAAAAGGTGCATTGATTTGGCTTTCAGGACTTACATGCACCGACGAAAACTTCATCACTAAAGCTTCAGCCCAAAAATATTTGGCAGAAAAACAAATGATGGTCATCTGTCCCGACACGTCACCTAGGGGTCTAGACTTACCTCAAGAGCACGAAAGCTATGACTTCGGCTCCGGCGCTAGTTTTTATTTAAATGCAACTACGCCGGGTTACCGCGACCACTACCGCATGTACGATTATGTTGCGTTCGAAATTTACGAAATTTTAAACACAAAGTTTGCAGCGAAAAACCGCATCAGTATAGCGGGCCATTCGATGGGCGGTCACGGGGCTTTGACCATTGGTTTAAAAGAAAAAGATCGCTTCAAAAGTATTTCCGCATTTTCACCAATCGTAAATCCAAGTCAAATTCCCTGGGGACAAAAGGCATTCAAAGGCTATCTCGGCGAAGATCTAAATTTATGGAAAGCACACGACGCTTGCGAATTAGTAAAAAACGGAATTACACATAAAAATCTGATCATGATCGATCAAGGTTTAAACGATGACTTTCTGAATAAGCAACTTTTTCCGGAAAATTTTCAGGGTGTGTGTGGTAGCGCCGGGCAAAAGCTAGAGCTACGCATGTTAGATGGTTATGATCACAGTTATTATTTTATTTCTAGCTTTATACAGGATCATATTGAGTTTCATTTGGGGTTTTTGAAGTAGGATTTATTTTCAAGCTTCACGCGGATTTGCTGCCTAGACCACAGTATCTAAAAGCTTCCAATCAAATACCATTTTTTCTTGCTCGATACGGGCCTTCTTCTGAATCACAGTCTGATAAATATCCGCCAGTAAAACTATCTGCGAAGACTTCCCTTTCGATTCACCAACTGGCTCTATTAAATGCTGATGATCATTCAATACTTTTTCATCCATCAGCAGGGGCTTTGCAGAAGCTTGCGTGCAAAACTGGTCAGCGATTTCGATTCCTTCTTTATCAAGATCACCCCAGTAAAACAACGGCTTCGGAAGCATTTCGCAAAGCTCCGTCAATTGTATACACTTCCATCCCTCGCCCCAGACCAATAATGTTTTTTCACATTGACCGACCAAGGGCAAAAGACTTTCTCGGTTTTCGATAACCAAGGTTCGTTCTAATGATTGAAACGAAAAAAAAGAAAGATTCTCTTTAAAAAAAATTCCATGAAATTTTTTAAGATTTGATTCGTACCATCGACATGAAGGCGCATAAAATCGAAATTCTGGTGCACGCTTTAAAAGCGCAAAGTGCTGAAAAAAAGTATCCCAGCTTGCGCCACGTAGCTGGGTCCAAAATGAAAACATCGCTAATAGAAGCGCTTCTTTGCCGATCAACTTAGAGGAAACGCCGTGCGGAATCTGTCGCGGCAGTAATCCCTTTAATTCGTGGGCCTTTGCTACAAGATATTGAAAGACTTCAAGGGCATCAGCTAGCGCAGCACTTCGACGCACGCACAGGGTGTAATAAGAATCTAAAAATTCAGAAAATTTAAAAACCTGACAGTTTTGTTGAGCTACAAAGATATCTTGGTAAATATTTTTAAGCTGCGGTTTCTGTAAAAAAAAATCTTCGCGCGTAAGAAGCAGTTCGATCGGACGAGAAACTCCGACTCTGCCTTCTTTGACCTTGCGCCACTTAGACGGTTTTAGAAAAGGATATTCTTTAAGTTCAGCCTCTAAACGTTCATGAAAGTCTTCAACACCCGCAGCTTTTCGGACGATAAAAATATAAGGCACCTCGGGATTAAAAATAAAATGACGAAAGGCCTTATCAAATAACGCCGCAATGTCTAAAACTTTTTTCATTTTTCTTGCTCTTTACCCATCGAACGAATCAAACGGTCATAATCTTCTTTGGACTGAATTATGTAATGCTGAACCTTCGACTTGCTGGCCGAAGCTTTGTGCACAAGATTGATGGTGTTTACACTATCGGCCAAAAGCTCTGCCTTCGTCATAGGGCTAACCAAAAGAGATTGAAAACCCATCTGTCCTAGCATTTTGATAATATCACGTGGTTTTTCGTTATCGAACTTACCACCGAACTCGTCCAAGATAATCATGCGCGGTGTATTTTGGCCCGCGATCGGATCGTTAAATTTAAACCGATAAGCCAAAGAAGAAGCCAATAAGGTGTAGGCCAATTGCGTAGTTTGTGCCGAACTTTTTGCGTCGTTCCGCGAGCCCGTAAATGTTTCGGCCAATTCGATTTCATTGGAATTTTCTTTCTGGCTCCACGAGCGAACTTCAAACTCAAAATGATTGCGCACATCAGTAACAAATTCTCGAACTTTTGGATCTTCCTTCAATTCATTTACAAATTTTTCTAAGGGTGCCAAAACATCCATCGAAGCATTTTCAAGTTGCACACGCAAAGCCGGCGACGCTAATAAATTTTCTACCTCCACGCATGATCGACGAAACACGCGAACACGCGAATCTGAAGACAATTCTGAATGAATTTCTAAAAAACGATTTTCAGTCGGTAATTTTTCAAAATGATTTAGCTTAAGAACATCGTTGATCGATTGAATATTCAATTCAATTTCGGCACGCTGAGATTTAATTTCGTTTAGCGTGTCTTTGATCGACTTGACTAAATAATCGCTAAAAAAAAGTTTCCACTGGCCTTCAAGACCGGCAAGCTCTGTTCCCACAAGACGGTCTTTATGCGTTTGCCAATCTTGGCTGACAGCCGACAAGGCTGTCACTTCGCGCAATTGATAAACCAGCTGCGGATCACCAAATCGCTGCTGATACTGAGTCAATGTCCGATTAACCGCGCCAATCGAAGACATCTTCTGCGCTTCTAAAGTTTTTTCTTTACTTTCAATACGCTCTAAAAGTTCATCCTGATTTTTAATTAATGACATTCGGTCGTCATTTAACTTCTGAGTGATCTTTTCAAACGTTTCCATTCGTAGCAAAAATTCAAGATGACGCGACCTTTGATAAATTTGTGATAGCTCCGCGTGCTGTCCCTGTAATTCTTTAAGAACTCGACGTGTTCTTTCTAATTCTGAGAACAGACCCGCGCGTTCATTTTGTGCCGCCGTTAAACTTTGCTTAAAGTTATCTAATTGATCTTTTTGCTCGTTGTGCTTCTTGTCTTTCTTTTTTAAATTAGCAATCTGCGTTTGCAAATCTTTAATCTGTTCTTGAACTGGTTCAATATTGATAAACTCAAGATCCTGAATTGTCTTATATTCAGATAGGGAATTCAGCAAAAGTTTTTTTTGATCGGTCTCGGTCATCTGCTTTTTTACAGTAGCTTCTTTCGCAGTGATCGCATGAAGCAGCTGAGCTAATTCGTTCGCTAATAAAGCAATACGCTCTTCCGGATTCCAACCCAGGCAAGGTCGTAAATTCTTAGATAGCTTGCGCATCGTCGAAGAATCTCTTTTGACAAGACCCTCCCGCGTGATCAAAAAAGCATTCCCCTTCTTAAATTCTCTAACATCCACAACTTGAAAATCAAAAGAATGATTTAGCCAGGACGCCAAGTACCCAAAAAAGGCGTGCTCTTTTGCTGAACGAATTTCTAATGCCGACAAAATAGAGTCTTCATTGGGACTACGCAAAGCTGTCACAGCTTTAATGTCTGAAGTCATCAGCCGTTTAACCGTAATACTTTTACCCAAATTATTTTTATTCAACCACAACGTAAATAAATCTAAATAATCAGGATGCACCAACAGACTTTTTGATATTGGCTCTAAAGCCGCTTCTGCTGCGGTTCGCAAAGAAATATCTTTAACTGAAAGCAGCTCTCCCACAAACATTAAATTGTTTTTCGGAATTTTAAGCTCGGTCAGTGCTGCCGTTTTGATTTGATAAAGCCCCGGATCTATCAGCGTTTTATGAGCCGTCAAATGCTCGATCTCTTTTCTTAGCGGGACAGCTTGTTGTTTTAGCAAGGTCAAATCTTCCGTTAATGAAGCATTGTTTTCAGATTCTTTTCTGATCTCCTCAAGCAACCCGAACATACAAGCTTTCAAAGTCGAAAAAATTTCAACAGCCTTGGCCTTTGCCGGAAATGAAAGCCGAGCCCTTTTAAAAAGATTTTCTAATTTCGAACGAGAAACATGCGCCGTACGTAGAAAAACCTCTTTGTTATCAAGGTCCTGCTGCCACAGCTGCAAAGAGTGAGCTGTTTCTGATGTCGCCAAGGCCGCACTCAATGCATCAATTTGTAAAGCTAAATGCTTTTCATGATTTTGAACACAAGGCAGCTGCTCTTCGAGCTTTTCTATTTGCCGCTGAGCACTGACTGTGTCTTCTTCATTTTTTTTAACAGGATACCACTGCTGAAATAACCTCAAAAACGACCGTTCCAGCATCAAGCCACTTAATTTTTCTAAAACTTTTTGCAAAAGTGAAAACTCGTGCAAAATCTTTTCAGACTCTTGAATCTTTTCACGGCATTTAACAATTTGCAGTGTAATCTCATTTCCACTGGCCACATTTTCTAATAAAAGTTCTAAATTTTGATTAGGTTCTTCCACCAACATGTTTTCTCTGACGAAGTGATCAATATTTTCAATCGACTTCACATAGAAAGCCCGATTGAAAATTTTAAGATCTTCTTTTGTAATCCCGCCTAACAGTGTCGATAAAGTCGAAAAATAAGCTTGTGCGGTGTCAAAGGGTTGCGCCGAAGGATATTTGGCCAGAAGTGATTCTTTAAATTTTTTACCATTTCGCGGAAGATTCATTGAAGTTCCGCAGTAATCTTCAATTCGCATATTTTTTTGCGTGATATATAATAGTCGATCTTGAATTTGATAATTACTATACCACCAGATCAAGCCAGCCGAAATGTAGGATTCTGTTGAATGATTATTTTGCAAACACAGTTGCAAAACCGAACAGCCTGATTCACGATTATAAACATTCGAAAGATTTTTGTTTTCTTTGCCGGTCGTTGATGCAAATTTACCTAAAACATAGTCCGTCATACTACGGCCCCCAGAGGCTCCTTTTTCGTAATCATTCGTCACGCCTAATTTAAGTAAATTATCAAATGGCAATAAAGCAATCATGATTCCATCAATCAAGGTTGATTTTCCAGAGCCGTTCACTCCTAAGATTGTCGAAGCCGGGGGCGGACTAAATAACGGCCCCAGATTTACTTGCTCTCGAAAGACGGCTTGTTGATACCCCGTAAAATTTCCCCAATTCAACATTTCAACTCGAATTAACGAATGGCCTTTTTCAAGCATAGCTAGTTTTCCTCCGCAACATCTTCAATCAAGTTCGACTGAGACAAATAGGCTTCGACAAATGCCCGCGTTCGCTGCGTTTCTTCAAACGGCAGCAAAATATTACAAACTGGCGAAATTTCATAAATATCTTCTGACTCGGGTAACTCAAAAATAACTTGCAGATCTTTTAGTTCTTTTAGGCTTTCTTTCAGTTCCTTTTCAACCACGCGATCTTCTTTATATCTTTCAATGTGCGCTAAAAAAGGAAGGATTTCATCTTTAATACTTTGACGATTAATTACACAGATTTCACTATCCGGCGAGCTCTGGTAATCCAAAAGACGCTTCGTCAAAGAAAGCAAAATCATCGTCGATATCTTCTTTAGCGTGATCATGGTTCCAAGCTGAATTCCGATTTTTTCTTCAATTTCAGGATCCCCAGAAGCCAGATAAGCAATGCCCAGGCTTTCGTTGATAATTAGCCGCGCCCCCAGCGCCTCGATGTGCGGAATTAGGTGCAACTGACAATCAACGATGTTTCGAAACCACTCGCGGGATTTTTTTTGCAAAAGAAATCGATTTTTCAAAAGTCGACGCAAGCAGCCTGCTACTGTAATACTGTTATTTGAAATCATATATTCAGTTCCTTCAGTTTAAGAATGAAGTTGGGGACTTTTCTAACCACAATATTAAAACTCTGGAAGCTTAAAGAAATATCAACGTTGTCTTGAAAAGACTTTTCAATTGCGGGGTCTAGCGTATCAGCTTCGAGTAAAGCATAAAGAGCCGCTAAACTATTCAAACGAGGATAGTCGGCAATCGCAACCGGACCTTTTTGCCGCAAATAGTTTTTTAAATCTTTTAGAACTTGTTGAATGGTATCTTCTTCGGCCTTCAGTAAAGCCTGCATCATGAAATTCAATTCTTCGGCCGTTAAATCTTCCGCAACTAACGAAACCGATTCGGCTTCCTTTTGAATCCGAAATTCATTTGTCACAATTGAACCAAAGTCGGTTTCACAGGGAAGCTTTAGCTCTAGATTAATCTTTTCAATAATCGTTAGCGCTTTTTCTTTGTGAGCATAAAGTAGTCGAAAAATAGCGTTCAAATTTTCTTGAATCAAGCGTGAATCTGTCGTTAGAGCATAGGCCACTTGCTGCCTTAATATTCCAATCTGACTGCGAGTTTTTTCTTTGATGCTGGAATCTGCCGCATCAAAGTGCCGAGCAAAATCCGCTAAATTAGATCTCTTCAAAGTATCTTCATCTACAATTTTACGCGATTTTAGTAAATTTAAAATTCGAGGAATACTCGAATGCTTGTGGCGACTTGAATGACCCTCCAATTGCGAGAAAAGCTCTTTTGCTTGATAATAGCTTTTAAACTCTTCGGTGTTATTCAGATTCAGATGAAAATCTGTAATGGTACGTACGTTAGCCCCTGGAGTTTGCTTCTGCTGCAAATGATTTTCAGCCAAATTTTTTCGCTCTCGCTCTACTGCGACTTTAACATCTTCTGTTGCAGACAGAATATTAATCGCGGCCTCTTCGGCTTGACTAAAAAGTGCTTCGCTCGAATGATGAAATGGCAGAAGTTCAGCAGCATTGATTCCGTTTTCTTTAATTCGCTTAATATCAGCCTGATAGGCAGAAATTTTTTCTTTATGGTGCTGTAAAGCTGACTCTTCCGTCATTTCACTTCCTGAAATAAGAAGCCCATTCAAAGCGCCTAAAAGGGTTTCAGCCCCTGTCCCCGAAAACCGCCTTCGCTCAGAAAGCAGTGACTCGATCATCTTCAGAAAATCTTTTCCCATACGAGTCGCTTCAATATATCTTTTTCCAAAGCTGTCATGAGAATCTTTTAAAACTTGCAACTCAACGATCATAATCTGAAAGTACTCAGTGACTTTAATTTCAACGTTCATCACCTTTACGCTGTAATGCTGAATCAAAATGGCCTTCAGCACCTCGAACGGCACGCGTGTATTTTCCTCTTCAAGCAAGTCATAAATATGAGCCAGAAGACTTAAGTATTCATCCCAATCAAATTTCTTAAAGACTAATAAATATGGATGAGTCGCAAAAAGTCCCTCTAAGGATTCTTTCGAAATAATTTCAGAACGTTTAGCCATTCACTAAAAATACTCTGACATGTTCTGATGAGCAAGTTCCGCATCGCTCTTTCCTCGTCTTGATTTTTAATTGGGCACAAATAGCTTCAAGAATCTTACTTAAAAATTAGGCAAAAGTTTACAGGAGATCGGCTTTGGTTTTCGCAGTTTTTAGTAAAAGCCTAATTTGACTGTGCCTACAAACGTGGATAAATTCACCGCGTATACTGGGGGCAACAAATGGCTAAAGGCAACGGCACCGATAAGAATCAGATAGATTTAAATCATATTCAGGCAATGCTGGATTCGCTTAATG
>JAYTMU010000196.1:0-4678 GCA_043728195.1 Bdellovibrionales bacterium
CGTCGTAACGAGCCCACTTTGCCTTCAAAAATAATTTTTCCATCACGTACCAAACGTAGCATGTTGGACCTTTGAATTTTTCCGTTTTTAACGAAACAACCTGCGATGACTCCCATTTTAGGAACCGAAAATGTATTTCGAACTTCGGCAGCACCCATAACTTTTTCCACAATTTGCGGAGCTAAAACACCAGCCATAGCTTTTTTAATTTCATCGATCATTTCATACACGATGGAATATGTCCTGACATCAACGCCAATTTGCTTGGCCTTGGCTTGCGCATTGCCATCAGGGCGAACGTTAAAACCAATCACAACACCTTTAGCTGTATGAGCCAGTAAAACGTCATTTTCAGTAATTCCGCCTACACCTGCATGGATGACCTTATTTTTAACTTCAGCTGAGGCTATTTTATTTAACATTCCCTGAATGGCTTCTAATGATCCGTGCACATCTGATTTTAAAACAATATTAAAATCTTTCACGTCCCCTTGAGTGACCTTAGAGAAAATATCTTCCATCGATATTCTTCCCTTAATAGACGCCTCAGCGGCAGTGACTTGCTTACGATTGTTCACTACTTCTTCCGCTGTGCGCTCATCGGCGACAACGTCAAAGCGATCACCAGACGATGGCACACCTTCAAGACCTAAAATTTCCACTGGAAATCCTGGGCCCATGGTTGTTACGCGCTCGCCTTTATCGTTAGTAAGTGATTTTACTTTTCCCTTCATAGAACCAGCAACAATGTGCTGACCTATAGAGATTGTTCCATCTTTTACTAAAATTGTTGCAACTGCGCCGCGCCCTTTTTCAAGCTTGGCTTCAATCACGATTCCAGTTCCAGAACGCGACGGGTTACACTTAAGTTCAGCCACTTCGGCTAGTAACTTAATGCTTTCTAACAATTTATCTATACCCGTTCTTTTTAAAGCAGAAACTTCAACGAAAATTGTGGTACCGCCCCACTCTTCGGGAACGATTTGCAATTCTGTTAATTGCTGCTTGATTCGATCTGGATTTGCGCCTGGCTTATCCATCTTATTTACAGCAACGATAATTGGAACACCGGCTGCTTTTGCATGATTAATTGCTTCTGCAGTTTGCGGCATCATGCCGTCATCGGCTGCGACTACAATAATAGCAATATCAGTTGCATTGGCACCGCGTGCACGCATAGCCGTGAACGCTTCGTGACCCGGAGTATCTAGAAAAGTAACAAAACTTCCGTCTTCTGATTTTACAGAATACGCACCAATATGCTGAGTGATTCCACCGGCTTCGCCAGCAGCAACCTTTTCATTTCGAATAGCATCTAGAAGCGACGTCTTTCCATGATCAACGTGACCCATTACAGTCACAACTGGTGGACGCGTCACTTTATCTGCTTCCAAGTCGCCAAACGCCATTTCAACGACGATATCATCAGCCGTTTTGAAAACGTTTTGTGCTTCCCAACCGAACTCGGGAACGATTAAGGCAATTGTATCAAAGTCTAAATCAGTATTCATTGTGGCCATCACGCCACTTTTCATTAACGCTTTCACAAGTTGTGCGGCTTTTAGACCCATTTCCCCAGCGACGTCGCTGACTTTCATTTTATTATTAACTTTTAAAAGTCTTTTCGAAGCTTTGGGCTGGGTTATTTCAGTTTTCATCGCGGCCCGGTTTAAGATATCCATTTTTTTGCGCGGCTGAAATACCAATTCTCGTTTCTTAAATTCGTTCGGATTAAAACTATTTAAAATAGTTTCTGCTTCTTTTTCCTTAGCCGTTAACGTTCCAGTAGGAGTTGCTAACTGACCAAATTTTTTAGATTTTTTGTCGTAATCACGTTTCGCGTCTGCTGGGGCATTATTAAATACCGGAGTGTCGGGCATTTGCGCCACAAATCCGGGTCTAATATTTCGCGCGCCCATCGTGCTGCGTGGTTGAATACCACCAATACCCGGACGCGAATTAAACCCGCCACCAGTTCCACCTGTGGCATTCGATCCTGGATGACCTTGACTGCGTGGTCCACTTAAAGGCCTTGGACCGCTTCCCTGATAACCAGTTCCCGGAGGAGCTTGTACCCGGCTTAAATCCATTTTTCCGATAATGTTTCGGCGTTGATTTGCAATGTTAGCAGAACTTGAAACCCCGCTATCACCGATAGCTACTTCTTTTTTTCTAGAAATAATTGGAGATGGCTTTACAGGCTCAACTGGTGCTGCTGCTGGAGCGGCACTAGCTACCGCAGTGCTTGCCGGTGTCTGAATGGCAGCTGTTACGGCCGCAATAACTGGAGCAACTGCAGCTGCTACTTTTTCAACGACTGCTTCAGCTAGTTTTGCGATAGGTGCAACAACAGCTTCTACTACGGCTTCGACTTTTACTTTTTGTTCTTCAATTAGGGGTTCAGCTTCTTTCGTTTTTCGACGAATGACGGAAGCGGCAACTGGCGCCACTTGCACTTCAATCGCCTTAGCTGATTTATCGGCTTTCGCCGATTTTGCAGCCGGGGCTTTTGCCGCTGTTGTGGCTGTTGCTTTTTTAACTGCTGTGGTTCCCGACGCTGCCTTTTTTGCAACGGTCTTCTTGGGTTTTGCTTCGGATCCTTTTTCAGAACCAGCTAACTTTAATTTGATTTGCTCAAGAACCTCTGGCTCAACTTCGGCCATATGATTTTTGACTGGCAAATTCCACTCTTTAATTTTGTCCATTAAAGCCAGTGGCGTCATCCCAATTTCTTTAGCAAATTCAAAAACTTTTGGATTACTCACGCGTTATATCCCCTTCATCCCTTTAATCACTCTAATCTCACTACGAATTCGTGCTGAGTTTTGAAAGCTCAGCTTTAAGTTGTTCTTCAGCACGTTGTTTAGCTGACGAGCCTTTATCAATAACAGCAGCATGCGGAGACTTAGGAACTGGAATTCCTTGGTCTTTGTAACTTTTAATTAAAGTTGTCGCATCAGTAATTAATTTTTGTGCTTTGTCTGGATCGTCGTAACCAGGAATGGTCATGATGTCTTCAGCCTTAGCAGCGCCAATAGATTGAATCGAACCAAAGCCCGATTGAAATATATTTTGCGCCATCGTTTCGTTCATACCTGGAATAAGCATCAAATTAAAAATAGATTCAGCGGTTCGAGACGCTGCTGCTGTGTCCGACATAATATCTAGCTTCCACGTCGTTAATTTTGCAGCTAAGCGCACATTTTGACCTTTACGGCCGATGGCTAAACTTAATTGAGTATCAGGTACTACGATTTCCATCTCTTTATTTTCTTCATCTAGAAAGACCTTAGAAATTTCTGCTGGTGCCAAAGCATTACAAGCAAAACGTGTGATATCTTCATCCCACATAACAATGTCAATTTTTTCACCGCGAAGTTCCTGTACGATATTTTGCACACGAGATCCTTTCATACCGACGCATGCGCCGACAGGATCAACGGAATTGTCTTTTGTGCGGACGGCAATTTTAGCGCGCTGCCCTGGTTCGCGGGCTGCGGACATAATTTCAACAACACCGTCATAAATTTCAGGAACTTCCATTTCAAATAATTTAACCAAATAACGTTCATCAGCGCGCGACATGATAATTTGTGGGCCCCGAGTTGTCTGACGTACTTCTGATAGGTAACCCTGAATGCGGTCACCTGGTTTGTAAACTTCACCTGGGATTTGCTCACGGGGTGGAATGTGGGCTTCGGTGCGCCCTAAATCAACGATGATGGCTCCGCGCTCGACCCGGCGTGCAATCCCGGAAGCAATTTCACCTTTACGTTGTTCGAACTCAGAGAAAATAATTTCCCGTTCGGCATCACGCACTTTTTGTAGGATGATCTGTTTTGCAGTTTGCGCTGCGATTCGACCTAAATCATTCGACGGTAATTTGATACCGATCGAGTCATTTAGGGTGGCCCCCGGATCTAACAAAAGAGCGTCCTCCAAGGTGATTTCAACTTCTTCATCGACGAATTTTTCTTTTTCAACAACTTCTTTAAATTCATAAAGCTCTACTTCGCCAGTGGCTTCATTGTATTGTGCTTCGATTTCGCGGTACGTTCCAAATTTTTTACGGGCAGCAACTAGCATAGCTTGTTTTACAGCATCGATGATGACTTCTTTATCAATACCTTTGTCTCGGCCGACTTGATCAATAACTTTTGCTAAATCCGAAAATAAATTATCTGCCACTTAGAACCCCCAATTATTTATTCTTTTTTTTAATAGAATTTGTCTTCATTTCAAAAACAAGTTTCGATTTTTCAATTTTATTCATCGGTACCTTTACCGTGGTCGCGCGAATATCAAATACCAGATCATCGCCATCAACTGCATTTAAAACTTCTTCAAATTGCTTCATAGCCATAATCGACTTTTCAACCACGCCCATAGTTCCTAAAGAATGTGCCAATTTAACGTAAATCTTTTGACCAACGACTTTTTCAAAATGCCAACGTTTGGTAAGTATTCGGTCCAATCCAGGGGTTGAAACTTCAAGATTATAGTTTCCATCTGGAACTAAATCTTTTTCATCAAGTTTTTGGTTTAAACCCTTAGAAACACTAGAGCAATCTTCGACGCCAACGCCCGCATCTTTATCAATATATATTCTTAGTGTCCGTCCATTTCCTGTGCCAACCATTTCTAGATCGTACAGAACACAGCCTTGTTGCTGAGCAAC
>JAYTMU010000197.1:0-5913 GCA_043728195.1 Bdellovibrionales bacterium
TATCGCAAGCGCAAATGGCATTCCGAAGACTGGAAAATGGTTTATCATTAAATGCACATGGGCCCAATTCATAAAAACCTCTCTTTTTAAAATAGACGGCGTTGGGTAAATGTTAAATCCTTTTCATTTCAGGTATAGTAATGACCGTGTGTAAAATTGATCCACGCTAGAAACCAAGAAAATAAAACTAGGAAAAAGAATGATTTCGTCTCATAATAACAAGTGATGAATCTAAAAATTATTTACATTATTTTAGTATCACTGACTGTGAACTCGCAGGTTTTAATACCGTTCGCATTCAGCCCACTGGGTTACTACAGCGGGATCAACACAGTGGGTCGTCGGCGGTAAAGACGATAAAGATGGGATGACTATTGATACATCAGTTGGTATTAATTCCGGTAACCGGCACTGGAATTTTACTAACACTGCAACTTACGATGTAGATACACGTACGATTGTTTGGGTTCAGTAAGGGGCTGATTCAACCATTAAAAATAGAATACCTATTAAAATAAATCCAAGTCCTAACCAAAGCCACTTTTCATTTTTTTCTCTACCCTTAATTTACAAATTTGTCTTGCCATTTTTAGACCTAACTCGCGCATTATTTCCAAATTTGCGGGACTGCGGTTGCGGTGCTATCTTCTTTGCCAAGATGCCCAAGGTCAAAATTATCTTCCACTAGTTTAAGCAAGCTGTACAGCGAAAGTTTTTCATTAAACGAGCCTTGTGAAACTTTTGGTCCTACTATTGTCGTATAAATTTGATTTTTACCGCCGCTGCTTTCATCGAACATAGTGATCAAAATTGTATTCTCCATAAATTTCTGGTCAGTTACCAAAGGTTCAAAATTTTTCTGATACCACTTGCTAGCGTAGGCAACCCCCGTATCATGTCCACTGCTTTTGCTATTGGGTACGACGAATACGTAGTTAGGAAGTGTACCGTTTTTACTATCTGTAAAAAATTGATTTAGATTTACTATATTGGCGCAGCGATTAGGATCTTTTTGTACACTAAGGTAACTGATAAACGGATTGTGCTTTCGTGCATATCCACTATTCGTTCGACCAGTAAAACAGTTCCCAGGATAATCTTCAGCGTAAACTTTCCAAGTTAAGCCCTTGGCTTCAATTAAGTCGGCAATATTTCGAACATTTAAATCAACTGCAGAATCGTCATTTACTCCATTTAAAGAACCAGAAGTTAGGCCGATATAGTTTCCTTGCGAAGGGTGAGTTAACGCAAGCATGTTAGTAAAATTTGCTCCGCTTTGTGCAAGTTTTTTGAAGAAGGGCTCGCTGATAGCAGCTATATAATTCGTATTTTCAAAAACTACAAAAACTGCTCGATCAAAATTCTTTGCGGCGGCAGATGCGGCTATGCTGAAATTACAAATAAAAAGAAACATTAACACTTTGCTGGTTTTTTTCACAAGAACTCCCTTGTTGGTGTAAAGACAGTAACACCCTGTTAATTGCTGAAACATTACATCAGAATTACATCACAGAAACTTGCTTGAGATGCGACGTATGTTTCAGGTTTGTAATCATTCAGAAACGTATCTGAAATTTTTCTTTGTTAATATTTACCTACAAGTACTCAAATAATTCGGTGTCTCAAATGGAGGATTAGATGAAAACAAGCACAGTACAAAGGCTAGCGGTCATTGGATTTGTCGGATTCATTACCAGCAGCGAAACATGGGCAGGCGTAAGCACTTTTAATAAAGAAAAACCAATCATGGGCTCATTGTCGACAAAAAATTCAACGACTGCAGACTATCCAAAGTTGGCAAAAGTTTCCGCTACGGAAGCAATCAAGTCGACAAATAAAAAAATAACAGGTGACGTATTGTCCGTCGGTTTAGGAAATGAAGATGGGTATCTGGTTTACGCGGTTATGGTTTCAAGCCGAAGTACAGGAATACATGAACTGATCATCGACGCCGGCAATGGCCAATTTCTGGCCGATCATCCAAAATTTAACAGCAGTGACGATGAAGATGACGACGAGGGATCAGAAGATTGATATAGGAACCTGATATTAAAATCCCAATTTCAAAATGATTTGAAATTGGGATTTTTACTTGTGGACGTCTGCTAACAGATTAATAATGGGGGTAATTTTGAAAAATACTTTGCACGACCCCTTGGAGCATCGATTGGAGATTATCTTATACCTAACCGCTACAAAAAAGGATGTAATAGATTAAAATATTATTCAATTGGGACTTGGAATGGGACAATGATTTCATTGTGCACGCTAGTTGTCTTATCGTTTCTGCGCTCTAAGTAGCCTGTAATTTTGGAAGGGTTATCGTGAAACTCGAGCCGACATTTATTGTAGAACTGACTTCTATTACCCCTTTGTGCGCTACAACTATGGACTTAACAATGCTAAGCCCTAACCCCAACCCTCTGGTCGATCGACTGCTGTCGCCGCGATATAGCCGGTCCCATATTCTGGTTAGTTCATGCTGTGGTATTCCAGCCCCTTGATCCTGAATAGAAATTTTTACTGAGCTATCGATCTCGATGATTTTGAAATTGATTTTTGTAAGTTCATTTGAAAATTTAAGTGCATTATCTAATAAATTTCCTAAAATCTGCTTAAATCTTTTCTTGTCAATGGCGCAAAATACAGGAGCAACTTCTTTTTCAAAATGCAGCTCGATTTTTTTCTCTATGCTTACAAATTCATAAACATCGATAACTTCCTGCAACAAGTTGGTCATGTTGCAATTTTCAATCTTAAGCTTAAGGGTTCCTGCTTCCGCCTCCGAAATACTCATCAATTGATCAACTAAAGCCGAAATTTCGGCAGAGCTTTCCGCGCACTCTTCAAGCGCAGATATTGAGGTAACCGGATTATCTTTTAACAGCGCATCTTCGGCCAAGTACCGAATACGCGTTAACGGTGTTCGAATATCATGAGCCACATTATCAAGAGATTCTCGCATCATTTTAATTAAGTGATCTATTTTATCTGCCATTCGATTAAATGTATAAACAAGATCGCTAAGTTCATCTTCCGGACCAGTTTGTAAAACACGTTTAGAAAAATCACCATTTTCAATAGATTTAATTGTTGCAGTCAGATTTCGGATCGGGGCAAGCGCTCGCCTTGAATACCAAAAGCCTGCTAGGCTGCTTAGAAGGATAAACAGCAAGTCAATCGACAGAAATACATAAAGCACTTTTTCCAGTATTCCTTCACGTTTTTCACTGCTCTTTCCGATTTCAACCTGATAGTTATCGGAAACAGTTTGGATAAAAATATCAAAGACGTCTTCGTCATCTATGGCATTAAAACGGTGCCAACCATTCGCGTTAACAAGTTTTCGTGTGTCGTTAAAGGCCTTTTCAAAATCAAAATTTTCGTCCTGTACTGACGGTTTAACAAACACAGTTTCACCCGTATTTGTCATGACTCGAATTAGAAATGATGAATTGGCAATGCGTCGATGTTCCCTACTAAGATACAGTCCAAGACCCTTAATGTCCGAACTTAGCAGTACGGAAGTGATTTCGTGAAGTTTTGACGAGATGATTTCTTTGTCCGCTTTTTCAAGCGAATGTTTTAATTGTACATAGCTAAAAACAAAAGCGGCAGTTAAAAATACTGAAAAACTAGCGCAAAAGTAAAACGCTAAGCGAAATGAAAGTGATTTTGTAATTCGCTTATTCAGACTTAAGAGCATATCCGACACCGCGAATTGTCTTGATGACTTTGGGTTTAAAATCCTTATCAATTTTATTTCTTAGTCTACAAATAAGCACATCAACTACATTCGTTTGTGGATCGAAATCATAACTCCAAATTTTTTCAAGAATTTGAGTTTTTGTTAATACCTTTTCTTTATTTCTTAGCATGTATTCTAAAAGTGCAAACTCTTTTTGATGAAGCTCGATGGTTTGGTCTGACCGTTTAACGAAGCGGTACTGCAAATCCATTTCTAGATCCTGATATTTCAGTTTCATTGTATCAACTTGCTTCGTCGTTCGTCTCAAAATTGTTTGGCACCTAACAAGGACTTCAGTAAATGAAAACGGCTTTACAATATAATCGTCACCGCCACGCTGAAGTCCTTCGATGCGGTCTTCCGTAGATCTTTTAGCACTTAGAAATAAAGCAGGAGTTCCACAATTTTGCTTGCGAAGGTCTTCGACAATTGAAAATCCATCTTTGCCGGGAAGCATGACGTCGACAATTAAAAGATCATAATCTTCTACTAAAGCAAGTTCATATCCGGCTAAACCACTATTGGAAACATCTGCATTAAAGCCGGCTTCGCTGAAGCCTTTTTTAAGTAAATTTGCAATTTTAATATCATCTTCGATTATGAGCAGTCTCATGCTTTAAATAATACCACATGATTAGTTTCACATGCATTGCAAAATTGTTTCATGGATGTAATGTTGCCTCAGTGGAAACTGCGCTGCTTTTTGTAAAGTGAAGTTTTACCAAAATTTGAAATTGCCTGAAAAATACCTGTTTGTTTGTTGCGAGGATTTCTAATCTGTATCTGATTACTTAGATTGAGGTCTTTTAACTCCAATTTCTTAGAAAAGAATTTGGATGGGTAACACGCCTATCGTGTAACCCATCGTTTTCATAGAAAAACTTAGACCCATGTTGCCAAATTGTTATCGCAAGTAAATCTATTTTCGCTTGAGCTGAATAACGTTTTCAAGCCTTTCTTCAGTCTGCGGCACTAGGATGTTTAGTCCTTCTGTTGCACCCTCAATATCCTTACCAGACAGTAGCAAATATCCTTGCGTGGTCCTCAAAGACGAGTGGCCAACGATCGCCATAACTTTAGAAAGTGGAACTCCGTTATTTAGCATTTGCGTTATAAAGGTTGCACGAAGATCGTGAAACTTTACTTGGGTAATGCCGATTTCTTCGCAGAAGCTCTTTAAGACCTTTGCTTGCCTTACTGATGCTGATTTTGCCAGTGACAATATTTACATCGGTCCATCTTAGACTGTAAAGTTCACCAGAACGCATTCCGGTTAAAAGCGCGAGCATCCAATGAGGAAAAAATCGGTGTTCTGTACGCCGAGCCTCACTCAGTAGGATTTCAACTTCACTTTTATTAAGAACGGCTTGGTTGGCCTCAGCACATCTGACTCGAATACCAACGGCAGGATTTCTAACAATAATTGCTTCTTCGATTGCTAGATTAAAAATACACTTTACAATTTTTAGAAGTCCTTTTTGCGTGTAGCTAGACGTTGCTTTGCAATCATTAAAAATTACGTTGTGAACATCGCTAGGCTTAATTTCGTCCAAGAATTTTTCATCCCAAACTGGATTAAACCATTTGTTTAAACAGTGTTTATAGTTAAGGTATGTCGAAGTTCGATATTCAACTCTGTACTTTTCTAAAACACTTTCAATCCATGCTTTCCAAGTAATTTTTGTTTTGTGACCCTCTAGGGTCATCAAAATTTCAAGCTCTGCTTTCTTGGCTTCACGTTCAGTAGAAAAGCGTTTTCGTTTTGCGACTTGCTTACCGGATTTATCTCTTATTTTTATAAAGACTTCATACAAAGCCTTGCCATCGACAATCAATTTCTTAATAGACATAATCTACTCCTTTCTGACTTCTCGCTCTAGGCGTAGAAGTGATTGGAGGTAGGTCATATTAAAGCGAAGCTGATTACCGAAGTACCGACATTCAATTTGCCCACGACATTTTCTAATTCGTAAAGCATTAGGACTTATTCCTAGAATGGCAGCTGCAATCTTCGTTGAAGCCCACATGGGTTCTATTTTATTTTCAAAGAACAAGTTTCGGTTTTTAAAATCTGAACTTTCAACATTTTCCGTTTTAAGTTCGACCATTTTTTTGATCTCCGTTTAAAAGCGTGATCGGTAAAAATAGCAAAAAAAGTTTCTAAA